>DASVSA010000069.1:0-20139 GCA_036388335.1 Longimicrobium sp. | reverse complement strand
GGCGAAGGGGAGCGGCTCGGGCTCGTCGTAGGTGAGGGCTTCCTCCAGGCGGATGGCCTCGCGGAAGGCGGCGACCGCATCGTCCCGCTGGCCGGCGACGCGCAGCAGCTCGCCGCGCAGGATGCCGCTCACCACCCCCAGCAGCCGCGCGGGCTGGTGGACGCGGAACAGCTGCGTGGCCGGCGTGTGCCGGGCGAGCGAATCGACGAGGGCGAGGTAGGCGCGGGCGCTGTCCGGCTTCCCCAGGCGCAGGTGGGCGTGGCCGCGCGCGAAAGCCCACAGCCCCCGGTGGATGGGGTGCGACGGCGCGCGATCCAGCTCCAGCACCTCGTCGAACCTCCCGAAGCGCACCAGGGTGAGGGCGTGGAGCGCGCCGCCGTCGGCCGGGGCCAGCTTGGCGTAATCCTTTGCGGCCTGCATGGCGATGGCGCCCTGCCCGTCCACCGACGCGGAGAAGAGCAGCATGTGCAGGTTGTGCGCGGGGTAGATGGCGAACCCCTCGCCGCGGGCCGCCTTCTGGTCCGTGTGCCACGCCTGCAGGTTCACGCGTGTGGCATCGCCCCAGCGCCCCACGCGGTTGTAGGTGTGCGAGGGCATGTGAAGGATGTGGCTCGCCCCCGGGATGGCGCGGCCCAGCAGGTCCGCGCACCGCTGGGCCTCGCCGGCCTTGGGCGTGGTCTCCGTCGCGTGGATGTAGAGGTGGCAGGCGCCGGGGTGGGTGATGTCGCGCGCGAGCACCCCCTCCAGCACGCCGTGGATGAGCGCGACGGACGGTTTCGTCACGGGCCAGGTGCCGCGGCGCGGCTCCAGCAGCATCAGCGCGTCGGCGTAGAGCGTGGCCACCTGCGGGTCGCGAGGCGCTCGCTGGTGCGCCCCGGCCATGGCGCGCACGAACGCGGAGTCCAGGCTCTTCCTCCCCGACAGGGCGTGCTCGGGCAGGTAGCGCGCGGCCATCGCCGCGGCGAGATCCCGCTCCACGGGCGTGGCGCGCGTCCCGGCCAGTTCCCGTGCGCGCATGGCCGCCGCGTGCGCCGCGGGGGCGTCGGCGTCGTCCATGGGACCGTTCAGGTAGGGGCCCAGCGACCACGCCTCACCCCACCAGCACATGGCGCACTCCGGGTCGCGCCGCCGCGCCTCCACGAACGAGCGCCGCGCGTCCGCCGGCTTGAACGCGTACATCAGCCGCACGCCCTGGTCGAAGTACGCCTGCGTCTCCGCCACCCGCGTGCTCACCGGCCACGAGAACCCGCCGAGCACCGGCGACAGCGGGATGGCTGCATCCCCCTGCTGCCCCGCCGCCGGCCGCGCCGCCACCGCCCCAGCCACCGCCAGCGCCAAAAGCATCCGCATCATCGAGCGTTTCCCCTGAACCGGTGAGATCGTTCACTCTCTTGAGGATAGCCCCCCAGGGCCCAGGTGTCACGGAGATGAAGTTCTCCTCCGTGTCTCCGTGCCTCTGTGTGAGATTGCTTTGTCTTCTCCGATCACGCACACTGCATGAGCAACCACAGGGCTCACACGGAGACACAGAGGCACAGAGATGAGGTTGTCATCGAGAATCCTGTTGCTCGTCGTCGTGGGCGGGTGCGGGCGTGAGCGGCCGGAGGCGCACAATCCGCTGAGTGCGCCGCCCGTGGACTCGGCGCGCGTGGGGTCGGTGGAGCAGGTCGCGGGGTGGGCGTACCGGCGCGAGGTCGGCGCGGACCTGGACGGGGACCGGACGCCCGAGCGTGTAGTTCTTGCGTCGGACGTGACGCTCGGCCCCGATGGGCGGGCGCTGTGGGAAGACGGGCACCGGTGGGCGCTGTACGTGGAGTCCGCGGGGCGGCGCACGATGCTCTACAGCGCGTTCGTGCCCAACGGGCACGTGGAGGCCGCGGTGCTGGATCCCGACGATACCGGCCGGCGGAGCGTGCTCGTGCAGGAGCGCTCGCCGGACCAGGTGCGCGCGCTGGAGGTGGAGTACCGCGCGCCGGGAGAGGCGCGCTCGTCGTCCAGCGCGTACTATCAGGTGGAGAAGTGGATACCCGGCCCAGCCAGCCTGCCCTGATTTACCCCTGACCCTGCGCGCGTGAACGAGCCATCCAACCCCCGTGCCCGCGAGCTGGTGAAGCTCCTCGGGCTGCAGCCGCACCCCGAGGGCGGCGCCTTCCGCGAGGTATTCCGCTCGCCGCTCACCGTCCAGCCCGCCGACTCGCGCTCGGAGCGGAGCGCCCTCACCGCCATCTACTTCCTCCTCGCCGACGGCGGCGCCAGCCGCTGGCACCGCGTGGCGTCGGACGAGTCGTGGTGCTGGCTGGAGGGCGATTTGCTGGAGCTCTGGCGTATGCCGGAGGCCGCCGGGCCCGCGGAGCGCGAGGTGCTCGGCCCCGTGTCCGACGGCGTCCACGCGCTCGGCGTCGTACCGGCCGGGGAGTGGCAGGCGGCGCGCACGCTCGGCGCGTACACCCTGGTGGCGTGCATGGTGGGCCCCGGCTTCGACTTCGCCGACTTCCAGATGCTCTCCGACCTCCCCGCCGACGCCGAGCGGACCCGCCAGAACGCGGGTCCGCGGGCGGCGGAGCTGATCTGAAGATGATGGCCTGGATCTGGAGACGAAGTCATCTCTGTGCCTCTGTGTCTCTGTGTGAGCCCCCTGTTCATTTCTGGGATGAGAATTTCCCAGTGGTGAACACCGGCACCGCCCCTGGATGACGTAAACCCTTCCGCCGCAACGCCCGCCCGGGGCACGGGTGTCGCTCTGGGCAGGCGCGGGTCGCCCTCCTCCCTTCCATCCACGCAATCATGGACACGCTCCGCCAGGACCTGCGCTTCGCCATCCGCTCGCTGCGCCGCGCTCCGGGGTTCGCGCTGGCGGCCGTGGCGACGCTGGCGCTGGGGATCGGGGCCAACGCGGCCGTCTTCACGCTCACCAACGCCGTCTTCCTCCGCCCGCTCCCGGTGGAGCGCCCCGACGAGCTCGTGCGCGTGTTCGCCACCGAACGCGGCGCCCCGGACGCGTCCAACCCCCTCTCGTACCCGGACTACCTGGACGTCGCCGCGTTGCGCGGAGTGTTCGCCGGAGTCGCGGCGTCGGGCGGGGCGGAGCTGGTGCGCGAGGGCGGCGCACGGGTGGAGGGACGGCTGGTGAGCGGCAACTACTTCGAGGTGCTGGGGGTGAGGCCCAAGGTGGGGCGCGGCTTTCTCGCCGACGAGGACGTGGCGGGGGCCCGGCCCGTGGCCGTGGTCTCGCACGACCTGTGGATGCGCGAGCTGGGCGGCGGGAGCGGGGTGGTGGGCGCCGAGCTGCGCCTGAACGGGCAGGCGTTCACCATCGTGGGCGTGGCGCCGCAGGGGTTCCGCGGCACCGACGTGGAGGTGGCGCCCGCCGTCTGGATCCCGCTGGCGCAGCAGCCTCTGCTGGCCGGGAGCGGCGGCGCGCCGCTGCTGCGCGAGCGCGGGTCGCACTGGATCTTTCCCATGGGCCGCCTGGCCCCCGGCGTCACGCGCGACGAAGCGGGGAGCGCGCTGCGGGTGCTCGCCGGGCGCCTGTCGGCGGCGCATCCGGCGACGCACCGCGACGTGCAGCTCCGCGCCATCGCGGGCGGGACGATGGTGAGCGCCTCGTCGTCCCCCCAGGTCCTCCTCGTCTTCACGCTGCTGTCGGTGGTGGTGGCGGCTGTGCTCGCCATCGCCTGCGCGAACGTGGCGAACCTGCTGCTGGCGCGCGCGGCGGCGCGGCGGCGCGAGGTGGCCATCCGGGTGTCGGTGGGCGCGTCGCGCGGGCGGGTGGTGAGGCAGCTCCTCACCGAGAGCGTGCTGCTGGCGCTGCTGGGCGGGGCGGCCGGGCTGGCGCTGGCGCGGGCCTCGTCGCGCCTCTTCAACCTGCTGGAGCTCCCGCCCACGCTCGACTTCTCGCCGGATGCGCGCGTGTTCGCGCACGCGCTCGTGGTGTCGGTGGCCACGGGCATCCTGTTCGGCCTGGCGCCCGCGCTTGCCGCCGCGCGCGGCGACACCCAGGCGGCGCTCCGCGACGGCGGCGCGGGCAGCGGGCGATCGCCGTCGCGGATGCGAAGCGTGCTCACCGTGTCGCAGGTGGCGCTCTCGCTCGCGCTGCTGGTGACGGCGGGGCTCCTCCTGCGCTCCGTGTGGAGCCTGCAGGGCGCTCCCACGCCGTACGACGAGAGCCGCGTGGCCACCGGCTTCGTGGATCTGCGCACCCCACGCGGCGACACGGCGGCGGCGCGCGTTGCGCTGCTGCGGCTGCTGGACGTCGTCCGCCGCACGCCGGGCGTGGAGGCCGCCGCGCTCACCCAGGCCGTGCCCATGGGCGACCTGCGCGTGGAGGAGTACTTCTCCATCCCCGGCGATCCCGCGGGCACGCGCACGCTCGACGTGAACGTGGTGTCGAGCGACTTCTTCGCCACGCTGGGGATGCGGGCGCTGGCCGGGCGCACCTTTGGGCCGCAGGACCGGGCCGGCGGCGTGCCCGTGGCGCTCGTCAGCCGCTCGCTGGCGCGGACGCTGTGGCCGGGGCGGAACCCCATCGGCAGGCGGCTGCGGGCGGAGCGTGAGGGGCGCGGCGTGGTGGAGGTGGTGGGCGTGGTGGAGGACATGGTGTACGCGCGCCACACCGGTGCCCGGCCGATGGTGTACCTCCCATGGGAGCAGTCGGTGCGCACGGACGTGACGCTGCAGGTGCGCGCCCGCGGCGACGCGGCGCCCATCGTGGAGCCGGTGCGCCGTGCGGCCAGGACGGCGGACGCGGAGCTCTTCGGGCTCCGCACGCTCACGCAGCTCCGGCGCGACGCGGCCTATCCACAGCGGCTCACGGGCACGCTCCTCACCATCTTCGGCGCGGTGGCGCTGGTGCTGGCGTCGGTGGGGCTGTACGGGGTGGTGGCGTACGGCGTGGCGCAGCGCACCCGCGAGATCGGCGTGCGCATCGCGCTGGGCGCCCGGCCCGTGGACGTGCGGGGGATGGTGGTGAGGGGCGGGGTGAGGCTGGCGGCGATCGGCGTGGCGGTGGGGATCGCCATCGCGCTGGCGGGGTCGCAGCTCATCTCCACCCTCCTGTTCGGAGTGGGCACCGCGGACCCGCTCACCTACGGCGTCGTGGCGGCGCTGCTGATGGCCGTGACGCTGCTGGCTACCTGGCTCCCGGCTCGACGCGCCAGCCGCGTGGATCCGATGGTGGCGCTGCGCTCCGAGTAAAAAGAAGGCTCACACAGAGACACGGAGACACAGAGATGAAGTCGTCTCTGTGCCTCTGTGTCTCTGTGTGAGCCCTCTTTTTTATTTGATCCGCAGCGGTATGCCGCTCACCAGCAGCACCACCTCGTCCGCGGCGGCGGCGAGAAGGGCGTTGGCGCGGCCCAGCGCGTCGCGGTACCAGCGGCCCAGGGACGTGGGTGGATGCACGCCCATCCCAACTTCGTTGGTGACGACAACTACCGTTCCGCCGTGCGCGAGGGCCGCGTCGCGCAGTGCCTCGGCTTCGGCGAGGACGGCGGCGAGGGCGGCCTCTTCGCCCAGCGCCTCGGCGGCGAGGAGGGCGTTGGAGGCGAGCACGGTCATGCAATCCACCATCACGATGGGGGTGGATGCGGCGCGCACGGCATCGCCCGCGGCGCGGGGGGACTCGGCGGTGTGCCAGGCGGCGGGGCGCTCGGCGCGGTGCCGTGCGATGCGGCGCGCCATCTCGTCGTCAAGCGCTTCGGCGGTGGCGATGTAGGTCACCACGTCGCCGCCCAGCTCGGCGGCGCGGCGCTCGGCGTAGCCGCTCTTCCCGCTCCGCGCGCCCCCCGTCACAAGGATCAGCCCCACAGACGTCCTCCGATCATCCGGTCCACCGCCGCCATGTCCAGCGCCCCCTCCACCGCGTCCGCCAGCCGGTCGAGCTCGGCGTCCAGGTGAGCTTCCCAGCCGCCACGGACGGAGTGGCCGGCGCGCAGCGAGCCCAGCCAGGCGCCGCGCAGCCCATCGTCCGCGAAGGCGCCGTGCAGGTAGCATCCCCACACCGCGCCGCTCGCCGCCCCCGCGGGCTCCCCCTCCACCGACATCAGCGGCTCCGCGCCGGGGCCGAGCAGCGTGCGCCCGTGGTGGATCTCGTAGCCGCTCACCCGTGAGCCACGGAGCGCCGCGAAGGCGCCACCGCCCGTCCACTCGGCCGAGGCCAGGCGGGTGGTCTTGGCCTCGCGCAGCTCGGTGGATACATCCAGCAGCCCCAAGCCGGCCACCTCGCCCCCGCCTTCAAGCCCCAGCGGGTCCGCCACGGTGCGGCCCAGCGCCTGGTATCCGCCACACAGGCCCACGACCGGAACGCCGGCGGCGGCACGGGCGCGCACCGCGGCGGCAATCCCGCTCTCCCACATCCAGCGCAGGTCCCCCGTGGTGTTGCGCGTGCCGGGGATGACGATGCCGTCGCACCCCTCCAGCCCCGCGACGCTCTCCGTCCAGCGCACGCGCACGCCGGGCTCGGCGGCGAGCGGGTCCAGGTCGTCGAAGTTGGAGAGGTGCGGCAGGCGCACGGCCGCGATCGTCAGGCCGCCCGCCGCGCCACGGTCCTCCAGCGACGCCGCGTCCTCGTCGGGGAGGTCCAGGCGGAGGAAGGGGATCACGCCCAGCGTGGGGACGCCCGTGCGCTCGCGCAGGGTCTCCGGCGCGGGCGCGAGGAGCGATGCATCGCCGCGGAACTTGTTCAGGACGAAGCCGCCGATGCGCGCCCGGTCGGCGTCGGGGAGGAGCGCCCAGGTGCCGAAGAGCGCCGCGAACGCGCCACCCCGATCGATATCGGCCACCAGCAGGACGGGTGCGTCCGCCTGGCGCGCCACACCCATGTTGACCCAGTCCGGCAGGTTGATCTCGGCCGGGCTCCCCGCCCCCTCGATGAGCACCAGGTCGGCGTCCGCGCGCACCTCGGCGAGGGCGGCGCAGACGATCTCCCAGAGCGCCGCCTTCCGCTCGCGCCAGGGGATCTCGGCGAGCGCGGCGTCGCGGCGGCCGCGCACCACCACATCGGAGCGGGTGTCGGCGAGAGGCTTCAGGAGCACGGGGTTCATGGCCGTGGTGGGCGCCACCCCGGCCGCGCGCGCCTGCAGCGCCTGCGCCCGCCCGATCTCGCCGCCGTCCGCGGTGACCGCGGCGTTGTTGCTCATGTTCTGCGCCTTGAACGGCAGCACGCGCACGCCGCGCCGCGCGTACACGCGGCACAGCGCCGCCGTCAGCAGCGACTTGCCGGCACCGGACGAGGTGCCCTGGATCATCAGAGTGCGCGCGGGTTCAGACACGCGGCGAGTGTACGGGGCGCGGCAGGCGCTGTCAAACCGTGTCTCACACGGAGGGCACGGAGACACGGAGAAACGCGAGAGAATCCTTGCGCCGCCGCCCATCCATTCACACCGTGCATCCGGTTGAATCGAGTCCTGCTGTTGCGGCGGCTCATCTGCCCACCCCCGAGGCGCTCCAGGAGGCCGAAACGTGACGACGAATCCGCTCAGGGAGCTGGACGAGGCCCTCCACGAGGGATCGCTCGTGGCCGTGATCGGCGCCGGAGTGAGCAGGACGGCGGGGTATCCGCTCTGGGGGGCACTGATCGACAGGCTGCACGAGAAAGCCGAGTCGCTGATGCCCGGCGCCAAGCAGGGCGGCTCGCGCGAGAAGCGGTGGATCAGGGCGACTCCCTCGTACGTGCAGCAGCTGCGGGCGATGGACGACGTGCTCTGGCGCGCGGAGGAGTACCGCCGCCTCTTCGACGAGGTGGATCCCACGATCTTCCAGGATCTGATCCGCGACACCTTCAAGCCGCGGCGAAAGCCGCCGAGGAGCGCGCTCATCGACGCGGTCGTGCGGCTCCCCTTCCGCCACGTGCTCAACACCAACTACGACCGGTCGCTCCAGGACGCATATGCCGCCGTAGACCCGGATCGCCGCGTGGCCGAATGGTACATCCGCGCGGAGCTCCAGGGCTTCCTGGGCCATGCGTGGGGCGCGTCCAGCGAGAGATACCTGGTGTATCTCCACGGCGTGTACAGCCGTCCCGAAAGCGTGGTGCTCTCGGAGCGCGACTACGTGGACCGGTACATGGCTAACGACGACGCGAGCAAGAAGCTGTTCGCCCTCTTCATCACCAACCGCATGGTGTTCATCGGGTTTTCCCTCACCGACCCCGAGCTCGTGTACCTCCTGCGCGTGGCCCATGCGCACCTCGGGGGCGCCAGGCCGCGGCACTTCGCCTTCCTGCCGCGGCAGAAAGGCTGGACCACGGACGTGGAGGAGGCCACCCGGAGCACCTACCGCGGGAAGTACGGCGTGGAGCCCATCTTCTACGACGCCCCGAACCACAATCACGGCGCGCTCGTGAAGATGCTGCGCGGCCTGGACCCCAGGAACGGCCGCGAGCGCGAGATGCTGATGGCCAGCCCGGCCGCCGCGGAGAACCGGGACGATCCGCACAAGGGCAGGTTCGGCGGCGCCTGGCGCGCGAATGGGCTGAGCCTGCGCGCGGCGGTGAACGAGGACGCCGAAGACCCGGGCTGGTTCCACATCGAAATGTGGGTGGGGGCCGATCCCGGGCGCCTCTTCGACGGGAAGGTGACCTTCCACCTGCATCCTACCTTCCGCCCGGCGGTGCAGGCGGTGAAGGTCCGGAAGGGGCGTGCCCGCATCGAGCGCTGGGCCTACGGCGCGTTCACCGTCGGTGCGGTCGCCGACGACGGAACCACGCTCGAGCTCGACCTCGCGCAGGACGTCCCCGGCGCTCCGCCGCTCTTCACCTCGCGCTGAGCGTGTACGGATGGAGGCACGGGGGGGCCCTCTCGGCACGGGCCGCCCTCTCCGTCACCTGATCCCACCCAACTCCACCCACGCCACCCGATGCGCGCCATCGCCGCCGCCACAGCCGCCCTCCTCGTCTTCCCCGCGTGCGCTCCCGGCGCCCGCACGCCCGGCTCCGCTCCGCCCGCGGCGCGGGACACGACGTGCGCGCCTGACTTCGCGGCGATGGAGAGCGCCGTGCGGGGCGGGTATCCGGGGCTGCCCGGCATGACGGAAGCGCGGCGGGCGGAGTTCGAGGCGGTTACCCGCGGTGTGCGCGAAGAGGCGCGGCGCGCCCCCGATGCCGCCGCGTGCATGGCCACGCTCCAGCGCTGGGTGACGTGGTTCGGCGACAACCACATGCAGCTGGGCGAGTCGCGGCCGGCGCAGCCCGCCACCACCGCCGCGCCGTCCGCGGACCCCGATCTGCCCTCGCTGAGCTTCGCGGACGACAGCACGGCGGTGCTGCGGCTGCCGAGCTTCGGGCGCGACTACAAGCGGGCGGTCGACAGCCTGGTGGCCGCGCATCGGGCGCGCCTCCTCGCCACGCCCTTGCTGGTGGTGGACGTGCGCGGGAACGGGGGCGGATGGACCGCCGTGTACGACAGCGTCCTTCCCTTCATCTACACGAATCCCATCCGGGTGGAGGGGATGGACGTGTACGCATCGCCCGCCAACGCCGCGCTCACCCGCGAGATGATCGCGTCGGGGCGCGCGCCGGCGGCCATGCTGGAGCAGGCCCGTGCCGTGCTGGCGCGAATGGAGGCGAACCCGGGCCGCTTCGTCACCTTCGCGGAGGACACGGAGCTCCGCTTCGACGCGGTGTACCCGTCCCCGCGCGCCGTCGCGCTGCTGGTGGACCGGCGGTGCGCCAGCTCGTGCGAGCAGTTCATCCTGGATGCCCGCCAGAGCCGCAAGGTGACGGTGATCGGCACGGGAAACACGCGCGGGATGCTCGACTACGGCAACCTGCGCCGCGTCTCCCTCCCCTCGGAGCAGCGGCGCTTCTTCATGCCCACGGCCCGCTCCCGCCGCCTCCCCGCCCACTCGCTGGACCGCACCGGCATCGCGCCCGCCGTCCTCGTGCCGCCGGGCACGGACCCGCTCGCGTTCGCCATCCAGCATCTGCGCACGCGCTAGCAAAGCTGGCTCACACAGAGGCACGGAGAACCGGTGAGTTCTCCGTGCCTTTCATCGTACCCCTTGACCTGACAGGGGAAGGACCCGCATACTACCCTAGACCAGACAAGGGAGAGGACGATGAGCGCGGTAGATCTCGTACACGGGCCGCTGCACCTGATGATCCTCAAGACGCTGTCGTGGGGGCCGATGCACGGCTACGCGGTGGCGCGCTGGATACGCGACGTCACGGACGACGTGCTGCAGATCGAAGAAGGATCGCTCTACCCCGCGCTTCACAGGATGGAGGAGCGGGGGTGGATCGAGGCGGACTGGGGCGTATCGGAGAACAACCGGCGCGCCAAGTTCTACCGCCTCACCCCCGAGGGCCGGCGCCACCTGACCGCCGAGTCTCCCAACTGGCTGCGCTTCGCCCAGGCGGTGGGCAAGGTGCTGCAGGTGGCGGACGGGGCGGCGCTGAGGCCCGCATGAGGCACCGCGACCGCTCGGGTGCGCAGCCGCTCTGGCGGCGCTACCGCCGCTTCTTCGGCCCCGACGTGGCCGGCGACGTGGACGAGGAGCTCGAATTTCACCTGGAGATGCTCGTGGACGAGAACGTAGCCAAGGGGATGACCCCCGAAGAGGCGCGCCGCGCCGCCGAGCAGCGCTTCGGCGACCGCACGCGCGTGGAGGCCGAGTGCCGCGAGGTGGGCGAGCGGCGGGAGCGCGCCATCCGCCGCACCGAGTGGCTGGACGCGCTGTGGGCCGACGTGAGGTTCGCCGTGCGCCAGCTTCGCGCCAACCGCGCGCTCACCCTGATCGCGGTGGCCACGCTGGCGCTGGGCATCGGCGCCAACACGGCCATCTTCAGCGTGGTACACTCGGTGCTCCTGCGCCCCCTGCCCTACGCGGACGCGGACCGCATCGTGGTGCTGTGGGAGACGTGGCGGGGGGACACCGGGGGCGTTTCCAACGGGCACTTCACGGACTGGCGCGAGCGCACCACCTCGTACCAGGCGATCGCGGCCTTCGACTGGGGCACCTTCAACCTTGCCCCGCCGGGAGGCGAGCCGGAGCGGGTGTCCGGCGGGCGGGTGACGCCGGGCTTCTTCCAGGTCGCCAACGTGCGCCCGCACCTGGGCCGCTGGATCATGGAGGGCGACGACCGGCCCGAGCGCGGCCGCGTGGTGGTGCTCAGCCACCCGCTCTGGCGGCGGATGGGCGCCGATCCCCGGATCGTGGGCCAGGCCATCCCCCTCAATGGCGAGCCTCACACCGTGGTGGGCGTGGCGCCGCGGGAGTACACGCTCACCGAGCAGGACGAGGCGCTGTGGGTGCCGCTCGCCTTCACGGCCAAGGAGCGCGCGGACTACGACGCGCACCCGCTGATCGTGATGGCCAAGCTCAAGCCGGGGATCACGCGCGAGCGCGCCGAGGCCGAGCTGGTGCGGGTCACGCGCCGCATCAACCGCGAGGAGCACCCCGAGCTCCCCATCCTGCGCGAGCGCGGGGCGGCGGCGCAGGACCTCCGCGACGTGCTGGTGGGCGGCTACCGCACACAGCTCATGGTGCTGCTGGCCAGCGTGGGCTTCGTGCTGCTGCTGGCGGTGGTGAACGTGGCCAACCTCCTCCTGGCCCGCGCCCGCGTGCGGCAGAAGGAGATCTCCATCCGCGCGGCGCTGGGGGCGGGGCGCGGGCGCATCGTCCGCCAGCTCCTCACCGAGAGCGTGGTGCTGTCGCTCGCCGGCGGGCTCGCGGCGATGGCCGTCGCGTGGCTGGGGATCCGCTTCCTGGTGAAGATGGGCCCTCCCGGCGTCCCCCGCCTGGACCAGGCCGAGCTGAGCCTTCCCGTGCTGGCCTTCGCGCTGGCGGCCACGGTGGGGAGCGGGCTCCTCTTCGGGCTGGCGCCGGCGCTGCGGGTGGCGCGCACGGACCTGCAGAGCACCCTGCGCGAGGGCGGGCGCAGCGGCGGCATGGGCTCCGCGCGCGACCGGGTGCGCGGCGTGCTGGTGGTGGGCGAGCTGGCGCTGGCGCTGGTGCTGCTGGTGGGCGCCGGGCTCCTCATCCGCAGCGGGTTCGTGCTCAACCAGGTGCGCCCCGGCTTCGAGCCGGCGGGCGTGCTCACCGCGCGCGTCTCGCTCCCCGAGGGCAGGTACCCGGACGCGGCGCGCGTGACCTCCGCCTTCGCGCGCATGGTGGACGAGCTGCGCGCCACGCCCGGGGTGCAGGCGGCCGGCGCCTCCAACGCCGTGCCCATGGTGAACGGCAGCGCCAACGTGGGGCTGCAGGTGGAGGGGCGCGCCTTCACCCCGGCCGAGCAGCCGCAGGTGGACATGCGCGTGGTGACGCCGGGCTACCTGGAGGCGCTGCGCATCCCCGTGCGCTACGGGCGCACCCTCGGCCCGGAAGACGGCGCGGGCGCGCCGCGCGTGGTGGTCATCAACGAGACGCTTGCGCGCCAGCTGTGGCCCAACGAGAGCGCGCTCGGCAAGCGGGTGGGCGACGGCGGGCCTGAATGGCGCGAGGTGGTGGGTGTGGTGGGCGCGGTGAGGCACCAGGGGCTCGCCCAGGAGTCGGCGCCGGAGGTGTACATCCCCATGGTCCAGGCCCCGGACGAGGTGTGGGCCTGGTTCGACCGCTCCATGACGCTGGTGGTGCGCGGCGCCGACGCGGCCGCGCTGGCCCCGGCGGTGCGCCGCACGGTGCGCTCGGCCGACCCCACCCTCCCCGCATTCGACCTGCGCACGCTGGAGGAGTCGATGGCGCTCACCCAGTCCAGCTCGCGCTTCAACACCCTGCTCCTGACGGCGCTGGCGCTTACCGGGCTGGTGCTGGCGCTGGTGGGGATCTACGGGGTGATCTCGTACTTCGTGAGCCAGCGCACGCACGAGATCGGGGTGCGGCTGGCGCTCGGCGCCACCGCGCGCGACGTGGTGCGCCTGGTGGTGCGCGAGGGGGTGGTGATCGGCGCGCTGGGTGTGGGGATCGGGCTGGTGGTAGCGCTGGGCGTCACCCGGGTCCTGCAGGCGCTCCTTTTCGGCGTCTCCGCCACCGATCCGCTGGTGCTCGCGGGGAGCTGCGCCGTGCTCTTCACCGCCGCCCTCCTGGCCAGCTACCTCCCCGCCCGCCGCGCCGCGCGCGTGGAGCCGCTCATCTCGCTCCGCTAAACCCATTGGACTCGTCCGGCATCTGATCTTCGGGGTGGGTGCGGCGAGTTGCGGGCGACTGAAGTCGCTGCAACGACTACACGAAGTCCCCCTGCGGGGACTACAGGGTTCCGGCTGATCCTGGAGGACCAGTTCGCGGACGCGGACTTCGTGGGGTCGTTGCGGCGGTTCCGACCCGGGCGGATGCCGGGTTCCCTCACCGATGCCCCGGGCATCAGATCTTGGGCGTGGGTGTCTGCCACCCGTCCAGAGCGAATGAATTCGCCGCTGGACCTGCGCGAAGTCCGCGGCGCGGACTGTTTCCCGCCGCTCTGGCTCGAAGAACACAGTGCCCGCAGGGGCACTTCGCGTGGTTCCAGCGGCGAATTCATTCGCTCCTGGGCGGCGGCGGCGGCGGCGGCGGCGGCGGCGGCTCGGCGGCGGCGGCGGCGGCTCGGCGAGCGTCGCCGAATCTACCGACTCCGCGTACACATCTCCGCCCTCCACTCCATCATTCCCATGAATCTCAAGCCACTGGCCGCGGCGGCCCTGTCCCTGCTGGCCTGCACCGGGCTGGCCGCGCAGTCGTACGATCCGAGCACGGGCGAATCGCCGCTCACGCTGCTGGCGGCCCCGGCGGACGGGGTCGCGTACTACCGGATGAAGGAGCAGGCGCGCGAGCACTTCCAGGCGCGCCGCTTCGCCGAGGCCGAGCCGCTGCTGCTGCAGCTCGCCCGCGAGTACCCGCGCGACCCGGAGAACTGGTACCTGCTGGGGCTTACGCAGACGGGGCTGAAGAAGCACGCCGAAGCCTTCACCGCGTACCAGAAGGCGGGGCCGCTGATGGGGTGGGACCTGCAGTACTGGAACGGCTACCGCATGGCGGAGGCGAAGCTGGCAATGGGCGACCGCAAGGGCGCCGTGGAGCTGCTGCGCTGGATGCTCAACGAGCGCCACGGCTTCCTGCGCTCGGCTCTCTTCACCGATCCCGACTGGGCGTCGCTGAAGACCGACCGGGAGTTCCTGGACCTGATCGGCCGCCCGGACACGGCGGGATGGACGCGCAACGAGGGGTGGGTGCGCGACATCGACCACCTCTACAACGAGGTGAAGCGCGTAAACCCCGAGTACCGCAACGCCCCCTTCCCGGCCGAGCTGGTGCGCCGCTACGAGGAGCTGAAGCGCAGCGTCCCCCGCCTCTCCGACGAGGAGATCTACACGGGGATGAACCGCATGCTGGCGGTGCTCCACCAGGGGCACGTGGTGCTCTGGAACCCGCCGGGCAACCGCTACCTCCCCCTGCGGCTCTACGCCTTCCCCGAGGGCGTCTTCGTCATGGAGGCCGATTCCGCGCACCGCGACCTGGAGGGCGCGCGCGTGGTGGCCTTCGGCCGGATGCCGGCGGACACGGCGCTGCGCGAGGTGGCGAAGGGCCGCAGCACGGACGGCGACATGGAGTTCGTGTGGGCGGCGGCCACCCTCACCGAGACGGCGGTGCTCAAGGGGATCGGCGCCACCCAGCGGGTGGACTCGGTGCGGCTGACCGTGCAGAAGCCGGGGCAGGCGGCGCGCACCGTCACCCTGGCGACCCGCGACAGCGCCCGCGCCGGCCGCCAGGACCGCATGGTGGCGCCGCCGGGCACGGCCGCGCCCATGTTCCTGCGCAACCTGGCGAGGACGTTCTGGCACGAGCCGGTGCCGCGGCACGACGCGTTGTACGTGCAGATCAACAACCTCAGGAACGCGCAGGACGAGACGCTGGTCGCCTACGGCCGCCGCCTGTGGGCCGTGGCGGATTCGAGCCGCGCCAAGAACCTGATCCTGGACCTTCGCCACAACAACGGAGGTACCACGCAGCTGTACCCGGAGCTGCTGCGCAGCATCGTCGCGTACAGCCGCGTGCCCGGCAACCAGGTGTGGGTGCTGATCGGCCGCCGCAGCTACTCGGCCACGGGCAACTTCATCACCGACCTGGAGCGCCTCGCAGACCCGGTGTTCGTGGGCGAGGCCAGCGGCGAGTGCTGCAACCTCCACGGCGACGCGGTGTTCGTGTCGCTCCCCTACAGCGGTGTGCAGGGCGAGCTCACCGCGGTGAGGTGGCAGCTCAGCACCCCCGGCGACCGCCGCCGCGAGATCAGCCCCGAGGTGCCGGTGCAGCTCACCGCACGCGCCTACTTCGCCGGCCAGGACCCCGCCCTCGACGCCATCTACCGCATCATCGACACCCGCCGCGCCGCCGCGGCCACCACCCCCGGGAGCACCACACGATGAGACGCACGATCTTCACGCTGGCCCTCCTCCTCTCCGCCGCGATCCCCGCCGCGGCGCAGCAGCCGTCCGACCGCGACGCGGTGCGGCGGGCCGCGATGGACTACATCGAAGGCTTCTACGAGGGCGACAGCACCAAGCTGGTGCGCAGCGTGTCGCCGGAGGTGCGCAAGAACGGGTACGCCCGTGGCCGCACGGAAACCACCTACCGCGCCTCCGCCATGCCGTACCCGGACTTCATGCGCTTCGCCGCGGGCGTGCGCGCCGGCCGCAACCGCCCCCCCGCCAACGCCCCGCGCGAGGTCGTCCTCTTCGAGGTGCAGGACCAGACCGCCAGCGCCAAAGTCACCGCCTGGTGGGGCACCGACTACCTCCTCCTCGGCAAGGAAAACGGCCGCTGGATGATCACCCACGTCCTCTGGCAGAGCCCCCCGCGCCACGATTGACGGCCGCGCGGGCATCGTGTAACTTCAACAGTACAAATGGACTGGGAAATCCCGGTCGGCGGTGGGCTCTGGCTTCATGCCGGGGCCCTTCGCTTTTTCAGGGAAACACCTTCAGCCCCCACCCCAGCGGACTGCGGCGGAGCTTGGGCTCCAGGATTTCGTAGGCGCGGTTCGCCTGGTCCGGGTCGAGGATCTTCCGGCCGATGGGCCGCGCCACCAGATCCGCCACCTGCAGCCCCGCCGAGTTGCACCGCTTGTCGGCCAGCACGATCTCGAAGGGGAAGCGCTGCTCCGCCGCGTTGTGCCCGTCGCACACTCGCCGGAACTCCAGCTCCAGCTCCGCATCTTCCCTGGCGCCGCGCCTCTCGAAAAGCATATGGGTGATCCCCTCGCGGCACCCGAGCGCTTCAAGGTGCCCGTGGAGACGCTCCAGCCCGAAGCTCAGCGCGATGTGGTACGGGTTGTCGGGAGCACCGTGCCGCTCACGGTAGCGGCTTTTGTGGATCGCCGCCGCCACGAGCGTGAACGGCGCCTCCAGCATCGGCGCGTTCAGCTCCGCGTAGAAGGCGGGTCGCCGTTCCGCGTCCATTAGAAAGCGGAAGTCGCCTTTCGTCTTGCGGATATCGTGCTCGTGCAGAACCACCTGCTCGTGCCCGAAGTGCTTGAACTTCAGCCGGAGCACCGCGGGCACGGTGCTGCTCGCGTATTCCTCTTTGGTGAAGAGGCATAGCGCCAGCACGAACATTGGGTACTCCGCGTGAACGGAAGTGAGGCTGTGGTCCCCACTCTCGTCCGCGAAGACGATGAAGTCGCTGAACTCGGGCACGCCTGGTGACTCGGGATGATGGCCAGGGAGATTCAGGAGTGCTCACTCTACTCGGCGGAGGGTGAGCCGGGTAGTCCTTGACTCACACAGAGACACGGAGGCACAGAGATGAATTCGTCTCTGTGCCTCCGTGTCTCTGTGTGAGCCCGCTGTTCAGGCCGCGAGCACCAGATGAGGCTCGTGGTGGCAGTGGTAGCAGACCATGTTGTGAGGGGTGCTGATCTTGTCTCCCTCGCCCAGCGTCAGCGGGGTGGCGCAGCGGGGGCAGAGGCCGCGGAAGCGCGCCACGCGGAAGCGCCCGCGCCAGCTGCGGTGCACCCCCACCACGCCCAGGATGAACGGGATGGCGGTGAGGAACGGGTCGCCAAAGGTCACCACCAGCGCGGTTGCCGTGGAGCCCAGCCAGAGCGCCAGGTAGCCGAAGGTGCGCGCCACCCGGAAGCGGAACGGGTACACGTTCACCTCCACCTCCGCGTCGGCATCGGGGTGCCCGGGGAGAACGATGCGGGCGGTGGGGCAGGCGATCGGCTCTCTCATGGGCTCCATTTCCTCCGTCGGAGTGGACCGGTTCCTTGGTCGCACCAAGGATGCGCTCCGGCGCAAGCGGAAACCATCGGAGTTCGGCCCCCGGTCCGCGTGGGGAAATCCCTGATCTTCCAGCCGCTTACGTGGCGGGATGCCGTACGTTAGGCCTCACACAGAGACACGGAGGCACAGAGACGACTTCATCTCCGTGCCTCCGTGTCTCTGTGTGAGCCTGCCGTCAATCAGTCGTCGCTGCGCAGCTTCACGAGGAGGCGAAGGATCTCCAGGTAGAGCCAGACGAGCGTGACCATGAGGCCGAAGCCGGCGTACCACTCCATGTAGCGCGGCAGCCCGGCCTCGGAGCCCTGCTCGATGAAGTCGAAGTCGAGCACCAGGTTCAGCGCGGCGATGACCACGATGAAGAGGCTGAGGCCGATGCCCAGGGGCGACGAGTCGTGGAGGAGCGGCATCTGGATGCCGAAGAAGCTCAGCGCGAAGCTCACCAGGTACAGCATGGCGATGGCGCCCGTGGCCGCCGTCACGCCCAGCTTGAAGTTCTCGGTTGCGCGGATCAGGCCGGAGCGGTACGCCAGGAGCAGGCAGAGCAGGGTGCCGGCGGTGAGCGCGGCGGCCTGCATGGCGATGCCGGCGTACTGCTGGTTGAGGAGCGCCGAGATCCCGCCGAGCGCCAGCCCTTCGAGCGCTGCGTAGAGCGGCGCCGTGACGGGCGCCCAGCGCTGCTTGAAGATGGTTACCAGCGCCACGACGAAGCCGCCGATGGTGCCGATCATCACCAGCCCGCCCACCAGCGGGTCGCCCACGGCGGCGCGGCCCCAAGCAAAGGTGGCGGTCACCAGGAGGATGCCCACCAGGATGATGGTGCGGTTGACCGTTCCCTCGATGGTCATCACCCCTTCGCCGGCGGCTACCTGGCCCCGGGCGAAGGTCTTGTCGTTGAGCGCGGGATTCGAAGTTCTCATCTTGATGTGCGGGATGGGTGGCACGCGGGACGCTTCACCGTTGATCTGTAGCGCTTCGCCCGCCCCTCGTCAACGCTCGCGGAGCGGAATCCGTTCCCGCCACTCCGGAGAGCGGCCCGCTCTTCGCATGCGGATGGGCCGTGCCGCCGGAACCGAGGGTCCCCTCGTACCAGCTCGCCGCACGATTCCTGGAGCGCGAATGATCCGACTGGGTGTTACCGGCACCGACACGGGCGTGGGGAAGACCCTGGTTTCCACCGTGCTCCTGCGCCTGCTGCGGAGCCGCGGGCTGCGCGTGTCCGCCATGAAGCCGGTGGAGAGCGGGGTGAAGCCGCACGACCCGTCCAGCGACGCCCGCCGCCTTCACGCCGCCGCCGGCGCGGAAGACTCCATCGAGGACGTGCGCCCTCTGCTGCTGGCGGAGCCGCTGGCGCCCTGGGTGGCGAGCAACCGCGCGGGGAGCGAGGTGGACCTTGGGGTGCTGGACGCCGCCTTCGCCCGCCTCTGCGACGGGCGCGACGCGGTGCTGGTGGAGGGTGCGGGGGGCCTGCTCGTTCCCATCACGCGCGACGTGGCCTTCGACGGGCTGTTCGTGCAGTGGGAGCTGGACGTGGTGGTGGTGGCCGGCAACCGGCTGGGTGCCATCAACCACACGCTGCTCACCGTGCGCGCCGCCCACGACGCCGGGCTGCGCGTGCGCGGCGTGGTGCTCAACGCCCTGGACGCCGAGCCGCCGGGCATCGCCGAGGCCACCAACCTGGAGGCCCTCTCCGAGCTCCTTGCCCCCGTCCCCGTCCTCTCCTTCCCCTGGCTGCGCAAGCCGGACGACGAGGCGTACGTGCTGGACATCGCCCGCGAGCGCGGCCTGGACTCGCTGCTGGGGGACCGCACCCCGCCAGCCTGAACGGCAGGGCTCACGCAGAGACACAGAGGCACGGAGATGAAGTCATCTCTGTGCCTCTGTGTCTCTGTGTGAGATTACGCGAGTGTGGTATCCGGCACCCGCGTCGGCAGCTCGGGCATGGCGGCCACGACGCTGGCGCGCAGGATCGCCTCCAGCTTCTCCGCGTAGCCGGCGATGCGCTGCGCCTGGTCCAGGCCGTTGATGATCTTGCGGGCGTTCACGTAGTCGCAGGCGCCGTCGTGGATGTAGTCGGCCAGCTTGCGCCCGGTGAACGAGCCCTTGCGCATCCCCAGCGACATGATCTCGTACGCCACCTCCGCGTCCAGCGCCAGCGACGGGTCGAAGAGCAGGCGGTTGCCCAGCGCGTTGCCCATCTGGCGGTAGTTGTCCGCCCAGGTGAGCTGCACGTAGCCGCGGCCGTAGTACACGTGGGTGAAGCTCTTCCCCGTGGAGTCGGTCACCGTCACGGGCACGCCGTACTTCCTCCCCTTCCCCTTGCCGTATTCCTCGATGGGGCGCCAGGTGCCCGCGCACTCGTGCTTCACCGTGGCCATCATGTAGGCCAGCCAGCGGATGTCGGTGATGCTGGTGTCACCCTCCGCCGCCGTAAGCAGCGCGCCGATGGCGGCGGTCTGCGAGGCGTTGAGCGCGCCGAACTGCTGGGCGTACCGCTGGAAGAAGGAGGGCCGCTCGAAGTGCATGGGGGGCTCCCGCGGAGAGGGTGGGGTGGGGCGGACGACGTAGGATAATCGCGGAAGACGGGCCGCGGAAGGAAATTCCACGCGGCTAAGCCTGCGCCCCACCCTGCATCCCGCCCAGGCGCCTGTGGCGGTGCATCACCTCGCGGAACTCGTAGACGATGACGCCGTCGTCGGTGACGCTGGCCGCCACGCGCACCCCGTCGTCCAGCGACCGCAGCACCTCGTCGGCCCAGGAGGGGGGCCACTGCAGGTCGGCCACCACGTCGCTCACGGTGAGCACGCCCCCGTGGGCGTCGGCCAGCCCCACCACGTCCCGCTGCAGCGCGCCCATCTCGTCCCGCGTCCAGTTCCTGCCCGAACCGGACTCGGGCTCGGCCGCGCCGCCGTGGCGCCGGGCCGAGCGCGCCAGCGCCCACGCGCCCGCGCCGCAC
>DASVSA010000068.1:0-8933 GCA_036388335.1 Longimicrobium sp. | reverse complement strand
TTCGAGCGGGAGTCCGATCCCGCGCTCCAGGGCGCCGCGCTGCTCTGGGAGGCGCTGCAGGGCGCCACTCCCGCGCTGGCTCCCGGCGCGCTGGCGCAGCTCGGCCTCGTCGGGCTGGCGCTCGCGTACCGCCATCCAGCGCTCAATCCATTCAACACGGGGAACCGATGAACCGACTTCTCACCGCCGCCGCGCTCGCCACCTTCATCACCGCCTGCGGAGGCGGCGGCGCGGAGCAGGAAGAGACCAACGCCGTCCCCCAGTCCACCCCGCCCGCTACCGAGACCGCCGCGCCGGCCCCCGCCGCGCCCGCTCCGGCGGCTCCGCAGCCGGCCGCGGCCGGCACGATGGTGGACCCCAACACGGGCACGCGCGAGCAGCTCCTCACCGTCCCCGGGATGGACGCGGCGACGGCCGACGCGCTCGTCGCGGGCCGCCCCTACGCGGACATGACGGCGGTGGACAAGGTGCTCGCGGGGCGCAACATGGCCGAGCCGCAGCGCAAGGCCGCCTACGCGACGCTGTGGAAGAAGATCGACCTCAACAAGGCGTCCAAGGAGGAGGTCCTCCTGATCCCCGGCGTGGGCCCGCGCATGCAGCACGAGTTCGAGGAGTACCGCCCGTACCGGAACATCGAGCAGTTCCGGCGCGAGATCGGCAAGTACGTGGACGAGGGCGAGGTGGCGAGGCTGGAGCGGTACGTGGAGCTGAGGTAGCTCACACAGAGACACGGAGGCACGGAGATGGCTTCTTCTCCGTGCCTCCGTGCGGGTCAGATGAACGACATGGCGGCGACGATGACGACGATGCCGATGAGGTCCAGGATCAGGCCGTAGCGCACCATCTGCATCAGGGGGACGTAGCCGGAGCCGTAGACGATGGCGTTGCAGGGGGTGGATACGGGGAGCATGAAGCCCAGGCTCGCCGCCATCGTCGCGCCCAGCGCCGGCGGGAGCGGATCGACGCCCGCGGCGGTGGCGATGGAGATGACGACCGGGACCACCATGTTGGCGGAGGCGGTGTTGCTGGTGGTCTCGCTCACCAGCACGGCCACGAGCACGGATGCGACCAGCAGCCCGAATTCGCCGTGGAGCGGGAGAAGGCCCGTGATGCCGCGGCCCACGGCTTCGGCGAGGCCTGTGTTGAAGGAGAGCACGCCCAGCGCGAAGCCGCCCCCGTACAGCAGGATCACGCCCCAGTCGATCTTCACGGCATCGTCCCAGCCGATGGCGCGCTCGCCGGGGGCGGTGCCGGGGAGGAGGAAGAGGAGGAGCGCCCCCAGCAGCGCCGCCGCGGCCTCGGGGATGCGCGCGCTCATCTCGCGAAAGACGGGGCTCGTCTCGCCGGCGGTGAGCGCGACGACGCCCGGGATCACCCAGAGCGCCGCCGTCGCGCCGAAGGCGATGGCCACGGAGCGCTGCCCGCGCGTCCACGGGCCCAGCGCGGCGCGCTCGCGGCGGATGAGCTCGGTGCCCGCGCCCAGCGTCGCCACGCCCGCGGGCGAGAGCCAGTTGAGGTACAGGTAGAGCGCGGCGAAGAGCACCACCACCACCGGCACCCCGATCGCCATCCACTCGAAGAAGGTGATCTCCTCCTTCAGCAGCGTGCGGATGAAGCCGATGCCGATCACGTTGGGCGGCGTGCCGATGGGCGTCGCCAGCCCGCCGATGGAGGCGGCGAAGCTGGTCATCAGCATCAGCCCCGTGGCGTAGCGCGGGTCGATGCCGTGCCCCTCCTCGCCCCTCATCACCCCCAGGATGGACATGCCGATGCCGAACATCATGGCCGTGGTGGCCGTGTTGGACATCCACCCGCTCAGCGCCGCCGTCACCGCGCCGAAGGCCAGCAGCACGCGCGCCGGCCGCCCGCCGATCCAGGGGAGGGTGAGCACGGCGTAGGCTACTCGCCGGTCCAGCGCGTGGAGGAAGATGGCGCGCGCCAGGATGAACGAGCCGATGAAGAGGAAGATCAGCGGATCGGCAAAGGGCGCGAACACCTCCCTGGCGGGCGCCACCCGCAGCACCACGCACGCGGCGGCCCCCAGCAGCGCCGTGGCCGGCATGGGGAGCGCCTCCGTGATCCACAGCACGATCACCGCGGCCATCACCGCCGCCAGCCGGTGCGCCTCCGGCTTCAGCCCCTCCATCGGCGCCAGCAGCAGCGCCGCGAAGACGAGCGGCGCCAGGAAGAAGCCCGCGCGGTTGCGCAGCCGCTCGAAGCGCTGCTCGCCGGCGGAGATGACTTCACGGGGTGTGTTCACGGATGGGGCTTGGAAGGGACTGGGCTCACACAGAGGCACAGAGGCACAGAGATAGGTTCTTCTCTGTGCCTCTGTGCCTCTGTGTGAGATTGCTGTTCAAGCGGTGAGCTGCGCCATCAGCACCGGCATCTCGAAGTAGACGCGGCCGCTGGCGATCTCGCCGCCCGCGATGTCGTAGACCACGCAGAGCGGTACCCGCACGGCACGCCCGGTGGCGGGGATCCCCGCGAACTCGCCGGTGTGCGTGCCCACGAACTCGCCCTCGAAGACGGCGTGGCCCGCGTCGTAGAGCGTCAGCCGGGTCTCCGCCCTGGCGTCGAACGCCTGGTGGTAGAAGTACTGGAGCATCTGGAGGATGCCTTCCCGCCCGCGGTGCTCCTGGCCCGTGGCCATGACGGTGAAGACCGCGTCCTCCGCCATCATGCTGGCGTCCGAGTGGTCAGACGAGAGGTAGCGCTCCATCACCTCGCGCGTGCGCTCCGCCGACGCCGGTTCCCTGGTCGAGGCCGCCACGGCTACGGCTTCCCGCGCACGTCGATCTGGCCGCGGATCTCGCCCGGAGGAATGGCGAGCGTGTGCACGTTCACGTACGCGTTGCCGGCGCGCATCCGCTGCACCAGCTCCGGCATCGTGGCCCCGAACCCGATGGCGGGCCGCGCGATCAGCTTCGACGCGGTGATCTCGCCCTCGGCCAGGACGCCGCTCCGCGAGGTGCCGGCCGCGTTGAAGCCGTAGAGGAAGACGACCACGGGACCGTTCGATCCCGCGGGGGCGATGTGGATGTGCGACTGCGTGACGCCCTCGATGTTGGCGACTACCAGCCGGTAGTGGAGGGTGGCGCCGTCGTCGCTGAGCTTGAAGATGGCCGATCCGCGCGCGCGGCTGGCGTTGGCCGGCACTTCCTCGTCGCCGCTGAGCGTGGCGCCGAAGTGATGCTGGGCCTCGGAAGACACCATGACGGGGAGCACGATCTCGGGGCTCTCGCGCCCCTCCGAGCAGGCGGCGAGGGCGAGGCAGGCGGCGAGGACGGCTGGCAGGGCGCGCATGGGGACCTCCCGGGGAGAGTTGCCCGGCAGGCGGGAGCCGGGTGCGCCGCGCGCGGACCCGCGCGTGGCGATCCCAAGTAGTCGCCCGGATGGCCGGGCCGCGCAAGCAAACCTTCGTTCCCGCGCGGCTAATCCCCGCGCACGCTGCTGAGCGCCGCCGAGCCCACGAAGCCCATCACCTTCTGCCCCGCGCGGTCGGAGGTGATGGCGACGTCGCCGTTCTCCAGGCGCGTGGCCCACACCGAATCGCCCCGCTGCAGGCGCGCCACCTTGCGCCCGCCCATCTCCATGTCCGCGTCGGACACCACCCAGTGGCGCGCGGCGGTGGTCTCGATGTACGAGTCCGGGTACTGCCGGCGGAGCACCTTGCCCAGCAGCACGCCCACCACCAGCAGCACGACGATGAGGATCAGGGCCCCGAAGATGATGAACCCGCGCTCGTCTTTCAGTTTGGAATCCATCGTGGGCAAACCAGGTAAGTTCATGTATCGAGGGACATGAAAGTAGCTGCTGCTGCTGCTCCTTTCAAGCTCGCGGTGCCGCTGTGTCTCCGCGCGGTTACATTCCCCGCCTCACAACCGAACCACGGGGAGCGGATGGAAGAGGTCGAGTCGGGGATCGGCGCCGAGGCCACGGCGCCGGTGCCGGGATGGGGATGGACCGAGAGCGCGCTGGCGGTGATGGTGCTCGTGTGGGGCGTGAACTTCGCCGTGGTGAAGAGCGCGCTCGACGTGTTCGAGCCGCTCGCCTTCAACGCGCTGAGGTTCCTGCTGGCGTCCGTGTTCGTGGGCGTCGTGCTGAGGATGCAGGGTGCGCTGGTGCTGCCGGAGCGGCGGCACCTGCCGCGCATCATCGGGCTGGGGCTGCTGGGGAACGTGGCCTACCAGATGTGCTTCATCCTGGGCCTCTCCCTCACCCGCGCCGGGAGCGCGGCGCTGATCCTGGCGCTTACACCCATCTTCACCGCGTTCCTGTCGATGCTCACCGGCCACGAGCGCCCGGGATGGCGCACCTGGGTGGGCGCCGGGCTGTCGGTGCTGGGGATCGGCCTGGTGACGGGCGCCAGCGCGCTGCTGGAGGGGAACGACGCGCTCATGGGCGACCTGGTCCTGGTGGTCGCGGCCGTGGTGTGGGCCGTCTACACCGTGGGCGCGCGCCCCATCGTGGACCACTACGGCTCCATTCCCACCACCGCGTGGACGCTCTGGGTGGGCGCCGCCGGCCTCCTGGCCCTCGGCACCCCCGCGCTCCTCCGCCAGCCCTGGCACCAGGTGGATGCGCGCGCGTGGGGCGGGCTCCTCTTCTCCGCGCTCTTCGCCATCGGCCTCGCCTACCTGATCTGGTACCGCGGCGTGGAGCGGATCGGCAACACGCGCACCGCCATCTTCTCCAACCTCACCCCGGTCGTGGCCATGATCGCCGCCGCCGCCATGCTCGGCGAGCGCCCCACCGGCTGGGCCGTTCTCGGCGCCGCCATGACCCTCACCGGCGTGATGGTCGTGAGGTCCGACCACAGCTGAGGCGGCTCCCACAGAGACACAGAGGCACGGAGATAAGTTCTTCTCTGTGTCGCTGTGTACCCCCTTCCGTTACTCCCTTCTTGGCCTGCCACCTTTTTTGCCGTTCTCGCGGGCCGCGCGCGATTTCGCGTTGCTGCGGCTGGAGCCGGCTTTCCGCGCGATGTCGCTTCGCACGACGCTCCCGAACGCCGCCTCCAGAATACCAGCCAGTGCGATGTCCACGTCGAGAGTGGGCCAGCCGAGCCCGTATCCGGAGGGAGGGACCTCCACCCGGGCAAGATCCTCGTCGCTCGCCCCATCGAGCTCGGCGAGCATGCGGACGGGTATCGCGAACGAGGCTCCGTTGTGCATCCGGACACGCACCTCACCGGTAGCCGGATCGTACGCGGCGGACGCTGCGCGCGGCTCGTTCTTCAGCGCCCGCTGCCCCGCGCGGCGGGCCTCCGCGACCTGGCGCGCCAGTGGCGGGTCCACCCCTGCCTCAGTGTCCATGATATTCCCTCTCGAAGATCGTCGGCATGCTCGAGGATAACCTATCATGTTGGGTTGCACAATGCTCTCTGGCCAAAAGTAGACGTGCCCCAGACCTGCGGCCAGATGACGCAACCCTAACTCGCGAAAGCGGTTCCGCGGGCGGCGCAGATGGACCGGGAGCGCTCGGAGAACTTCTCTCTGTGCCTCCGTGCCTCTGTGTGAGCCCCTTCGGTGTCTGGCCCGCGACGTGCCCGGACTCGTACGCTCCCCCGTACGCCAACCGCCGCGCCCCGCACCCCCGATGCACACGCATCTCCCAGCCGCCACGCCGAAAAAATCAGTGGTGGAGTCCACCGCGCGGCACGCGCACGACACGTTCCAGGTCGCGTGGGTGTGCACCGGAATGGGGCGCGTGTACTGCCGTGGTGCGGCCCACGACACCGCGGCCGGCTCGGTGGTCGTGGTGCCGCCGGGCGAGATGCACCACGGCCACTCCGTGGGCGCGGACGGCTGGGGATACCGCATCCTCGACGCGTCTCCGCTGGAGGAGATCGCCGCCGAGCTCCCCGGCTGCCGCACCGCCGAATTCGCCTGGGTGTCGAGCCGCGACGCGGCCCTCGCCGCAGCCTTCGCGCGCTGGGGCGGCGCCGCGGAGGGGCTGGAGGCGGACTCGCTGGCGTGGGAGGCGATGGCCGCGCTGGTGTGCCACGGGGGACGCACCCCGGCCGCGGGGCGGGAGCCCGCGGCGGTGCGCGAGGCGGTGGCCTTCCTGGAGGCCCACTACGCCGAGCCGGTGTCGCTGGAGCGGCTGGCGCGGGTGGCGGGGGTGAGCCGCTTCCACCTAGCGCGCGCCTTCAAGCGCGAAGTGGGGCTGCCGCCGCACGCCTACCAGACGCAGCTGCGCGTGGCTCACGCCATGAGGATGCTGCGGCGCGGGTGGAGCATCTCGCGCGCCGCATACGCCACGGGGTTCGCGGCGCAGAGCCACCTTCATCGCCACTTCAAGCGGGTGCTGGGCGTGACGCCGGGGCAGTATGCCGCCCGCGCAAGAACGTTGAAGAGCCCGCGCTGATCCCGCCCTAGTTTGCCGGCGTCCCGCGGTCCGGCTCCGGCCGGCCGCACCCCTCGCCCGCTCCGGAGGACGCCCGTGTCCCGATCTCTCCCCCTCGTCCTGGCCGCCGCCGCCCTGCTGGCCGCCTGCGCCGACGACCCCACCGCCGTCGTGCCATCGCCGCTCACCCGCACCGTGCGCGATCCGGCGGCCGGCTTGGCCATCGACGTGCCCGCCGGGTGGCGCGTGCAGGCCGATCCCGTGCTCTTCAACACCTACGGCTTCGCCCTCTTCAACCCCGAGGGCGAGCAGACGGGCGGCCACGAGCGCTCCCCGGTGATGCGCGTGGCGCTGGCCTACGAGACGCGCCCCGAGCAGATCGAGGGGCTGGTGGCCACGCTCATGGAGCGCAACCGCGAGCTCGCCCCCATCCGCGGCGAGGTGACCGTGGGCGGGAGGAAGGGGATCGCCGTGAGCGGCCTCCCCGGCACCGACTCGTACACACTGGTCTACGTGGCGGACGGCGACCGCGTGTACCGCATCGGGATGTGGACGGCCGAGCGCGGGCTGGACGCGCGCGCCCGCATGCTGCTGGGGAACCTGCGGCTGGAGAAGCCCACGCGCTCCGTTCGCTCGCTGAACCTCACCCCCGTGCGCGAGGCCATGTCCGCCCCGCCCGCGCCCGACGAGCTGCGCGCGAGCCGGCTCGCCCACGCCGCGCGCATCGCGGCCACCGCCGCCGAGGGCGGGGAGACCGTCGCGAGCCCCGCGCTCTACTCCGCCGCCCCGCTGCGCAGCAGCAGTGCGCAGGCGTGCGAGTTCGGGCAGCCGTCGGGCTTCTTCTGGCAGACGGTGTGGGACGCGACCAACAAGTTCTACAGCGGCTATACCACCGTCTACTCCGGCACCTACTACAACATGCGCCCCGGTGACCCGGGCTGGAGCGCCATGAGCGGCAACTACGGGAGCTGGTGGGGGCAGAACTTCCACGTCTACAAGTGCTACACGGACCGCCTCAACCAGTTTTACGCCAACGACTGGCCGGCCCACAAGAACGCCAACGTCTACTCCGCCATCCAGGGCACCGTGGAGTGGGCCGGGTGGGACTACTACGACAGCGAGGGCTACTACACGCTGGGCAACTACGTGGTGGTGAGGAACGGCGCCTACCGCGCCCTCATGGCGCACATGACCAGCCTCGCCGTCTCGCGCGGCGCCAGTGTGGGGATGAACACCATCATCGGCTACGCCGGCAAGACGGGCGGCCCCTGGGACGAGCACGTGCACGCGCGAGTGGCCTACGGCGAGTCGCTCACCTACAACGGCCAGCCGTACGGCGGCAACACGGTGTGGCCCACCCGCATGCGCTGCGTCTCCTGCCGCGCGAACGACCCCGGCGACATCTACGGCAACGGCGACGGCCAGTTCGACGTCAAGGACGCCTCGGGCGCCAAGTTCTACACCCGCTTCTACCACGGACGGTGGATGAGGGGCTGAACGGCCTGGCTCACACAGAGGCACAGAGGCACGGAGATGAAGTCGTCTCCGTGCCTCAATGCGAGCATAAGCACACACATGACGGAACGCCTTGTCTGGACATCGTGGGCTCGCGTACGTTAAAGAGTGCTTTTAGAGACTTTTTGCAGATCCGCTTCTCTCTCGAGGTAGCACCGTGCTCCCTGCGCATTCCTGTCCCGTCCGCTTCCACAGGCGCCTGGGTCTGCTCGCCGCGTCGCTGTGTCTGCTGTCCGCGGCGGCCTGCGAATCGGCCGCGCTGACCCTCATCGGAGCGTACCCGGGCCCCAACCCTGATCGAACCGATATCGTCGCGGAAACGGTGATCGTGCGGACGGCGCGTGAGCAGGCCGAAACCGGGATCGAGTTCTTTCTGTTCGACCGGGTTCGCGTGTTGAAGACCAAGCCACACGATATCAACCGTATCGTGGAGGTGATGTCTCGCGACATCCAGGCGGAGGTCAGTCGACTCGATCTGCAGGTGGGGGACACGATCCTGATCTCTACTCGTTACGTGGCCGACCGGGAAGCGGGAGAGTTGGGTGAGTACGTACCAGATTGGCCTTTCGACAAGTACGGTGAGTACCCCATCGGCTTCCACACCCTGACGGCCGTGGAGCGGGTGAGCCGCTGACCGTGACCCGCCCCCCGAAAGCGTGCACCCCGACGGCCAGATGGCCGCCGGGGTGTTTTGCTCAGCGCTTCCGCGCGCGGTACTCGCGCATGGCGGCGAGCTCGGCGCGAGTGAGGGGGCCGGGGGGCGGGATGGTGAGCACCTGGCCCGGCTCGATGCGCGTTGGGGAGGCGAGGATGTGGCGGTTGGCGAGGAAGATCCGCGGCCAGAGCGAGCCGTCGCGGTAGGTGAGGTACGCGATGTCGGTCAGGCCGCGGTCGCCGTGCTGCACGGTATAGGTGGTGTTCGGCCAGTCCGAGAAACCGGACGCGCCGATCTCCGCGCGCGCGGACGGGGCGAGCGAAGGATACGGGGCCGTGCGGCGCGGCGGCGCGGCGGGCGGTGCCGTGCGCGTGGGTGCGGGGCGCCCAGCCGCGAGGGGCGCGGGACGCGC
>DASVSA010000067.1:0-4934 GCA_036388335.1 Longimicrobium sp. | reverse complement strand
GCGCGTCCGCCACCCCCTCCTGCGAGTACTGGTACACGCCTTCCAGCATGATCCACATGGAGTCCGCTGGGGCGCCCTGCGGAGCCAGCGCCTGCCCCGGCGCGTACTCGCATTCCTCCGAGATGGAGATGAGGTACCCGTAGTCCTCCTCCTCCAGCCCCGCCAGCAGCGGAACGGCGCGCAGCTCGTCGGGGGTGATCACAGCTCGGCCAGGTAGCGGTGGATGAACTGCACGGCGATGGCCCCCTCACCCACCCCCGACGCCACGCGCTTGACCGAGTTGGCGCGCACGTCGCCCGCCACGAAGATCCCCGGCACGCTGGACTCCAGCAGGAAGGGATCGCGCTCCAGCGGCCACCCCTTGGGCTGCCCGCGGTCGTCCATGGGCAGGTCGGAGCCGGCCAGGATGTAGCCGTAGCGGTCGCGAGCCACCACGCCGCTCAGCCACTCGGTGCGCGGCGCGGCGCCGATGAAGATGAAGAGCCCCGCCGCCTCCACCTGCTCGCAATCCCTTGTGTCGTTGTGGCGCAGGGTGAGCTTCTCCAGGTGGTCGGTTCCCACCACCTCCTCCACCACGGTGTGCGAGAGGATGTGGATGTTGGGCGTCTCGTGGATCTGGTCGATGAGGTACTGGCTCATGGTGGCGGCGAGCCCTTCGCCGCGCACCAGGATGGAGACGTTGCCGGCGTACTGGGAGAAGAACATGGCCGCCTGCCCGGCCGAGTTGCCGCCTCCCACCACGTACACGTTCTGCCCGCGGTACGCCGCCGCCTCGGTGGCCGCCGCGCCGTAGTAGACCCCGCGCCCGACGAGGTCCTCGCACCCCGGCACGTCCAGCTTGCGGTAGCTGACGCCGGACGCGATCAGCAGCGCGTGGCAGGCGATCTCGCTCCCGTCCTCCATCATCACCTGACGGTACGGCCCCTCCACCCGCACCCCCGCCACCGTCTGCGGCGTGAGGATCTCCGCGCCGAACTTGCGGGCCTGCATCACCGCGCGCCGCGTGAGCTCGCCGCCGCTGAGACCCGCGGGGAAGCCCAGGTAGTTCTCGATGCGCGAGCTCTGCCCCGCCTGCCCGCCGGGCGCCTCGCGCTCCAGCATCACGGTGCGCAGCCCTTCGCTGGCGCCGTACACCGCCGCCGCCAGCCCCGCCGGCCCCGCGCCCACGATGGCCAGCTCGTAGAACGGCTTGGCCGCGCGCGTGCGCAGCCCCACCGCGCTGGCCACGGCGGCGATGTCGGGCTGCTCCAGCACCTGCCCGTTCTCCAGGACGACGACGGGGAGGGGGGTCTCGGGATTGAGCCCGGCTTCTTCCAGCGCCCTGGCGGGGTCCGGCTGGGACTCCAGGTCCGTCCAGCGGTAGGGCACCTGGTTGCGGGCGAGGAAGTCGCGCAGGGCGTGCGCCTCGGGGCTCCAGCGGTGCCCCACCACGCGCAGCCCCTCGAAGGGAGGGCGGTACCCGGCCTGCCACGCCTCCAGCAGGTCGTCCAGCACGGGGTAGAGCGCCTCCTCCGGCGGATCCCAGGGCTTGAGGAGGTAGTAGTCGATGTGGGCGCGGTTGATGGCGCGGATGGCGGCCTCGGTGTCCGCGTACGCGGTGAGGAGGGCGCGCTTGGCCTCCGGGTACACCTTGACCGCCTCCTCCAGGAACTCCACGCCGGTCATGCGCGGCATCCGCTGATCGACCAGAAAGAGCGCCAGCGGCTCGCTCTTCCTCTTCAGCTCGCGCACGGCATCCAGCGCCACCGCGCCCCCATCCGCGCGCACGATGCGGTACCGGTCGCCGTACCGCCTGCGCAGGTCGCGGGAGACGGCCTGGAGGACCTCCGGGTCGTCGTCCACCGCCAGCATCACCGGCTTCGCCATCGGGGTGCTCCTTGGGATAAAACGAAGTGCAAAGTCCTGAGTCCTGAGTAACTGCAGTTCAGCACTTGGCACTTGGCACTTGGCACTTGGCACTTGGCACTTTTCACATCGCACTCAGCAAACCTACTCCGCCTCTTCTATTTCACCAGACGCCCCCGGAACCTTGCGGCCCCGGGGGTGAGCGTCTTGTACCGTATTGCGGATGAGTGTAACGGTCAGCGGGGGGCCGGGGCCAGGGTCAGTCCCGGGCCCTGGAGGGTGAGGCGCATGCGGCGCTGCAGCGTACGCCCCGGGTCCGCCGTGGGATCGTGTCTCGTGAAGTAGAGCGCGTCCTCGCCGGCCCAGGCCAGCCCGTCCGCGCCCCACTGGTCGCCCCCGTCGATCCCCCACTCCATCCGCGGACCGTGCTCCGTGACGCGCCACACCTGCAGGCCATTGGGATCGTACATCGCCTCCAGGTCCAGCCCCGCCGCCGCGAACCTCGTGCGCCCCGGGGACACCACGGGCCGCCCCAGCACGTGCGTCTGGTCCGTGGTCCTCGCGTCCACCAGCAGCCACGCCCCTCCCTCGTAGTGCCCTATCTCCACCAGGTGCACCCCGATCTCCGGCATGAAGCGGTCGTACCTGAACACCCTGGTGTGGCTTTCCGGCTCCGCCACGTTCCCCAGCGCCAGCCTTCCCCCATCCGCCCCCCGGATGACCAGCGTGTCCCCGCTCCGCGACACCCTCCCTCCCGCCGCCGCCATCGCGGCCGCCTCCGCGCGCACCATGCACCGCGTGTGCTCGGGGCCGTCCGGGCACACGGGCGTCTCGTACTGCACCGGCATGAGTGCAGGCGCAGGGGCGGACGCAGCTGCAGGTACGGGCGTGGGCACCGGCAGGGGGGCGGGCGCGGTGGAGGCGCACGCGGACAGGAGCAGGAGGAGCGTGGCGTATCGCATCGGGATGAGCGGAGGAGATCGGATGGCGCCAGGGTGCGGGCGAATGAATTCGCTGCAACAACTACACGAAGTCCCCCTGCGGGGACTCGGGGTATCTACTGGTAGAGGAGATCACTCCACGCCGGGACATCGGCTACAACCTTGTCGGGGGAACATGCGCGAGCCGTATACACGGTTGTACGTCCACACCGTCTGGGCAACGTGGGATCGTGCGCCGCTGCTGACGCCGGAGATTTTCCGAGTGGTGGATGGGTGCGTGCGCCACGAGTGCGCGCAGATGCGCGTGGAGGTGATCGCGTTCGGTGTCGTGGCGGACCACGTGCACCTCCTCGTCCGCATCCCGACGACGATCACGGTGGCGGGCCTGGTCAAACAGGTGAAAGGCTCCTCCTCCCACCTCGTAGAGGAGAGGCTGCGTACCACCTTCAAGTGGCAGGGTGGCTACGGCGCCTCCACCATCGACAAATCCGACGTCCCGCGCGTCCGCGACTACGTTCTCCGCCAGGAAGAACATCACCGGGACCACACCACCGACACCGACTCTGAGCTCCCGCCAGCACCATCTCCGCGGTAACCACCCCCACACACGGAGGCGCCCCCCGCCACCTCCCACCCACCGAAACCCCATAGTCCCCGCAGGGGGACTTCGTGTAGTCGTTGCAGCGAATTCATTCGCCCGCCGCCACCTGCGCCCCCACCACGACGAACGCCACTGCCGCGGGCGGCACGTCATCTGGAAGGAGGTGGGCGATGGAGTTGGCGTAGTAGCGGAGCACGGCTTCCTCGCGCGGCGCGGGGCGGAAGAGGCCGTCGGCGTCTTCGGTCACGAGGTGGCGGAGGGTGAGCATGCGGAGGCCCACGGTGACCGCGTAGTCCAGGTCGCGGCGGGGGACGTAGACGCGGGCGCCCGTCCCTTCCACCGCCTGCGCCAGGGCGAAGACGCGCGCCTTGAGCTCCAGCTCGCTGAGCGGGCCGCCGGTGTGGCGCAGGAAGACGGTGGAGACCAGGGACACGGGGAGCACGGGGATGGCGGCGCCCACCGCGCGCATCAGGTCGGCGCCCATCTCTTCCACGCGCGCGTGGCGCTCGTCGCCGCGCAGGGAGCGGAAGTCGATGCCGCGCTCCGCGCAGTACTCGCGCACCGAGAGCGGGGTGCCGAAGCAGGCGCAGGCGTAGCCGAAGCGGTGCCAGCGCCCGCGCGCCATCAGCCACAGGTTGTGAGCCACGAAGCGGACCGCGTTCCACGCCGCGGCCACGCGCCCCACCCGCGGCCGCTGGGGGAGCGAGTCGGCCAGCAGGGTGCGGTCCTCCAGCACGCGGTCGTAGTTGAGGCCCACGGGCACGAACACCAGGTCGCGCCCGTCGGGGTCGAAGGCGCGCAGGATGTAGTCCAGCAGCCCCAGCTTGGGGCGGCGGAGGTTGCCGTCGCGGCTGAGGCCGCCCTCGGGGTACACGGCCTGGGTGACGCCGGCCTGCGTGGCCATGTACACGTAGCGCTCCAGCACGCGCCGGTACAGGTCGTCGCCCGAGCCGCGGCGGACGAAGTACGCGCCCATGGAGCGGATCAGCATGTGGAGGGGCCAGATGCGCGCCCACTCGCCCACCGCGTACGACAGCGCCGCCCGGCGCGAGGCCAGGTACCCGACCAGCACGTAGTCCATGTTGCTGCGGTGGTTCATCACGAACACCACCGTGCTGCCGCGGGGGATGCGCGCCAGCCCCGCCTCGTCGCTCCATCCCAGCCTCACGCGGTACAGCAGGCGCGCCGTGCGCCGCGCCAGCCAGTAGCCCACGCGGAAGTAGAGGTACGCGTTGAACGAGGGGACGATCTCCCGCGCGTACTTCTCCACGCGGGCCATCACCACCTCGCGCGGCATCCGGTGCTCCAGCGCGTGCGCGTCGGCGGCCTCCACCACGCGCGGGTCGTACACCAGCCGGTCGATGAGCACCTGGCGCTTGGTGAGCTTGAAGGCCGGGATCTCGAAGGGAAGGCGCGTGTTCAGCTCGTCGATCACCCGGTTGGTCCGCTGCCTCACCAGCCAGCGCACGCTGGGCACCATGAGCCGGTCCAGCGCCGCCCAGGCGGCGAGGATGCCCAGCAGGATCTCGGCCCAGAGCGTGAGTTCG
>DASVSA010000066.1:0-18326 GCA_036388335.1 Longimicrobium sp. | reverse complement strand
GCCACCATGATGATGAGCAGCAGCAGCGGCGCCAGCGCGAACACGATGTAGTACGAAAGCGACGCGGCGCGCATCGCGCACTCGTCGTCGCCGAACTCCTTGAAGGTGTACTTCATGAAGCCGACGGTCTCTTTGGCTTCTTCTTTCGCGGGCTTCGCCATGGTTCCAAGCGGTCAGGGGTGCGAGCCCGCGCCGTCCGGGCGCGGGATGGACCTGCGTACCTTGTGCAAACCCGGTTCCAGCCTCGTCCCACCGCCTACTGCAGCATCATCCCCGCCACCGCCGCCAGCCCGATCACCACCAGCAGCACGATGACCACGCGCACCAGCCCCTTGGGCGGGCGCGACCGCTCCGCCACGGCCCGCTCGTCCAGCCAGAAGAGCCCCGGCTCCGCCTCGCGTACCAGCCCGCGCTTGGTGAGCGTGCGCAGCCCCACGCTGTCGGTGATCCCCAGCGCCTCCAGCCCCCGCGCCCTCTCCGGCGCCGTTGCCCCCGCCACCCTGAACGCCTCGAACGCCCGCCTCTCCGCCTGCGCCTGCGCCGCCAGAATCGCGATCAGCGCCCCGTTAGTAGCCATCCCGGTCCTTTTGAAAGAGCATGGGTTCACACAGAGACACAGAGGCACGGAGATGAAGGAATCTCTGTGCCTCTGTGTCTCTGTGTGAGGCCCTGTTGTTCAATACAGCATGTACCTGGCCTTCTTGCGCTTCCACTCGGCGTTCTCGGCCTCCCAGCGGCGGAAGATGTCGCGGGGGTCGTCGTGGCGGCGGACGGCGGCGGGGGCCCAGGCGCTGCCGAGCATCTGCAGCATGGGGCCCATGCCGAGCTGCTGCGGGTTCGTCTTGTGGATCTCGACCAGGGAGGCGAGGGCCGTGAGCACGGGCTGGTAGGCGTCGCGGTCGGTGATGACGAGGCGCACGCCGTGGCAGCGCTGGTTGCGGTGCTGCATCCACTCGGTGCCGCGCGGGGTGAACGAGGCGCGCTCGAAGCGTACGCCCGGCAGGTTGTAAGAGCGCATCCGCCGCAGCAGCGCGTCGCCGTCGATGTAGGGGGCGCCGATGTAGCTGAAGGGCGCGTCGGTGCCGCGGCCGATGGAGAGGTTGGTGGTCTCCAGCATCACGAGGCCGCTGAAGGAGAGCGCCGCGTTCAGGTTGCGGATGTTGGGCGACGGGTTCACCCAGCGCAGCCCCGTCTGGTCGAACCACTGGCCCGCGCGCCAGCCGGAGACGGGCACCACGCTCAGCTTCGTTCCCAGGCGGTACTCGCCATTGACGTAGCGGGCCAGCTCGCCGGCCGTCATCCCATGGCGAAGCGGCACCGGGTACGCGCCCGTGATCAGCGGCCCGCGCCGGCGCATCTCCCACTGCATCAGCGGGCCCTCCACCTTGGACGTCACGGGGTTGGGCCGGTCCAGCACGATGAAGGGGATGCCGCGCTTCGCCGCCTCTTCCATGGCGAAGGTCATCGTCCACACGTAGGTGTACGGCCGCGCGCCGATGTCCTGGATGTCGTAGATCAGGACGTCCACGTCGCGGAGCATGGCCGCGGTGGGGCGCTCGTTGCGCCCGTACAACGAGTGGATGGGCACGCCCGTGCGCGAATCGCGCCCCCCGGCGATGGCCTCGCCGCCATCCACCGTCCCGCGGATGCCGTGCTCGGGCGCGAAGAGCGCCGTGAGCCGCACCCCCGGCGCGCGGAAGAGCACGTCCACCGCGTGCCGCCCGTCGCGCGTGACCGCCGTGTGGTTGGTGATCAGCCCCACGCGCTTCCCCCGCACCAGGTGCAGCGAGTCGCGCAGCAGCACCTCCAGCCCCGGCACCACCTCGGCGGCCGTCGCGGGCGCGGGCGCGACGGCCTGTATGGGCGCGGCGGGGGGCGCGGTGGTAAGGGATTCGGGCTGGTTGAACGCCAGCACGGCCGCCACGGGAAGGGCGGCCAGCGGAAGGATCAGGAAAGGCTTCATTCGTTTGTAGATGGGTGGCACCGCGAGACCGCGTTTACGAGGACGGAGACTGGTACCGTTCTACAGGACTTCACGCCAGAAAGGTCCCCGGGAGGTAGTCCTGAGTGCTAAGTGGGCCAGGTGCCGAACGGCTGGGTTCAGGCCCCGGCCGCTTGTACCTCACCTCTGGACAGCGACCCGTCACTGGGGTGAAAGTTGGAGGAGATTGAGCCGAGAACCCTGGCCAGCTGCGCATGCTCGTATCGTATCGGATGGCCCAGAGGAAGTACGCGCAGGTTCGAGCACATGCCTACACCAAGGTCATCAAGGAGCTGCAGCAGTCTGGAAGGGTGCAGGTACCCGTCCGGATCACGGACCCGGATCAACACGCGCTGGCGGCGTTCCGATCTCAATGGGCTGCACAGTCGCACCCCAGCGGAGTCCCTGTGTGGGATTGGCCTGGGCTCGTCGCCCCTGTGCGGCGCCGGCCTACGGGTCTCCACCTTGCGATCTGGAGCGGCGAACAACTCTGCGGGCTCGCGGTGGGCCGAGCGTCCGCACGCACGAGGTCAGGCGCGCGCAAGATCCTTTCGGTGCACCGTGCGGCGTCCACCCCTCACCCTCATCCGCTCAAGCGACTGATCATCCCCACGGTGATCGCGTGTGCGGTGGAGCATGGACGAGCACTCGGTGCAACCGAGCTCCGTCTGATGAATCCACTTCCAGGGGCACTCCCCCTGTACGTGGGACTCGGATTCGCCGCTGTAACGCGGGGCTCTCAGGTACTATATTGCGTGAGGAGGATATGAGATGAAAAAATCTTTCTCAGCTGACAACACGGTCGTCGCGGCAGATCCGCAAGAGACACCTCCGACGCCGAAGCTCTCCTCGGTAAGACCCAAGCAGATCAAGCGCACTGCGGGGGGAGGTGTGAGGCGGTGGGGGGGCGAGCCCACGAAGGCGGATATGATCGAGCGCATAGATCAGAGCCCTGAGTTCTTCGCGTCGTTGACCGATGAGCAGTGGGACGCCATCGAGTCATACGACGGCCCCGAAGCGCTGGGTGGGAGTGATGCTCCTCACGGGGATGAGCGGTAACCGCGCCGCATGAAATAGACGAAGGGCCTCGGGGATTCCCCGGGGCCCTCTGTCGTACGTAGAGGTTTTCAGCCGAATGCTGCCGGCTCAGTTCCCCATGCGGGTCCACACCTGCACCACGCCGCAGGCGCTCCCCTCGTGGCGGTACTCCACGGCGAGCTCGGAGGGGCCACGGTAGACCTCGATGGCCTCCACCTCGTCGGAGCCGATCAGGTCCAGCCCGCCGCCGTTGCGGTCCAGCACCGAGTGGTCGAGGTAGATGGTCATGTAGCACTGCGCCCCACCCCCCGGCGCCATGATGGCGCGCGACGAAACCACCCGCATCTCGCCGCGGTTGCCGGGTACGATGCGGACGCCGGTCGTGGTACGCAGCACGTCCGTGAGGCGGCGGCCGGGCACGCGATCGAGCTCGCCGCGGGTCAGGAAGGCACCCAGCCCGCGGCTGCGGCGCTCGTAGAACCCGGTGATACGCAGCCCCCGCCGCTCGCCGATGGGGCGCTGCACCACGATCCCCGCCAGCGCGATGGGGGCCGGGACGAGCCGCACGCGCGCGCTCGCACCCGCCGTGTCCACGGGAAGCCGCAGCTCCGCCGTGCGGTAGCCGATGCGCGACACCCGCACCACCCGCTCGCCCGGAGACACCGGCGCCACGCTCGCGAACCCCAGCGAATCGGTGAACGCGTACAGCCCCGCTACGTGCACCACCGCCCCCTCCACCGCCCGCCCACCCGCCCGGTCCGCCACGTGAATCCGCACCTCCTGCGCGTGCCCGGCCATCGCCAACAGCAGGCTCACACAGAGGCACAGAGACACGGAGGAGCGTCTCACGCGAAGAGGTCCTGCCCGAACTGGAAGCCTCCGCCGCCCTTGCCCTTGGGGCGCGGATCGGGGCGCGCGCGCGCGTAGCCCTGCTCGGCGCGCGAGATGCGGCGGTGGGCGGCGAGCCCCTCCAGCAGCAGCTCGGCGGCGGCCACGGTGGTGCCGGCGTCCTCGCGCTGGTACATCCCCACCTCCTCCAGCGCCTCCACCAGCCCGGGCACGCTCCCCAGCCCCTCCAGCGCCGCCTCGGCCGACGCGCCGTCGGACACCTGCAGGATGCCGCCGCGGTCGAAGTGCTCGATCACGGTGTCCAGCTGGTCCACCTCCCACACCTGGTCGAAGATCTCGCGCGCGGCGGTGGCGATCAGGTCCTTGGCGATGGTCTCCGAACCCTGCATCTCGCCCTCGTACTCCAGCTCCATCTTCCCCGTGATGGAGGGGAGGGCGGCGTACACGTCGGCCACGCGCGGCACCACGCGCTCCTCGCCGGCCAGCAGCGCGCGGCGCTCGGCGTTGGACACGGCCGTCTCCATCACCGAGATGGGCATGCGCTGCGACACGCCGCTGCGCCGGTCGATGCGCTTGTCGTCGCGGGCCAGGAAGGCGATGCGCTCCACCATCTCCGCCACGAAGGGGGGCACGTGGACGGGCACGCCGTCGCGCCGGATCCCGGCCTCCTGCGCGGTGATGGCCATCGCCTCCTCGTGCGAGCGGGGGTAGTGGGTGAGGATCTCGGCGCCGATGCGGTCCTTGAGCGGGGTGATGATCTTGCCGCGCGCCGTGTAGTCCTCCGGGTTGGCGCTGAACACCAGCAGCACGTCCAGCGGCAGGCGCACGGGGTACCCCTTGATCTGGATGTCGCCCTCCTGCAGCACGTTGAAGAGCCCCACCTGCACCTTGCCGGACAGGTCCGGAAGCTCGTTGAGGGCAAAGATGCCGCGGTTGGCGCGCGGCAGCAGCCCGTAGTTGATGGAGAGCTCGTCCGACAGGAGGTGCCCGCCGCGCGCCGCGCGGATGGGGTCCATGTCGCCGATGAGGTCCGCCACCGTGACGTCGGGCGTGGCCAGCTTCTCCACGTAGCGCGCGTCGCGATCGAGCCACGCGATGGGCGCGTCGTCGCCGGCCTCCTCGATCAGCAGGCGGCCGGCGCGGGAGATGGGCTTGAGCGGGTCGTCGTTGGTCTCGGTGCCGGCAAGCACGGGGATCTGCTCGTCCAGCAGCGTGGTGAGCTGGCGGAGGATGCGGCTCTTGGCCTGCCCGCGCAGCCCCAGCAGGATGAAGTTCTGGCGCGCCAGCACGGCGTTGCAGAGCGCGGGAACCACGGTGTCCTCGTAGCCCACGATCCCGGGAAACAGGGTACCGCCGGCGCGCAGCCTGGCGATCAGGTTGTCGCGCATCTCCGTCTTCACGGAGCGCGTGCTGTATCCGGAGGCGCGAAGCGCGCCGAGCGTGGCGGGACGTTGGTCCATGGGATCCGTAAAAGTGCGTGGGTGCATGAACGGCAGCCGGAACCGAGAGGGCTGCGGCGCGCTGACAGGGCCCTCACCCCCCCGACCCCCGCTCTCCCGATAACGGGAGAGGGGGGCGCATCTTCTCTGTCTGCGCGGCGTTGGGCGGCGTAGCGCCTGCAGTTCCCGAAACCAGCGGCCTCGGAGATCCGCGGGCGCGGCTGGGTGGCTGGGATGCGCCCCCCCTCTCCCGCTATCGGGAGAGCGGGTGTCAGGGGGGGTGAGGGCCTCCGCGGACGCCAGCGAGCTCCCCGCCCACGCACTCAGCACTTCTGCTACCAGGCACCAGGCACCAGGCACTAGGCACTAGGCACCAGGCACCAGGCACCAGGCACTAGGCACTAGGCACTCGGCACTCGGCGCTAGGCACTAGGCCCCAGGCACTGCCGTTCATCCCGGCACCTCGATCGCCACCCCTTCCGGGTGCAGGCGCATGCGCGGGGTGATGGCGGGCACGGGCGCGTCGCGGAACGCGGCCAGCGCGTCGTGCACCGAGCCGAACTCCGCGAGGCGGCGCAGCGTGTGGACGGTGGGGGGGAGCATCTTCATCTGCCCCCGCTCGAAGCGCTCCACCACCTCGGCGGGGCCGCACCACAGGGCGTCGGTCATCTCGGCGTCGTGGGCGTCGCACTCGGCGCCCTCGGGGGCGCGGGCGAGGAAGAAGCGCGTGTCGTAGCGGCGCGGCTCAGGCTCCGGCGTCACCCAGTGGGCCAGGTACTCCAGCGCGCCGCCCGCCAGCCTCACCCCGTTCCCCACCGCCATCTGGCGCAGCGTCACCACCCCGTCCAGCAGCGCCCGGCGCGACACCGTGAGCACCGGCGCGTCGTCGATGCGCGACGGGGCCGCCGGGTCCGCGTGGGCCAGCAGGATCCCCGTCTCCTCGAACGCCTCGCGCAGCGCGGCGGCCACGAAGCCCAGCGCCTCCTCGGGCGTGTCCGTCCCCAGGCGCGCGGCCCACTCGGCGGGGGTGGGGCCGTCCAGGTAGTCGGCCAGCTCCGGCTCGCGGTCGGCCTTGTCCACCACGCCGCCGGGAAATACCCATGCATCCGCCGCGAAGCCGCTGCGCCCGTGCCGCCGCAGCAGAAGCACCTGCGGCCCGGCCTCGTGGTCGCGCACCAGCGCCACCGTCGCGGCGGGCCGGGGCGGCGCGGGGATCAGCGAATCGTCCTCCAACCGGTCCGCGAACCCCGCCGGCAGCTCGGCCTCGGGGATCAGGAAGAGGTTCGGGTCGTCGGTGGCGCGGCGCGCGGCCGATGCGGCGGTCTGCTGGATGTCGTCGGAGGGCACGGAGTTCCATTCCAAGGGTTCGCCCTCACTCGCCCGCAACGATAGTGCCTCTCCGCGCCCGCGGCCGTCCAGGCAACCCAACCCACGGCAACGGGGTATCAGGAGGCGAAGGAAGCACACACATGCGCCGCCCCGCCGTTGCGACAGTAGTTCATGCCTGAACGACAGCGGCGGTGTGAAGGAAACCGCCCGAATGACAGCAGCGCGAAACGGGCGTATGTGTTATATTAAGTGCATCAACGACAACGACTTAGATATCATCGGGGCAGCTGGAGGCGGGCGGAATCCGCGTGGCAGGGCTTATGCGAAACGCCATCCCCAGCACGCCGCCCGGGCCGCACGATCGCGGCGGACGGCGACCCCTTCTCGAAGGAAGGATGACCAAGATGAGTGAACGACTGATGCTGCCGGTGCTCCCGCTGCGGGAGACCGTCGTGTTCCCGGGGACCGCGGTGCCGATCTCGGCCGGGCGGCCGGGGACGCTGCAGGCCATCGAGACCGCCCTCGCCGGCGACCGCCGCATGCTGGCCGTGGCGCAGCGCGAGAACCGCGACGAGGTGGAGGCCGACAACCTCTACACCGTGGGGACCATCGTCCGCATCGCGCAGGTGCAGCGGGGCGGGGGCGGCGTGCAGCTGCTGATCCAGGGCGAGGGGCGCGCGCTCGCGCTCCAGTACGCCGGCACCGAGGGGCGCGGCCTTTCCGCCCACGTCCGCGAGATGCACGACCTGGAGCCGCTGGCGGCCGACGACCCGGCCTTCCTGGCGCTCTACCGCGAGCTGCGCGACCGCGCGGCCGAGCTGGGCAAGCGCCGCGGCATCCCCGCGGAGATGCTCCAGCAGTTCATGAGCGGCGTCACCGAGCCGGGCCCCTTCGCGGACCTCGTCTCGTTCTACGTGGAGATGGCCACGGAGGCCAAGCAGAAGCTCCTGGAGGTCCTCTCCGTGGAGGAGCGCCTGCGCTCCCTTCTGCTCATCGTGCAGCGCCAGCTGGCGCTGATCGAGGCGCAGGAGGAGATCCAGCAGCAGGTGCAGGAGGAGCTGGGCGAGCGCCAGCGCGAGATGCTGCTGCGCGAGCAGATGAAGGCCATCCAGCGCGAGCTGGGCGAGGAGGACGAGGGCGCCGAGCTGGAGGAGCTTCGCGAGAAGATCGAGGCGCTGGACCTCTCCGAGAGTGCCCGCGAAGAGGTGGAGCGCGAGCTGGGGCGCCTGGAGCGCACCAACCCGCAGAGCGCCGAGTACCAGGTGATCCGCACCTACCTGGAGTGGGTGGCGGACCTGCCGTGGAACACGCGCACCGCCGACCGCCTGGAGCTCGTGCCGGCCGAGGAGATCCTCAACGAGGACCACTACGGACTGGAAGACGTCAAGGACCGCGTGCTGGAGTTCCTGGCCGTGCGCCAGCTGGCCGCGCGCCGCGCGGAGAACGAGGTGAAGGAGGAGGCCGCCATCGAGGCCGAGGCCCTCGCCGGCACCGAGGCCGAGGAGTCGGCCGAGGAGCTGGAGAAGGAGATCGCCGAGGCGCGGGCCAAGGCCACGGCCAAGGGGCCCATCATCCTCTTCGCCGGCCCTCCGGGCGTGGGCAAGACGTCCATCGCCAAGTCCATCGCGCGGGCTCTGGGCCGCAAGTACGTGCGCATCGCCCTGGGCGGCGTGCGCGACGAGGCGGACATCCGCGGGCACCGGCGCACCTACGTGGGCGCCATGCCTGGCCGCATCGTGCAGGCGCTGAAGCAGGCCAAGAGCCGCAACCCGGTGATCCTGCTGGACGAGGTGGACAAGCTGGGCGTCAGCTACCAGGGCGACCCCAGCAGCGCGCTGCTGGAGGTGCTGGACCCGGCGCAGAACCACGAGTTCACGGACCACTACCTGGGCGTGCCCTTCGACCTGAGCGAGGTGCTCTTCATCGCCACGGCCAACTACGTCCAGAACATCCCGGCGCCCCTGTACGACCGGATGGAGGCCGTGGAGTTCCGCGGCTACACCGAGCAGGAGAAGAAGGCCATCGCCGAGCGCTTCCTGCTCCCGCGGCAGCGCGAGGAGGCGGGGCTGCGCGACGAGGAGCTGCAGGTGACCGACGAGGCCCTGCGCGCCGTGATCGCCGAGTACACGCGCGAGGCGGGCGTCCGCCAGCTGGAGCGCGAGGTGGGCAAGCTGGCCCGCAAGGCCGCCCGCCGCATCGCCGCCGGCGCCGAGACCGAGGTGGCGGTGGACCTGGAGCGCGTGAAGGAGCTGCTGGGCCGCACCAAGGTGCACCCGGAGCGCGCCGGGGGCGAGGACACGGTGGGCGTGGCCACGGGGATGTACTACACCCCGGTGGGCGGCGACATCATGTTCATCGAGGTGAGCGCGCAGCAGCGCGCCCCCGTCCCCGCCACGGGCGAGGGCGAGACCGCGGCGGCCCCGGGCTTCGGCAACCTGGTGCTCACCGGCCAGCTGGGCGACGTGATGAAGGAGTCGGCCCGCGCCGCCCTGACGTACGCCCGCGCCAACGCCGGGCGCTACGGGATCGACGCGCGCAAGGCGTGGGGCTCGGAGCTCCACATCCACGTGCCGGCGGGCGCCATCCCCAAGGACGGCCCCTCTGCGGGTGTGGCGATGACCACGGCGCTGGTCTCGGCCCTCTCGGACACCCCGGTCCGCTCAGACGTGGCGATGACCGGCGAGGTGACGCTGACCGGGCGGGTGCTCCCCATCGGCGGCGTGAAGGAGAAGCTGCTGGGCGCTCACCGGGCGGGGATCCGCACCATCGTGCTGCCCAAGGACAACGAGGGCGACCTGGAGGACCTGCCGGCCGAGGTGCTGGCCGCGCTGGACGTGCACCCGGTGGAGACCATCGACCAGGCGCTCTCCGTGGCCCTGCGCGGCGCCAGCATGAGCGAGGGGAAGCTGCGCTTCCCCGAGCTGCCCCTCCCCCTCACGGGCGGCGGGCGCGGCCATGAAGGCGCGGTGAGGATGCACGGCAGCCGGTAAACAACGGCGCTCACACGGAGACACGGAGGCACGGAGATGAACTTGTCTCTGTGCCTCCGTGTCTCTGTGTGAGCCCTATTTCTTTGGGTCGCGGAACTCGAACTGCCAGCCGAGGGAGAGGGTCCAGCCGGTGGCGTCCAGGGAGCGGGGCCAGTTGGCGGGGAGGCGCTCCCCGGCGGCGTCGGGGAGATCCCAGGTGACGCTCTCGAAGTGGCGCACGCGGTAGGCGCCCTCCACGAACAGGCCGCCCAGGGGGGTGAGGTAGAGGCCCGCCGCGCCGCCGAAGTCCAGCGTCTCGCCGTCCACGCCGAAGACGGTGCCGGCGGGGTCGTAGCCGCGCGCGTTCCACAGCTCCGCCACTCCCACGCTGAGGCCGGCGTAGGGCTGGATCCTGGCCAGCCTGCGGATCTCGGGGAACGTGGCGTACGCGGAGACCACCGGGAAGGCGCGCAGGGCGCCGCGCAGGTCGAGCGTCCCCTCGCGGGCCCCGAAGCCACGCAGGTACCCCGTCCCCAGCCCCAGCTCCATCTCGGTGCGCCCCAGGTCCGGCAGGTCGATCAGCACCTCCGCGAACATCCCGCACACCCCGCCGCCCGGGCAGTCGGAGCCGCGCGTCGTAAGGTTGTGCGAGCCCGGGATCCCGCCCCCCTGCACCGAAAGGGTGACGCTGTTCACCTCCTTGAACACGCCGGTGATGAAGTCGAGCTGCGCGTGCGCGGGCGTGGCCGCCGCGCACAGGAGGACGGCCAGGAGGGGCGCTTTCATGATGAGAGGGGAGCGTGGGATACGGGTGCCGCGGGGCGCACGCAAGATTCCGGAACCCTGGCGGCTTCCGCAAGCCCGCCGTTGGCGGGAACAAGATTGTTCTTTGTACACATCTGGCGCACCAGAATGGTGCGGGCGCACCGCTCTGGTTCAGCGACGCGATTCGGCCGGAAAATCTAAACCGCTCTCCCGCAACGACTTAAACCCACAAACATCCGGCGCAGAAACGGGCCCGGCCCTTGCCTTTACCCGGACCGTCCAAACGAACACTCGTCCTGTTGCATATCGGCTTCGCTCCGTGCAGCGCAGGGTAGTAGTTGTTCCGACACCACACGCTGTCACACGGGAGTCGTTCCTCATGCGCATCCGCTTTTCGGCCGTCGGCGCCCTCGCCCTGGCCACCCTCGCCGCCTGCTCCGACGAAGGCACCACCAGCAGCGGGATCTCGCCCGTGCAGAGCCCGGCGCTCGCCGCGGCCCCGGCGCAGGACGAGGTCGCCCCGGGTGAGGTGCTGGTGAAGTTCAAGGAAGGCGTGGACGCCAGCGACCTGCTGCGCGCCAACGGCCTCGTCCGCCGCGCGGTGGGCTACAAGGGCGCCTTCGAGGTGCTGAACGGCGCCCGCGGCCAGGAGCGCGCGCTCGCCGCCGTGCTTAAGAACGACCCCCGCGTTGAGTGGGCCGAGCCGAACTACATCCGCAAGGTGGAAGCGATCGACAGCCGCCTGTGGGCCTTCTACAACCCGGGCGGGCTGAACATGTCGTTCTACCAGGACCCGAACGGCGCCACGGGCACCATCCCGGCCTCGTACGCCTCGCTGGCCGACGCGGACGAGGACGCCATCGAAGGGATCGGCGTGGGCGGTGGCGCGGTGGTGATCAGCAACATCGACACGGGCGTGGACTTCAGCCACCCGGAGTTCGCCGGGCGCCTGATCCGCGGCTGCGACTGGTACAGCATGGCGGCGGCCGGCAACGGCAGCGGCACCTGCAACGACTTCACGTCGGACGACACCCCGGACCAGGGCCACGGCACCCACACCGCCGGCACCAGCGCCGGCGGCACGGTCGGCGTAGCGGGCGTGACCGGCGCCGCGGCGAACGTCAAGGTCTACGTGCAGCGCGTCTGCGGGACCAACGGCTGCTACACCTCCTCCATCATCAACGCCATCCGCGCCGCGGCCGACCAGCCGAACATGGTGGCGATGAACCTCTCGCTGGGCGGCCGCACCATCTCCACCGGTGAGAAGAACGCCATCGCGTACGCCACCAACAAGGGCGTCCTGGTGATCGCCGCCGCGGGCAACTCGGGCACCAACAAGGTGGGCTGCCCCGCCTGCGACCCGAACGCCATCGCCGTGTCGGCGACCGACTGGAAGGACGGCCTCACCAGCTACTCGCAGTACGGCACCGGCATCGACATCGCGGCTCCCGGCGGCCTGTGCTACAGCAACACCACCGAGGAAGGCTGCATCTTCAGCGCGGTCGTGTCGGGCTACCAGGGCGGGCGCACCTACACGGGCGCGCTGGCCGGCGGCACCTACGCCTTCATGAACGGCACCTCGATGGCGACCCCGCAGGTGACCGGCGCCGCCGCGGTGGTGGCTTCCAAGACGGGCCTGCGCGGCGCCGCGCTCCGCGCCCGCCTGGAGAGCTCGGCCAAGGACCTGGGCACGGCCGGCTACGACAACAAGTTCGGCAACGGCCGCCTGGACGTGTACAAGGCGATCACGGGCACCACGCTCGGCGCCGGGCTGTAAAAAGCGGGTCTCACACAGAGAACACGGAGGCACGGAGAACTTCGGTTCTCCGTGCCTCCGTGTCTCTGTGTGAGGCTATTCCGCGCCGAGATTGCGGCGCAGCAGGGCGTCGGGGTCGGGGTCGCGGCCCATGAACTCGCGAAAGAGCTCGGCGGGGTCGGTGTCGTCGCCGCGCGAGAGGACGGCGTCCACGAAGGCGCGGCCCACCTCGCGGCTGAAGAGGCCCTCGCGCTCGAAGCGGGAGAAGGCGTCGGCCACCAGCACCTCGCTCCACAGGTAGCTGTAGTAGCCGGCCGCGTAGCCACCCGCGAAGATGTGGGTGAAGCCGGTGATGAAGTGGTCGCGGGCGAAGTCGGGGCGCACGTGGAAGCGCGACATCACCCGGCGGGCGCGCTCGATGGGGTCCTCGCCGCCCGCGGGGTCAAAGCGCACGTGGAGGTCCAGGTCCAGCGTGCCGAAGGAGAGCTGGCGCATCTGGAGGTGGGCGGCCATGAAGGTGCGGGCCGCCTTCATCTTCTGGAACAGCTCCTCGGGGATGGGCTCGCCCGTCTCCCAGTGCCGCGCGAAGAGGTCCAGCGCGGGGCGCTCCCACGTCCAGCTCTCCATGATCTGCGAGGGGAGCTCCACCCAGTCGGTGGGCACCGTAGTCCCCCCCAGCTCGCGCACCTCCACCCGCGACAGCATGTGGTGGAGGAGGTGCCCAAGCTCGTGGAACACCGTCTCCACCTCGCGGTGGGTGAGGAGGGCGGGGCGCTCGCCCTCCGGCGGGCTCATGTTGCCCACGATGGTGGCCAGGTGCTCGTCCCACCCGCCCTCCGGGGCGGGGCCGCCCAGCACCACGCCGTGCATCCACGCCCCGCCCCGCTTGCTCTCGCGCGGGTACCAGTCCGTGTAGAACCCGCCCAGCCGCAGCCCGCTCTCGTCGAACGCGTCGTAGAAGCGCACCTCGGGGTGCCACACCTCCTCCACCCTGCGCTCGCGCACCTCCACCCCGAACAGGCGGCGCGCCAGCTCGAAGAAGCCGTCCTGCACCCGGTCCATGGGGAAGTACGGCCTCACCTCCTCGGCGTCCAGCCCGAAGCGGGAGCGGCGCATCTGCTCGATGGCGAAGCTCATGTCCCACGGCTCCAGCGGGTCCAGCCCCAGCTCGTCGCGGGCGAACTCCTGCAGCGCCTCCATCTCGCGCTCCCAGTAGGGCCGGGTGCGCGCGGTGAGGTCGTCCTCGAACTCCACGGCGCGCACCCCGCTCCCCGCCATCGCCTCCTGCAGCTGGTAGTCGGCCCAGTCGCGGAAGCCCAGGAGCTGCGCCAGCTCGCGCCGCAGCGCCAGGATGCGCCCCACCAGCGGACGGTTGTCGTGGGGCGGCTCGGAGGCGCGGTTGACGAACGCCTGGTGCACGCGCTGGCGCAGGTCGCGCCGCTCGGAGTACTGCAGGAAGGGCATCACCGAGGGCTGGTGCAGGGTGAAGCGCCACCCCTCCACCCCCTTCTCCTCGGCCGCCGCGCGCGCCTGCGCCCGCGCCGAGTCGGGGAGCCCGGCCAGCTCCGCCTCGCCGGTGAGCACCATCTCCCACGCGTTGGTGGAGTCCAGCACGTGGTTGGAGAACTCCGTCTCCAGCTGCGAAAGCTCCACCTGCAGCGCCTCCACCCGCTCCTTCCCCTCCGGCGGCAGGTCGGCGCCGGCGCGGATGAAGGCCCTCACCGTCTTTTCCAGGTGCCGGCGGCGCACGCGGTCCAGCGCCTCCACGCCCGGCGACTGGGCCGCTGCCTTCACGGCCAGCCACAGCTCGCCGTTGAGGGCGATGCGGGCGAAGAAGGCGGAGAACTCGGGGAGCACGGTCTCGTACGCCTCGCGCAGCTCCGGCGAGTTCATCACCGCCACCAGCACCGCCACGGGGCGGATGGCGTGCGAGAGCCGCTCGGTGATCTCCTCCAGGCGCGCCACCGTGTTCTCGTAGGTGCGCTCGTCCGGGGCGGCCACCAGCGCGTCCATCTCCGCCTCGGCGCGGGCCAGCGCCTCCCGGATCCCGGGCACCACGTGCTCCGCCGTGATCTGGTGGAAGGGGATGGGGAGCGGCTCGGCTCGCAGGAGGGGGTTCGTGTCGATCATCAGCACGCCAGTCTTCGGGTGGGTTCGTGATTCCAGAAGGGCGCACCAGCACGCCCCGCGCCAACCTTGCACAGAAAGACGGAGGCACGGAGAAAACCTGCTTTCTCCGTGCCTCCGTGTCTCTGTGTGATCCCAGCTGGTTCAAGCCGTCCGGTTGAGGCAGATCTCGGCGCCCTGGGTGTTGGCGTTGTTCTGCTCGGCGGCGGGCACCGGGATGGTGACGTCGGCGCCGTACTGCGCGTCGTTCTTGTGCCAGGTGCCCGTGGGGAACACCGTGTCGGGCGCCCGGCCGTACTGGCGGATCAGGCGGCGCAGGTCGCCCACCCGGTGCCCGCGCCCGAAGTTCCAGAACGCCCGCTCGCGGAACAGCTGGTCCACGCGCCCCGCATCGGTGCCCGCGTCCGCCAGCGGCGTCAGGCCCGTGACGGTGGTGCGCAGCGCGTTGAGCGTGGCCAGCGAGCCCGCCGCGTTGCCGGCGCGCAGCTGCGCCTCGGCCTCGATCAGCCGGGCCTCCACCCCGCTCAGCAGCGTCCGACGCGTGAGACGCCAGGCCGGGCAGGTAAGTCTCTGTGTCTCTGTGTGAGCCCGCGCTGTTGCCGAGACTCTGCCGGGCCGGTACACTAGCAGCACCCGGCCGGCACACCCTCGAAGCCACCCGATGCCCAGACGCCTGCGCAGCTCCACACCGGCCACCGGCGAGCTTTACCGGCTCCTGGTGGAGAACGTGACCGACTACGCCATCTTCCTGATGGACGTGGACGGCCGCGTCGCCACGTGGACGGAAGGGGCGGAGCGGCAGATGGGGTACGGCGAGGGGGAGATCGTGGGGGAGCACCTCTCCGTCTTCTATCCGAAGGAAGACGGAGAGTCGGGGGCGCCCGGGCGCGACCTCCACACCGCGGGCACGGAGGGGCGCTGCGAGGGGGTGGCGTGGCGCGTACGCAAGGACGGGTCGCAGGTGTGGGCAAGCGTGGTGATCACCGCCATCCGCGACGACGCGGGGCGCGTGGTGGGATTCGGGCAGATCACCCGCGACCTCACGGAGCGGCGCGAGGTGGCCCGCCGCTACGAGGAGAGCCGCCAGCGCTACCGCTCCCTCTTCGAGAACAACCCCAACGGCGTGTGCTCGTTCGACCTCGATGGCACGCTGCGCACGGCCAACCCCGCCGCCGCCGCGCTGGCCGGGTACCCGGAAGACGACCTGGTGGCCCTCTCCTTCTGGCCCCTGGTGTCAGGCGAGGACCGCGAGGCGGTGCAGGGGCTGTTCGACCGGGCCACGGAGGGCGAGCCGGGCTCGGGCGAGACCTCGCTCGTGCACCGCTCGGGGCGGCGCGTGCGGGTGCGGCTCACCTTCGTCCCCATCCTGGTGGAGGGGGAGATCATCGGCGTGTACTGCATCGCCGAAGACATCACCGAGCGCAAGCGGGCCGAATCGGAGCGCGAGGCGCTCCTCCTGCGCGAGCGGGTGGCCCGCCGCGAGGCCGAGGCCGCGTCGCGCGCCAAGACCGACTTCCTGGCCGTCGTCTCGCACGAGCTCAAGACGCCGCTCAACGTCATCAACGGCTTCGCGGACCTCCTCTTCGACGGCGACGCGGGCGAGCTCACCGCCGTCCAGCGGCGCCACCTGGAGCGCATCCAGGCCTCTTCGCGCCAGCTCGGCGAGCTGATCGACGAGGTGCTGTCGTACAGCCGCCTGGAGAGCGGCCCGGATGCGCCGCACCTGCAGGCCGTGGACGTGGGCATCGCGCTGCGCCACGCCGCCGCCGAGGTGCAGCCCGCGGCGCGCGAGAAGGGCCTCGCCCTCTCCGTGTCCGGCCACGACGCCTGCATCGCCCTCACCGACCCGGCGCGGCTCAAGCGCCTCCTGGCGAGCCTCCTCAGCAACGCCGTCAAGTTCACGGAATCCGGCGAGGTGCGCGTGGATGCGCGCCGCGAGCCCTCCGCCGTCGCCGTCACGGTCACGGACACGGGCATCGGCATCGCGGCCGAGCACCTGGAGCGCATCTGGGAGCCCTTCTGGCAGGTGGAGCACCCCCTCGTGCGCCGCGCCGGCGGCACCGGCCTGGGCCTGAGCGTCGCCCGCCGCCTTGCCGAGCTCATGGGAGGCGACATCGAGGTGAACAGCGAGCCCGGCGCGGGCACCACCTTCACCGTGCGCCTGCCGGTGCATCCGGGCTGAGTCCCTCTCCGTGTCTCCGTGCCTCTGTGTGATCCCCGCCGTTCAAAGTGCTTGACGCGTCACGAGTTCCGACGCAACCTACTCCGCCGTCCGTTCCCCGCGTCTCCCCCCACCCCGAGGTGATATCATGACCCTCCGCGCGACCCTCCCGCGCCTCTGCCTGCTCGCCCTGCTGGCGGCATGCGGCGGCGACAACGAGGCCGAGGCCGGCGCCACCCCCGACGACGTGGACCAGGAAACCTCCGTGGCCGTGACCGAGGAGGAGGAGCAGGAGTTCAAAGCGCCCGCTGACAGCTCGCTGACGCCGCAGCAGGTGGAGGCGTACCTCAAGACGAGCCTCCTGCAGTTCGACCTGGTGCGCCGCGAGGCGGGGAGCGTGCAGAAGATGGAGGAGCGCGCCAAGGACGGTGGCATCATCGCGGGGCTGCGCAACGTGAGCGACGCCGCGGGGATGATGGACCGCATCGGCGGGAGCTACGTGCGCTCGGCGCGCACCCTCAAGTACAACGCGGCCGAGATGGAGTACGTGCGCGAGCGCATGGCCGAGGTCGGCGGCTTCCTGGCGATGAAGCCGATGATCGAGGGGCAGATCCAGGCCGCGCAGCAGATGCGCCAGCAAGCGGCCGACATGCGCGCCCAACTGGCCGCCGGCACGCTGCAGGGCTACACCGAGGAGAACCTCGCGGAGATGGAGAAGCAGGCCGCCGAGATGGAGCGCGCCGCCCGCGAGCAGGTGACCGCGTCCGCCGTGGGCCGCAACCTGGAGGTGCTGCGCCGCGCCCGTCCCAACGTGTCCGAGCCGATGTGGACAGCCGTCGGCTTCGCGGGCGGCAGCGCCGGCCTCCTGGGCCTCTCCGGCCTCGCCAACCCGCAGGACACCGCCGCCCAGCGCCAGCTCAACGACTGGCGCCGCGTGTACACCGACGCCCTCGCCAACCGCGTCTCCGCCGGGATGGACGACAAGAAGTAAAAGAGCTCACACAGAGGCACGGAGGCACGGAGAAGCGCTTATCTCGGTGCCTCCGTGTCTCTGTGTGAGGGCAGGTAGAGCGTGAAGGCGGCGCCGCTGCCGTCCACGTTGCGGGCGGTGAGGTCGCCGCCCATGGCGCGGGCCAGGCGGCGGGCGATGGCCAGGCCCAGCCCCGTGCCGGGCTCGCGCTTCCCCTTCCCCGCCGGGGCGAGCTGGAGGAACTCCTCGAAGACGGCCTCCTCGCTCCCGCCCGGGAGGCCGGGGCCCGTGTCGCGCACCTCGATCCAGCCGCGGTCGCCGTCCACGCCGGCGGACACGGAGACGGCGCCGCTCTCGGTGAACTTGACGGCGTTGGAGAGGAGGTTCACCAGGATCTGGCGCACGCGGGTGGGGTCCACCACCACCAGCACGCCCCCGGGGCCCTCCACGCGCACCTCCAATCCCTTGGCGGCGGCCTGCGGCTCCACGGCGGCCAGGGCGCCATCCAGCAGCTCGGCCAGCTCCAGGGGCTGCAGCTGGAACTCCATGCGCCCCGCGTCCAGCCGCGCCAGGTCCAGGATGTCGTTGACGAGTTGCGACAGGTGGCCGGACACCTGGCAGATCCGCTCCACCATCTCCAGCTGCCGCTCCGTGAGGTCGCCCACGATGCCGTCCTGCAGCAGCTCGCTGTAGCCCACGATGGCCGTGATGGGCGTGCGCAGATCGTGGCTCATGGCCGAGAAGAAGCGGTCGCGCCGCACGGCGGCGTCGCGCATCTCGGCGTAGCGGGCGGCGCCGGCCAGCGCCACCGACGTCTGCTCGGCCAGCGCCTCCAACAGCGCGGCGCCCCCGGGCGGCACCTCGCCGTCCGCCCATCCCACCAGCAGGGCCGCGGGCTCGCCGCGCGGGCGCATGGACACGGCCACCGCCCCCGCGCCGCCC
>DASVSA010000065.1:0-3735 GCA_036388335.1 Longimicrobium sp. | reverse complement strand
TGGGAGCTGGACGCGGCCGAGCTGCGCCGCCTGGACTCCGCCGCCCCCGCCTCGCTGGGCTATCCCCACGAATTCCTGGCCAGCGGCATGGTGCGCAGCTTCGTCTACGGGGGCCTCTATGACCGCATCGACCGGTAACGGCGTGGCTCACATGGAGGCGCGGACGCACCGAGAGGGGATCATGCTCGCGATCCCGGGGCCGAGGCCGCTCCCGCTGGTGGGGTGGCGGGGGAACCTGCTGGCGTTCATGCGCGACCCGCCGGCGCACCTGCACCGCATGTGGCGGGAGCACGGGGAGATCGCGGCGGTGGCGCGGGGGAGCGCGGACTACCTCTTCGTCTTCTCGCCCGAGCTCAACCGGCGCGTGCTGGGGGAGCCGGCGCTCTTCCACACGCTGGACGCCTCGTCGTCGCCGCTGCGGGTGCGCGAGGGGAGCGCGCTGGCGCGGCTCTTCGACGGGCTGATCCAGATGAACGGCGACCGGCACCGCCAGGCCCGCAGGCTGGTGGCGCCCGCGCTCCACCGCCAGCGCATCGAGGCGTACCACGCGGCCATGGCCGCGGCCTCGCACGAGGCGCTGGCCGGCTGGCGCGCCGGGGAGCGCCGCGACGTGTGGCGGGACATGCGCGCGCTCACCCTCTCCATCGCGGTGAGGACCTTCATCGGCCTGGACCCCGCGGCCGGCGGCGACGCGGCGGCGCGGCTGCTCGAACGGTGGATGGAGACGGTCTTCTCCCTCCCCGCCGTCTTCCTCCCCTTCAACGTCCCCGGCACTCCGTACCACCGCCTCCTCTCGCTCTCCGGGCGCCTGGACGCCGAGATCCGCGCGATGGTGGCGAAGCGGCGCGCCGCCGGGTGCGAGGGCGGCGACGTCCTCTCGCTGCTCATGAAGGCCCGCGACGCGGACGGGGTGGGCCTCACCGACGACGAGCTGATCGGCCAGACCAACTTCCTCTTCATGGCCGGCCACGCCACCACCGCCAGCGCCCTCACCTGGACGCTCCTCCTCCTCTCCCAGCATCCGCACGTCTTGGGAGAGGTAATGGACGAAATGGGCAGCGCGGGCGAGGTCCCGTCGCTGGCGGAGCTGGCCGCGCTCCCGCTGCTGGACGCCGTTCTCCACGAGAGCATGCGCCTCCTGCCGCCGGTCACCTGGAGCGCCCGCTCCGCCGCCGAGCCCGCCGAGCTGGCCGGCTACCCCGTGCCCCAGGGCGCACGCGTGATCTTCAGCGCCTTCGTCACCCACCGCCTCCCGGAGATCTACCCGCAGCCCGCGCGCTTCAACCCGGCCCGCTGGCTGGACCGGCGCCCGGACGCGTACGAGTACCTCCCCTTCTCCGCCGGCCCGCGCGCCTGCCTGGGCGCCTCGTTCGCCATGCTGGAGATGAAGCTGGTGCTCGCGCTGATCCTGCGCCGCTTCCACCTCTCTCCCCCACCCGGCACCACGGTAGACCCGGGCGGGATGATGCTCCTCTCCCCCCGCCGCGGCCTCCCCATGGACGTCGCGGCCCGCGACGGACGCCTCACCGCCCCGCGCGTGGAGGGCCGCATCCACCAGTTCGTGGAGATGTGAAAAGAGGCACAGGGGAAGTTCTCCTCTGTGCCTCCGTGTCTCCGTGTGAGATAGGCTTTTAAGCCGTGAGCTCCTCGATCACCTTCGCGATGCGCCGCTCGCGCGTCTCCTGCTTGCGGGCCCCCTCCACGGCAAGGACGTGCTCCTTGCGCCGCGTGTATGGGAGCCGCTCCCAGGCGTCCGTGGCGCCGGCGTCGCCCAGGGCGCGCAGGAGGTCGTCGGGCGGAGAGACGGTGCGCGGCTCGTCGTCGCGCTCCATCACCACGGCCACGGTGCTCCCCTCCACCAGCGCGGCCTCCCTGAGCAGGCCGCGGTTGACGGGGAGGATGTGGCACCCGCCGCCCATGGGGCTGATAGAGCTGCGGAAGGGGTGCCCGTTGAGCGTGCCGCGCACGGGCACGCGCGCGGCGGTGCCGAACACCTCCTTCACGTCGAAGGGGACGACCACGCGGGCCACCTGTCCGCCGCCGCCGGGCTCCAGCATCGCCTCGAAGCGCTGGGTGGACATACCGGCGCCTACTGCGAGGTGCGGCGCCGCACCATGCGCCACCGGCCGCCCTGGCGCACCCAGTGGTCGCGCAGCCGCAGCGTCTGGTCGATCACGTTGCCCCCCGGAGCCCGCCCCCTCCAGTAGAAGGCGAGCTCCACCTGCGCCGTGTCGCCCGCCGTGTCCACCACGCGCACGTCGGACACGTGAGCCGAGTCGATCCGCAGGCGCTCCATCATCACGGTCATCCAGGCGGCGCGGGGCATCGCCGGGCCGTTGGCGTCGCCCGCGTGAAGGGCGAAGTCCTCGGCGAGCACGCGGTGGAAGACGGCGGTGTCGCGGGCCACGATGGCGCGCGACAGCTCGGCCTCCAGCCCGCTGAGCTCCGCGTGCACCGCGCTGGGAGCGAGAGCGGCCGGGGCGGGCGGCGGCGCGGCGGGGACGGTAGCGCACGCGCCCAGGGCGGCGAGCACGGCGAAGACCGCGATTCTCATCGGGATCCGGATGGTTCGGGTTGGCGACGTTTCGGCGCAAAGATGCCGCCCTCCGGTACCCTTCGCAAGTCCGAGATCCGCGCGCCGCAACAACCTGCAAAGGGGAAGTGAGCAAAACGAGAGAAGACGCGGAGGGGGCGTTGGGCCATTGTATCTCACGCGCAGTAATTCCGTGTGAGGGGAGCCTACCAACAGGAGCGTCAGCATGGCCACGGTCATCGAGCAGCAGGGACAGCGGGCGTGGGGTCCGCGCCTGGACCTGGGCGACAAGCCCAACCTCTTCGCGCCGCAGCAGGTGCAGCCGTACACGCCGCCGGCCCCGGGGATCGACAACCTCGGGATCACGTCCACGGACACCTTCCGCGTCTTCGGCGTGGGCGAGTTCGCGGTGGACTTCCGGGGCTTCGTGCGGGTGGCGCGCTCCGCGCCCTCGGCGGACGATTGGAACCACTCCGAGGTGTACACCAACCTGATCGAGATGAGGATGATCGGCGAGTCGCCCGATCTGGGCACGGTGGTCGTGACCCTCAACCACGAGTGCCTCTCCACGGGGCAGCTCTGGACGCCGGTGGAAGACATGGAAGCCGACTCGCCGGAGAAGGCGTGCCGCATGGCGGTGACGGCCTACTTCCACGTCCCGCGGCTGGGCAAGGTGCTCTTCAACAAGGAGCCCCTGCTGCTCACCATCGAGAACGTGCGCGCCATCCCGCCCTCCGGCAACCCGGGGCTGGGGCAGATCTACGACAAGCTCCCCCTGTTCGACCGCGACGACCCCGAGGGCCGCCCGCTGGCCGACATCACGGCGCTCAAGTTCGTGATGGGCGCCTACCTGACCGAGGACGAGCTGGCGGCGTTCCGCGGCTCCAACTAGGCGGCACGAAACCGGGTGCCGGCTCCGCGCGCGGGGCCGGCACCCGGCGGCAGGCGGCCGGCAACCGAGCACTCGGGAGAGCGGATGGAGCCCAACTACGCGGCGATGGCGGAGCACATGTGGCCCGAGTTCGTCCGCCTGATGGCCTACGCCCTCGTGGCTCCGGTTGCGCTCCTGGTCCTGCTGGTGGTCGTGGCCGAGGCGATCCGCAAGGGCGAGATCGACGCGGCGCTCCGCGACCTGGGCATCACCACCCGCCGCCCGCGCGCGGCGGAGCCGCCCCCCGCCCCGCCCGCCGAGGCGGAGGCAC
>DASVSA010000064.1:0-5711 GCA_036388335.1 Longimicrobium sp. | reverse complement strand
GGAGTGGCGGCTCCCATGGGTGCGGACCGGGAGGTCGGATGCAGCAAGAGGGCGCTTTCAGCGTGGCGGAACGGGCGGTGCAGCACGGGGTGGAGTGGCTGCGCCTGGGCGTGGAGACGATCGGCGCGCTGGTGATCGCGGCGGGCATTTTCGCGGCGATCTTCCAGTTCGCGAACTCGTTGCGCAGGGGCCACCCGCGCAGCTACGCCGCCCTCCGGCTCACCCTGGCGCACTACCTGGGTGTCGCCCTCGAGTTCCAGCTCGCCGCCGACATCCTCTCCACCGCCGTCGCCCCCACCTGGGAGCGCATCGCCAAGCTGGCCGCCATCGCCGTTATCCGCACGGGTCTCAACTACTTCCTCGCGAAGGAGATGGAAGCCGAGGAAGCCCACCTCCGCCGCCGACGGGAGGAGCCCACGGCACAGCCGACACCTTAGCTCACACAGAGACACAGAGGCACAGAGATGAAGTCATCTCCGTGCCTCTGTGTCTCTGTGTGAGCCCCCTTACTGCAGGACCGGCAATCCCCCTTCGAAGCCCGCCCCGAGCGGCACCTTGATGCACGCCGCGAAGTGGCCGCCGCCCTTGTCTGCCAGGGGCGGGACGATCTTGGCGCAGTCCGCGTCCTTGAGGGGGTGCGGGCAGCGCGGGTGGAACGGGCACCCCGACGGCGGGTTGGCCGGCGAGGGGACGTCGCCCTGCAGCACCACGCGCTCCCGCTTGATGCGCGGGTCCGGGATGGGCACGGCGGAGAGGAGCGCGCGCGTGTACGGCATCAGCGGGTTCCGGTAGAGCTCGCGCGAGTCCGCCAGCTCCACGATTCGCCCCAGGTACATCACCGCCACGCGGTCGGAGATGTGCTCCACCACCGACAGGTCGTGGGCGATGAAGACGTAGGTCAGCCCCAGCTCCCGCTGCAGGTCCTGCAGCAGGTTGATGACCTGCGCCTGCACGGACACGTCCAGCGCGGACACGGGCTCGTCGCACACGATCAGGTCCGGCTCCACCGCCAGCGCCCGCGCGATGCCGATGCGCTGCCGCTGCCCGCCCGAGAACTCGTGCGGGTAGCGGATGGAATGCTCCGGCCGCAGACCCACCACGCGCAGCAGCTCGGCGATGCGGTCGTTGGCCTTCTGCCCCTTCGCGATCCCGTGGATCCCCAGCACCTCGCGGATCGTCTCCGCGATGGTCATGCGCGGGTTCAGCGACGAGAACGGGTCCTGGAAGATGATCTGGACGCGGCGGCGCATCTTGCGCAGCTCCGCCTTGTCCATGGTGACGATGTCTCTCCCCTCGAAGTGCGCGCTTCCGGCGCTCGGCTCGATGAGGCGCAGGATGCTGCGTCCCATCGTGCTCTTGCCGCACCCCGACTCGCCCACCACCCCCAGCGTCTCGCCGCGCCGCAGCGAGAACGACACCCCGTCCACGGCCTTCACGTCGCCCACGTGGCGGTTGAAGAACCCCTTGTGGATGGGGAAGTACTTCTTGAGCCCGCGCACCACCAGCAGCGCATCGGCCGGGGGCTCCATGTCGTCCGGCGTGGCCCCGCGCAGATCGCTGTCGCCCTTGGCCGGCGGAAGCACCTCGCGCCCCGGCGGCTCGGGGATGCGGGCCACCTGGGCGCGCCCCTCGGCGCCCGTCACGGGGCCGCGCTCCACCCCCTCGCCCACCAGCGCGTCGGCCGGGCGGTTGGGCTGCGAGCCCCCGCTGCGCTGGCCGTCGCCGGCGCCCTGCCCCCCCGCGGGGGTCGGTCCTTCCGGTGTCGCCGGCATCAGACGCCCTCCGCGGTGCCCATGTCCACGTCGTCCGGCGACCCGGCCACCGGGGCGATGGGGCCCGTGGCGGACACGGCGCCCGCCGGCGTGAAGCCGCCGCCCGCGGCCACCACCGCCGCGCGCTGCTCGGGGTGCTCCACCAGCCAGCACTTGTTCTTGCGCCCGGGGCCGATCTCGAACAGGGGTGGCTCCTCGTGAAGCGTCTTGTCCCAGTGATACGGGCAGCGGTCGTAGAAGCGGCACCCGCTGGGCCAGTTGGTGGGCGACGGCACCACGCCGGGGATCACCGCCAGCCGCTCCACCTCCTCGCCCAGCTTGGGCATGGAGCGCAGCAGCCCTTCGGTGTACGGGTTCTGCGGGTTGTGGAAGACGTCGTCCACAGAGCCCTCCTCGAACACCTGCCCGGCGTACATCACGATCACCCGGTCGCACGTCTCGGCCACCACCCCCAGGTCGTGGGTGATGAGGATGATGCTCATCCCCAGCTCCGACTTGAGCTTGTTGATCAGCTCCAGGATCTGCGCCTGGATCGTCACGTCCAGCGCCGTCGTCGGCTCGTCGGCGATCAGCAGCTTGGGGTTGCACGACAGCGCCATGGCGATCATCACGCGCTGCCGCATCCCGCCCGAGAGCTGGTGCGGATACTCGTCCACCCGCTGGTGCGGGATGGGGATGCCCACCAGCTCGAGCATCTCGATGGCCCGCGAGCGCCCCTGCTTCTTGTTGAGCCCCTGGTGAAGCCGCAGCGACTCAACGATCTGGTCGCCCACGGTGAACACGGGGTTCAGCGAGGTCATCGGCTCCTGGAAGATCATCGCGATGTCGTTGCCGCGGATCTGCCTCATCCGCTTCTCCGTGGCGCGCGCGATGTCCTCCATCTCCCCGTTCTCGCCGCGGAAGAGGATGCGCGACTCCGGCTGGATCTTTCCCGGCGGCTCCGGGATCAGCCGCATGATGGAGAGCGAGGTCACGGACTTGCCGCTCCCCGATTCGCCCACGATCCCCAGCGTCTCGCCGGGATTCACGTGGAACGACACGCCGTCCACCGCGCGGGCGAGCCCCGCGTCGGTCTTGAAATAGGTCCTCAGGTTCTCCACCTGCAGGATCGGCCCCGCCCCGCCCCCGTTCGTCAAATCAGCCCCCATTGCTTGAGTGCCGGCTTCAGCAGCGGCATCTCGTCGGTCCACAGCCAGGCCAGATCGATCCACATTCCGGGCATCGCTTCGCTACGCAGGCGGGGCGGCTCGCCCAGCGGCTGCGCCTCGTAGCTGCCATCTTCGCCCAGCCGGTACATGGTCGCCTGCTCCAGTTCGGGGTCGATCACCCAGTACTCGCGGACCCCTCCGTCCGCGTACTCCCGGACCTTGTCGACCGTGTCCAGCTCGCGGCTTTCCTCCATCACCACTTCGATGACCAGGTCGGCCGGGCCGTCCACGAAGTATTGCTTCACCCGCCCGCGGTTCTCGTGCTTCAGGACGAGCAGGTCCACCTCACGCGAGGGCAGATCCGGCCGCGGGCGCATCTGGACCCGGCCCAGGAGCTGCCCGCCACTTCGCTCCTCCTGGTGGAACTTCAGCATCGTCACCAGGAAGCTCACTATGCGGTTGTGCACCGTCGTGTCCGAACCGATCAGCCGCACCGTTCCATCGATCCAGTCCCCGTGCACGTCCTCGCCCGACGTGAGGAACTCCTCGTAGCTCATCCGCAGGTCCGGATAGCGCTCGAGCAGCTCCGCCACGACGGACGGGTCCACCTCACGTCCTCAGGCGCGGGTCGAGCGCGTCGCGCAGGCCGTCGCCCAGGAGGTTGAAGGCGATCACGGTCAGCACGATGGCGATGCCGGGGAAGGTGGCGATCCACCAGGCCTCGATCAGCGCGTCGCGGCCGTCGGCCACCATGTTCCCCCAGCTCGGCGTGGGGGGCTGAACGCCCAGGCCCAGGAACGAGAGCGACGCCTCCGTCAGGATCGTCTGGCCGATGCCGAGCGTGGCCGACACGATGACCGGCGCCATGGTATTGGGGATCACGTGGCGCGAGATGATCCGCCAGTCGCCCATCCCCAGCGCGCGCGCGGCCTGCACGAACTCGCGCTCCCGCAGGCTGAGCACCTCGCCGCGCACCAGGCGCGCGGTGCCCATCCACCCGGTGAGCCCCAGCACCGTCACCACCAGCCAGATGGAGGGCGAGAAGAGGGCGATCACCACGATCAGCAGCACCAGGCGCGGGAACGACAGCATCATGTCGGTCATGCGCATCAGCAGCGTGTCCACGAAGCCGCCGAAGTAGCCGGCCAGCGCCCCCACCAGCGTCCCCAGCGTCACCGAGATGCCCACGGCGATGAAGCCGATGGTGAGCGAGATGCGCGACCCGTACAGCACGCGCGAGAAGATGTCGCGCCCGAACTTGTCGGTCCCCATCAGGTGCTCGAGCGACGGGGGCAGGTTGCGCGTGAGCACGATGTCGCCCTGCGCCGCCGGGTCGAACGGCGCCACCAGCGGCGTCACCAGGGTGACGACGTAGAGCAGGATCATCACCGCGAGGCCCGCCATGGCCAGCCGGTTCTTCTTGAAGTGCCGCCCCGCGATGGACCACTGGCTGTCGCCGCGCGGCCTCACCGTGCCCGCGTTGCGCCGGATGACGCCGCGCACCGTGAGGTACGCCAGCCCGATGGCCATGGCGGCGAGGGTGGCCGCGGCCAGGTAAAGGTCGGCGGTGATGCGCCCTCCGCGCCCCATCCCCCACAGCCGCTCGCGCGACAGGAAGAAGAGGGAGAGGACGAAGCCCCAGGCCAGCACGGACATCACGATCCCGGTCCACGCGGCGCCGCCCGGGCGCACGCTGCCGCCGCCCTGGGTGGCCGCGGCGCTCGGAAGCGGTTCCGGCGGAGAAGACTCTACGTTGGGAGATGCTCGCATCGGGCCTTATTCCGTACGGATGCGCGGGTCGACCACCGCGTAAAGGACGTCCGACAGCAGGTTGCCCGCCACCACGATGGCGGCGATCACGAAGGACGTGGCCATCACCATCGGGTAGTCGCGCTGGAGGATGGCGTCCACGATCGCACGCCCCATCCCCGGCCACCCGAAGATCGTCTCCACCAGCACCGCGCCGCTGAGCAGGAAGGGCAGGTACAGCCCCAGCAGGGTGATGATGGGGATCAGCGCGTTCCTCAGCGCGTGCTTGAACACCACCGTGCGCTCGCTGAGCCCCTTCGCCCGCGCCGTGCGGATGAAGTCCTGGTGGATCACCTCCAGCATCGACCCGCGCATGTAGCGCGCGACGCCCGCCGCGGACCCGATCCCCAGCGCCGTGGCGGGGAGGATGAGGTGCATGATGCGGTCGGTGATCTTGCCGCCCGTGCTCAGGTAGTCGTACTCCACCCCCGTCATCCCGCTGGCGGGGAACTGGATGGGCCACCCCGCCGTGTTCGCCTTGAGCGAGAAGATCAGGATGAGCATCAGGGCGAACCAGAACGACGGCATCGAGTAGAAGAACAGCGCCACGAAGGTCAGCACGTTGTCGGCGATGGAGTACTGCCTCACCGCCTGCACGATGCCGATCAGCATCCCCACCACGAAGATCACCACCAGCGAGATCATGGTGAGCTGGATGGTGTTCCACAGCACCCCCGGCAGGATCTCGCCGATGGGCCTCATCTGCCCGAACGAGTAGCCGAAGTCGCCGCGCACGAACGACCACAGCCACTTGAAGTACTGGATGTGGAGCGGCTGGTCGAGCCCCAGGTTGCGCCTCATCTGCTCGATGACCTCGGGGGCCACGTTGGGCGAGAAGAAGCGCGCCGTGGGGTCGCCCGGGGCCAGGTGCATCACGAAGAAGATCAGCGTGAGGATCCCCAGCAGGAGGGGGATGGCGCCCAGGATGCGGCGCAACAAGTATCCGATCATCAGTGCCTGGGACTTAAGTGCCGAGTGCCTA
>DASVSA010000063.1:0-10421 GCA_036388335.1 Longimicrobium sp. | reverse complement strand
CTCTCCATCGTGTACGGCATCGTCAAGCAGAGCGGCGGCGCCGTGCGCGTCTTCAGCCGTCCCGGCGCGGGCACCACCATCCGGCTGCTCTTCCCCCGCGCCGCCACGCAGCCCCTGGCGGACCTGGCGGGGATGCCCGCGGCGCCCATGCGCGGGTGGAGCGGCACCGTGCTGCTGGTGGACGACGACCCCGCCGTGCGGCGCGCCACCCACCGCATGCTGGAGCGCGCCGGCTTCGCCGTGATCGACGCGCCCAACGGCGAGGAGGCGCTGAGGATCGCGCGCGCGCACCCCGGCCCCATCGACCTGCTGGTTACCGACGTGGTGATGCCGCTGATGGGCGGCCCCGAGCTCGCCGGCCACATGGCCCGCGAGCGCCCGGACACGCCGGTGCTCTTCGTATCCGGCTACTCGGAGGAGAACGCCTTCCCCGGCGGGCGAGGCGGCACCGACGGCCGCTTCCTCCACAAGCCGTTCACCCTGGAAGCCCTCATCGAGGCCGCCGGCCGGCTGCTGCGTACGCGCGAAGGCTGAAAAGGCGGGCTCATACAGAGACACAGAGGCGCAGAGAAGAAACTTTTTTCGGCCGGTTCGCGGCGGGGGGGCGAAGCGTTACCTTTGGGGGAACCCCCACATCTACATGAGGAATGATGGAACAGATCATCCGCGGCGCCGTGGAGCGCGGCGCCAGCGACATCCATATCCGCGGCGGCGACGTCGTGAGGGCACGCATCGGGGGGAAGCTCCTCCCCCTCACCAAGCAGAAGCTCTCGCCCGAGCAGGCGCGCTCCTTCGTGCTCACCGTCATCGGCAGCCCGGGGATGCGCGAAAAGGTGGACCTGATCCAGGATTACGACTGCTCCTGGGGCGTCCACGGGGTGGGGCGCTTCCGCGTGAACGTGATGAGGCAGCGCGGGAGCTTCGTGGTGGTGCTGCGCGTGATCCCGTACGAGATCCCCACGCTGGAGAAGCTGGGGCTGCCGGGTGTAGTGTCGGAGATCGCGCTGGCGGAGCGCGGGATGATCCTGGTGACGGGGGTCACGGGATCGGGGAAGAGCTCCACGATGGCGGCCATGATCCAGCACCTGAACCACCACGAGCACCGCCACATCGTGACGCTGGAGGACCCCATCGAGTTCCTCCACCACGACCACCTCTGCGCCGTCAGCCAGCGCGAGGTGGGCGCCGACACCGAGTCGTTCCAGCGCGGCCTGCGCGCGGCGCTGCGGCAGGACCCGGACGTCATCCAGATCGGCGAGATGCGCGACGCCGAGACGATCGACATCGCCCTCAAGGCGGCCGAGACGGGCCACCTGGTGATCTCCACCGTCCACACCAAGGACGCCACCAACACGGTGGCGCGCCTGATCTCCGCCTTTCCGCCGGAGGAGCAGGAGACGGTGCGCTACCGCCTGGCCGACGCGCTCCACGCGGTGATCTCGCAGCGCCTGCTGCCGCGCAAGGGCGTGCGGGGCCGCGCACTGGCGGCCGAGGTCATGCTGATGACCTCCACCATCCGCGACTGCGTGATCGACGCGGAGAAGACGGCCGAGATCCGCGACCACATCGCCGCCGGGCGCGACGTGTACGGCACGCAGACCTTCGACCAGCACCTGGCGGAGCTGGTGCAGACGGGCGCCGTGGAGTTCGGCGTGGCGCGCGCCGCGGCCACCAACCCCGGCGACTTCGAGCTCAAGGCGCGCCTTTCCGAGGCCGGCGCGGGGTCAGCGATGGACGGGCTCACCACCGGGTCGTCGTTCTGAGAGACGGGGCTCACCCGGAGGCACGGAGACTACTTCGGCGCGGGGCCCATGCGGAGCTGGACTTCGCGGGGGACGCGGAAGTCGCGGAGGACGCCCTCCATGCCGCGCAGTCCGCACGCTTCGCGCTGCACCACGTAGTACCAGAGCGCCTCGCCCGCCTCGGCCACGAGCGCGGCGCGGCCTTCGGGGGCGTCGTGTGCCTCCAGGCGGTCGAGGGCGGCCTGGAGGCGCGTGGCCATGCGGGACAGCGAGGCTGCCTTTTCCTGTGCGATCTCCGCCTGCACGCTCTCCACGTTGCGGGCGGCGATGCGCGAGAGCGGGTTGCCGGGTAGCCGCATCCTTTTTTCTCCCTGTGCGCGGGTCCGGCGATCCCTCCGGCACGGCGCGCGCCAGGGTGCGCCACAGGGCGCGGAGACGGCTGGCGCGAGCCGCGATTCCGGTATATCCTTAGATCCGAATATCCACATGTTTTCGGACGGAGTGCGCGAAAGCAACCCCCTCCCGCGCCGGCATCCGCCCGGCGCCTCGTTTTCTTCCAACGCAACCCGCAGCTCGTAGAATCATGCAGAGCCCCGCCGTAGCGGCCCCCCACGACCGCACCCTGCAGGACGCCGCCCACCGGTCGGCCGACCGCCTCTTCTTCTGGCTCCTGGCCGCGCACCTGCCGCTGGTGTACGCGCTGGCGCCGCTTCATGGCACCTGGGGCGTGGCGCTGGGGATCGGCACGCCCATCGTGGCGGTGGCGTGCCTGGCGACGTGGCTGCTGCCCGGGCGCTTCGTCTCGCGCGCCATCGTGGCCACCGCGCTGATGCTGCTGTCGGGCGTGCTGATCCACCAGACGGCGGGGATGATCGAGACGCACTTCCACATCTTCGCGTCGCTGGCCTTCCTCCTCCTCTACCGCGACTGGCGGGTGCCGCTGATCGGCGCCGCGGTGGTGGCGGTCCACCACTTCGGGCTCGACCTGCTTCAGCGCTCCGGGGCCCCGGTGCACGTCTTCAACCACAGCGGCGGGCTCGGCGTGGTGGCGGTGCACGCGGCGTGGGTGGTGTTCGAGACGGCGATCCTGGTCTACATGTCCTTCATCCTTGCCGCGGAGACGCGCCAGGCCGCCGCGCTGATGGCCATGGCCGAGCGCATGGGCGAGGGCGACCTCGCCGCGCGCGCCGAGGGAGGGAAGGGGGCGATGGGCGACGCCGTGACCGCCCTCAACCAGGGCGCCGGGCGCCTGTCGGACTCCATCGCCACCGTGCGGGCGCGGGCGCGCGAGGTGAGCGAGGTGGCGGGCCAGCTCAGCACCGCCGCCCACCACACCACGCAGGCCACCAGCGGGGTGGCCGTGGCGCTCACGCAGGTGGCGAGCGGGGCGCAGCAGCAGGTACGCGACACCGAGGCGGTGGCCGCCGCGCTGGACGTGCTGGGCGGCTCCATCGACGGGGTGACGGCGCAGGTGGCGGAGGCCTCGGCCAAGTCCGCCCACGCCATGGCCGTGGCCCAGAGCGCCTCCGCCGTGGTGACGCAGGCGATGGGGAGCATGGAGCAGATCCGCGCGTCGGTGCTGGAGGCGGCGGAGCAGATCGCCGAGGTGCGCGGCTACGGAGAGCGCATCGGGCGCATCACCGCCGTGATCACCGAGATGGCGGAGCAGACCAACCTGCTGGCGCTGAACGCCGCCATCGAGGCCGCGCGCGCCGGCGAGCACGGGCGTGGCTTCGCGGTGGTGGCGGACGAGGTGAGGAAGCTCGCCACGCAGAGCGGCGCCAGCGCCCAGGAGGCCGCGCAGCTCGTGGCCGGCGCGCAGGAGGTAACCTCGCGCACGGTGGCCACGGTGGAGCGCGGAGCCACCCAGGCCCGCGAGGGCGCCGCGCGCGCCGCCGACGCGGGGAGCGCCCTGGGCGAGATCCTGGACGTGGTAAAGGGCACGGCGCACGACCTGGGCTCCATCAGCGAGCAGGCCCGCGACATCGCCGAGGCGAGCCGCGCGGCCCTGGTGGCCGCCGGCCTCAGCGAGCGCGCCGCCTTCATGGCCGCCTCGCAGGCCAACGCCGCCGCCGCCGAGCACGCCGCCAGCGCCGTGGAAGAGATCAACGCCTCCATGGAGCAGGTGGGAAGCTACGCGGAGGAGCTTGCGGAGATCGCCTCGGGGCTGGACCGCGAGTTCTCGCGCTTCCGCACCGCGACCCGCGCCCGCCAGCCGTCCGAAGAGCTCGTCACGGCGTAGGCTCACACGGAGACACAGAGGCACGGAGATGAAGTCATCTCTGTGCCTCTGTGTCTCCGTGTGATAAGATTGCAAGCGGTACGGCAACAACCCTCTCTACCGCGACTCCGATGAGACGAATCTTCGCGACTGCGCTCGCCCTGGCGGGCGCGCTCCTTTCCGCCACCCCCGCCCGCGCGTGGGACGAAGTGGGGCACAAGGTGGTGGCGCGCATCGCCTGGGACCACATGACGCCGCGGGCCCGGCAGCAGGCGGTGGCGCTGCTGATGGCCGCCCCCGAAGACGCGGGAATCCGCGCGCTGATGCCGCAGGACGGGCGTCCGCTGGCGGAGCGGGAGCGGGACCTGTTCGTCAACGCGAGCGTGTGGGCGGACCTCATCCGCGGCCGCTCGCACGTGGGGAGCCGCTACGCGCACAGCGACTGGCACTACGTCAACTTCTTCTGGGAGCAGCGCGCCCCCGGCGCCCGCCCCGTGGACCGGCCGGACGTGCCGCGCGCCGGCGAGCTCATCAACCGCCTCCAGCACTTCCGCACCTCGCTGGGCAACGCGGCGCTCCCCGCCTCCGAGCGCGCCATCGACCTCGCGTGGACGCTCCACCTCGTCGGCGACGGGCACCAGCCGCTCCACAACAGCGCCCGCATCACCCCGCAGGACACGGCCGGCGACCGCGGCGGCAACCTCTTCCTGCTGTCGGGCTTGTACCCGTTCAACAACCTGCACGGGCTGTGGGACGCGCTGGTCGGCCTCTCGGTGCCCTGGGCCGCGGGTGTGCGCACGGAGGAGGACTACGTGGGGAGCATCGCGGCCCGCACGGCGGACCGATTCCCCCTCTCCCGCTTCCAGCTCCGCCCTTTGAGCTTCGAGGAGTGGTCGCGCGAGGGAATGCGCGTGGCCCAGCGCAGCGCGTACCCCGCCTGGCTCCAGCGTGGCGAGCGCGCTCCCCTGCGCTACCACCGCCACGCCTGGGCCGCCGCCGAGCCCCGCGTCGCCCTCGCCGGCTACCGCCTCGCGGACATGCTCAACACCCAGCTGGGCTCCTAAAAAACTGGGCTCACACAGAGACACAGAGGCACGGAGATGAACCTATCTCCGTGCCTCTGTGTCTCTGTGTGAGGCGTCTTCTTCGGAGCCGTCCGGCGGCCCGGAAGCCATGACGGTGATCTGGCGGGGGAGCATGCGATACTCGAAGCGGCGGGCCGTCACCGGCTCGCCGTCTACGTTTACGCTCAGCTCGACCTCGGCGTCCACGGTCACGGAGCGCACCTGCTGGTAGACGACCTTGGGGTGCTCCACGTGGGTGCCGGAGCGGAGCTGGGGGGCGATGCGCACGAACTCCATGTGCGTCATCCCCTCCACCACACAGAGGTCAAGCAGGCCGTCGGAGAGGTCGGCCTCGGCGGTGAGGCGCACACCGCCGCCGGTGCGGCGCGCGTTGCCCACGGCGAAGATCAGGAAGTCGCCGTCGTGGAGGACCTTGCCGCCGGAGGTGAAGCGGGCGCGGGAGGGGGCCAGCGCCACGAACTTCTTCATCCCCGTGATCACGTACGCGATGGGCCCCAGCATCCGCTTCAGCTCGTCGGACGCCTCCTCCGTGGCCTCGGCGCCGAAGCCGCCGGTGGAGACGTTGAGGAAGCAGCGGCCGTTGAGCGCCGCCAGGTCCACCGGGTAGCCGATGCCGGAGACGGCCACCCGCAGCGCCTCCTCCGGGTCCTTGGGCACCCGCAGCCCCCCCGCGAAATCGTTGGCCGTGCCCATGGGGATGACGCCCAGGCGCGGCAGCTCGTCGTCGCCGCCCGCCTCGGCGGCGTCGTTCATCCCGTTCACCACCTCGTTGATGGTGCCGTCGCCCCCGGCGGCCACCACCAGCTCGGCGCCGCGCTCCGTGGCCTCGCGGGCGAAGCGGCGCGCGTCGCCTCCCTCGAAAGTAAGGTGCGGATAGACCGTGTGCCCGGCCTCGCGGAGCGAGGCTATCCCCCGGCGCAGCGCTTCGACGGCGGCGGGGGTGGAGGCGTTGATGACCAGTTCCAGGTGCAAGGCGGGGCGCTCCGTGGGGACGGGATGGCTGAGGCTCCGGCGCGCGAGGGGAGCAAGAAGCCCGCCAGCCTCCCTTCGGCGGGTGTTCGCCTTGACCGTCCTTAGAAACGCATTAGCTTGGGGCTCCGTGGGATGAAGTGGGGAAGAGTGGGATGCCGCGGGGTGCCCTCGCCGAGATCGAATGCCTGGCTTCCTGGGAAGCTTCCAACACCAGATCGACGAAAAGGGCCGCCTCAGCCTCCCCGCCTCCTTCCGGCGCGAGGGGCAGGACCAGCCCTTCGTGCTCGTGCACGTCTTTCCGGACGCGCTCACGCTCTACCCCCAGCCCGCCTGGGCGGAGGTGGAGGGGCGCCTCCGCGAGGTGCTCCGGCTGCAGCCGCAGGCCCGCCCCTGGGTGCTGCGGGTGACGGCCAACGCGTGCGAGGTGGCGCCCGACAAGCAGGGCCGCATCCTCGTTCCGCAGCGCCTGCAGGAAGCGGTGGGGATCGGCGGGGCCACCCTGGTGGTGGGCGCCATCGACCGCATCGAGCTGTGGGACCCGGCGCGCTTCAACGCCGCCACCGAAGCGCCGGTGCCCGACGCCGGGCGCTTCCTCCACCAGATCTTCGGCTGATAGGTGAGTCCCAAGTCCTAAAGTCCTGGGTAAACAGCGCACTCACGCACTCACGCACTCACGCACTGCTGTTCAGCACTTAGGACTTAGCACTCCTACTCGCCTCCCCTCCCAGGCCTCGCCACGTGACCACCGATCATCTTTCCTTCGCCCCGGCGGAGCCCGTACTGGCGTGCGCGCTGGACAGGCACCTGGGCCCGTGCCTCCCGCTCCCGGCGCTCGCCGGGTGGGCGGGCGCGGAGTGGTGCCGCTGCCGCGCCTGCGGAAGCACCCTCACCCGCGCCACCTCTCTGCGCAACGCCGCGTGAGCGACTCCTACGACACCCCCTACCACGCCCCCGTCCTGGTGACGGAGGTGATGGAGCTTCTGCGGCCCGAGCGCGGCGGCCTCTTCCTGGACGGCACGCTGGGCGGCGGCGGCCACGCGGAGGCGCTGCTGGAGCGCGGCCCCGAGGCGCGGCTGATCGGCGTGGACCGCGATCCGGACGCGCTGGCCGAGGCCGGCGCGCGGCTGGAGAGGTTCGGCGAGCGGGCGCGGCGGGTGAGGGCCAACTTCGCGGACGCGGTGGAGGCGGCGGGGGTGGAGCCGGGGTCGCTGGCCGGGGTGCTGCTGGACCTGGGGATCTCGTCGCACCAGATCGACGCGGACGAGCGGGGCTTCACCTTCCGGCCGGGCGCGCCGCTGGACATGAGGATGGGGCAGGGCTCCGCGGGCGAGGCGAGCGCCGCCGACCTGCTTGCCTCGCTGGACGAGGAGGAGCTGGCCAACGTCTTCTACCGCTATGGCGAGGAGCGCAAGTCGCGCCGGCTGGCCCGCGTCATCGCCGAGATGCGGCAGGAGGCGCCGGTGGACACCAGCGACCGGCTGGTGGAGGCGATGAGGAGGGGGCTGGGGGGGAGGATCGAGGCGGCGGACAAGGCGCGCATCTTCCAGGCGCTGCGCATCGCCGTCAACGAGGAGATCCCCGCGCTGGAGAACGCGCTGGAGCGCTTCCGCGAGGCGCTGGCGCCGGGGGGCGTCTTCGCCGTGATGTCGTACCACTCCCTGGAGGACCGGCTGGTGAAGAACGCGTTCCGAGACTGGAGCCTGTCGTGCGTGTGCCCGCCGCGCATGCCGCAGTGCAGCTGCCGCGGCGTGGCGCTGGGCGACACGCTCACCCGCAAGCCCGTGTCCGCCTCCCCCGAGGAGGTCGTCCGCAACCCCCGCGCCCGCTCCGTGCGCCTGCGGGCCTGGAGGCGCGCGTGAGCGCCCACGCCCTGCCGCGCAGCCGCCCGGGCGCCAACCCCTGGGACCCGCCCCCGGCCGGCCCCACCGAGCGCCGCCTCCGCCGCGCCTTCGTGCGCCGCGCCTTCTTCGTGCTCGTACTCCTCGCCGCCCTCGCCTCCGTGGTGTGGCGGCAGACGGTGGGCTACGAGCGCGAGCGCCAGCTCTCCGCCCTGCGATCCGAGCTCTCGGCCGTCGAGGCGGAGCGGGTGGAGGTCACCAACCGCATCCAGGCGCTGCAGACCCGCGCCCGCATCACCCGCGTGGCCCGCGAGCGCCTGGGGATGCACGTCGCGCGCGACGAGGAGATCATCATGCTCCCCGTCCCCGCCGCGCCGCAGGAAGACCGATGAACAGGAAGAACGGGTCTCACACGGAGACACAGAGACACGGAGGGCGCAAGCGCCCGAGCCTCACCTCTCCCGAGCGCATCGCGGGGCGGCAGAAGCTGCTGCTCGCCTCGTTCGGGCTCGCCGCGCTCCTCGTGGTGGGGCGCGCCGTGCAGTTGCAGGGGTTCGACGGGGACAAGTGGCGCGAGGAAGCGGCGCGGCAGCAGCAGGCGCAGGTGCCGCTTCCCGCGCGGCGCGGCGCCATCTTCGACCGCGACGGCGTGCCGCTGGCCCTCACGCGCGAGACGTACTCGGTGGCGGTGGCCCCGCGCGAGCTCACCGACCGTAAGGACGCGGCCGAGCGGATCGCGCGCGCCCTGGGCATCCCCAAGGCTGCCGCGCGCCGGGCCACCGACCCGCGCCGCAAGTGGGTGGTGCTCCCCGGGCGCTTCACGGTGGAGCAGCGCCGCGCCCTGGGCGAGGTGCGCGGAGTGCACCTGACGCGGCAGCTGGAGCGCTTCTACCCGCAGGGCGGGGTGGGGCGCGAGGTGCTGGGCACCGTCTCCGACGACGGGCGGGCGCTGGGCGGGATCGAGCAGGCGATGGACAGCATCCTGCGCGGCGCGGACGGCTTCAGCATCGTCCGCCGCAACGCGCGGGGCCGCAAGGAATCGTCGCTCTCGCTCCCCGTGGCGCCCCCGCGCGATGGCGGCGACGTGTACCTGACGCTGGACTTCGACCTGCAGGAGATCGCGGACGCGGCGCTGGACGAGGCCATCCGCAACACCAACGCATCGGGCGGGGACCTCCTGCTCACCGAGCCGCGCACGGGGGAGATCCTGGCCGCCGTGTCCAAGCGGGCGGGCGGGACGCGCGGGCTGGCGGCGCTGGTGGAGCCGTACGAGCCGGGGTCCATCCTCAAGCCCTTCTTCGTGGCCAACCTGCTGGCCGGCCGCCACGCATCGCTCAACGACCAGGTGTTCGCCGAGAACGGGCGCTGGACGGATCCCAACGGGCGCGTGCACACCGACGTGCACCCGTACGGCACCATCTCGCTGCGCGATGCGCTGCGGGTGTCCAGCAACATCGGCATGGTCAAGTTCGTCCACAAGCTGACGCCGGCCGAGCAGTACGGGAACCTGCGCGACTTCGGCTTCGGCACGCCCACGGGCGTCGAGTACCCCATCGAATCGTCCGGCCGCCTGCCGCGCCCCGCGCGGTGGTCCAAGATGACCGCCGCCTCGCTCGCCACGGGCTACGAGGTCTCGGTTACGCCGGTGCAGATGGCGATGGCATACGGGGCGCTGGCCAACGACGGCAACCTGATGGAGGCCCACCTGCTGCGCGAGACGCGCGGCCCGGATGGCGCGACGAAGTGGCGGATGGAGCCGCAGGTGGTCCGCCGCGCCGTGCCCAAGGCGGTGACGGACGGGCTGCGCGACGTGCTCATCACCGTGGTGAGCGACGGCTCGGCCAAGGCCGCCTCGCTCAGCACCTTCGAGGTGGCGGGGAAGACGGGCACCGCGCGCCGCACGGGGCGCGACGGGCGCTACGAGCCCGGGAAGTACAACGCCAGCTTCGTCTCGTACTTCCCCGCGCGCGACCCGCAGCTGGTGATCTTCGTGAAGCTGGACCGGCCGCAGGGCGACTACTACGGCGGCCTCACGGCGGCCCCGGTGACGCGCGCCACGCTGCAGGCGATCCTCGCGGCGCGCTCGCCCTCGCTGGACCGGCGCGCGCTGCTGGCCACGCGCCTCCCGTCGGCCGCGCCCACGCGCGCCGCCGCCCCGTCCGCGCCGCGCCGCCCGCGCTCCTCCGGCGGCGAGGGGACGTACGTGTTCGACTCGCTCCCGCGCCACGCCGCGCAGGCTCCGTCGCGCGAGCCGGTGCCGGTGCCGGAGCTCGCCGGGCTCTCCATGCGCGACGCGGTGAGGCGCCTGCACGCGCTGGGCTTCCAGGTGCGGGTGCAGGGCGCGGGCACCGTGTCCGCCACGCACCCCGCCGCGGGCGCCGTGCACGCGCGCGGGCGAACGGTAACGGTCGTGGGAGACGAGCGCTGATGCTGGCGACTCTCGGCGCCGTCGAGGCCCGGCTGGAGCGCGAAGGGCTCCTCGCGGGCGCGCGCCTCTCCGCGGACGAAGCGGCGCTCCCCCTGGCGGGCGCCAGCGCCGACTCGCGGCAGGCCGCGGAAGGCC
>DASVSA010000062.1:0-1666 GCA_036388335.1 Longimicrobium sp. | reverse complement strand
CTCAGCGAGCGGCGCAGCGAGGCTACGCGCGCGGTGCGGTCGCTCTCGCTGGGGTTGGTGGCCAGGTACACCTTGCCCGCGTGCTGGGTGCCGCCGTGGAGCTTGCGCAGCAGCCCGCGCAGCGAGCTGTCCAGCGCGCTCCAGCAGCGGGCGCACCCCAGGCGCCCCGTCTTCTTGAAGTCCGCCAGCGTCAGGCCGCACCCGGGGCACGTCCCCAGCGTGGGGGCCGTCTCCGCCGCGGCGAATCCCTTCCCCATCTGCGCCAGGAAGTCGGCCAGCGGCGCGCTTCCCTGCTGCGCGGCGGGGCCGGGGTTGAGGCCCAGCGCCTCCGCGCAGCTCTCGCACAGGTTACGGGTGGTGCTCTGCGTCCCCTCGATCTGCGTGAGGTGGATGGCAGCTTCGTTCTTTCCGCACCGGTCGCAAAGCATCCGTCGCTACTCCGCGGGTTCGGGGCCGGCGGCGTCGGGCCGCGCGGACATCAGGTGGCCGCCGTGAAGGCGCAGCACGCGCCCCGCCCGCGCGGCGAGCCCCAGGTCGTGCGTCACCAGCACCATCGCCGCCCCCTCCTCGTCGCTCACGCGGAAGAGGAGGTCGTGAAGGCGCTCGCTCGTCTCCGGGTCCAGGTTGCCGGAGGGCTCGTCGGCAAGGAGCACCAGGGGGCGGTTGGCCAGGGCGCGGGCCACGGCCACGCGCTGCTGCTCGCCGCCCGAGAGGCGCGCGGGGGTGTGGTCCAGCCGCGGGCCGAGCCCCACCGCTTCCAGCAGCTCGCGGGCGCGGTCGCGGGCCTGCCGCGGCGTGGCGCCGGCGATCTGCTGCGGCATCATCACGTTCTCCAGCGCCGTGAACTCGCGCAGCAGGTGGTGGAACTGGAAGACGAAGCCCACGCTGCGGTTGCGCAGCAGTGCCAGGGCGTCTTCCGGCAGCCGCCCCACGGCCTGCCCGCCCACCATCACCTCGCCCGACTCCGGCCGGTCCAGCGCGCCCAGCACGTGCAGCAGGGTGCTCTTGCCGGTGCCGCTCTGGCCGATGACGGACACCGACTCGCCGCGGTTGACGTCAAGATCCACGCCGTCCAGCACACAGATGCGCCCGCCGTCGCCGCCCACGTAGTGCTTGTGCACGCCGCGGGCGGAGAGCGCCGGCCGGGCCGCGGGCACAGCGGGCGGCAGCCCCTCCCAGCTCTCGGCGGGGCTACTCATGGCGGATCGCCTCCACCGGCGCCAGCCGCGCGGCCTGCAGCGCCGGGTAGATGGTGGCCACGAAGGAGATCACGATGGTGCTCGCCACGATCGTCACCAGGTCCAGGGGGTCGTACGCCACGGGGAGGCTGCTCACGAAGTAGATGTCGCCGGGGATCTTGATCAGCTCGTAGTAGTCGATCACCCAGGTGAGCAGCACCCCGCCCGCCGTGCCCAGGAGCGACCCCACCACGCCGATCACCAGCCCCTGCATGATGAAGATCCGCAGGATGCGCCGCGCCGTCATCCCCATGCTCTTCAGAATGCCGATCTCGCGCGTCTTGTCCGTCACCACCATCACGAGCGTGGAGACGATGTTGAACGCCGCCACCACCACGATCAGCAGGAGGATGATCTGCATCGCCAGCTTCTCCAGCTTGAGCGCGGAGAAGAGCGCGCCGTTCATCGTCTTCCAGTCGTCCGTGCGG
>DASVSA010000061.1:0-2616 GCA_036388335.1 Longimicrobium sp. | reverse complement strand
CGACACCCCGGCGCCGGGGGCGGACAGCCCGCCGGCCACGCGGTCGGCCACCATGTCGGCCTCGCGCTCGTACGCGTCTCCGGGCTGGCCGATCACCGGCTTGCGCTGCACGCCGCCCAGCAGGAGCGCGGGTGGTCCCGGAGCCGCCGCCCAGCCGGAGGCGGCCGGGGCCGCGGCAACCGGCGCCGCGGCGGGCGCGTGCGAGGGCGCGGCGGGGGCGTGCGCCCCCTCCGGCCGCGCATGCGGACGCCGGGCGCGCAGCGCCTCGCTCACCGGGCGGTCCCGGAGCGCGGTGGGCAGGCGGCGGTCACGTCGGCGCCTCGGATGGCGGACATCGGGCTCCTCACCGGATGTGCGGTTCGCGCGCGGACGGCGGCGCGGGGTGGGCCGGACCTGTTCGTTTCCAACCTCCGCCGCGGACGCGGCACCCCTACGCTCCGGCCAGGTACGCCTCCGCGTACGCGGCCAGGTAGTCGCCCAGCAGCCCGGGAAGGTCGCCCGTCGCGCGGGTCATGCGGGCGTAGCGCGGGCCGGAATGCAGCGGGTGCGGGCCCACCTCGGCGCCGATGCGCGCGGCGAGCGCCGTCCGGCCGAAGATCGCCGCCGGACGCGCGGCCGAGGCCAGCCAGTCGCCGTAGTCGCGCACCTCCACCGCCGCGGCCAGCTCCAGCGCCTCCGCCTGCTCCAGCACCCGGGTGCGGCTCAGCTCCAGCGCCACCACCCACGAGAGCCCGGCCGAGCGCGCCTCCTCCAGGCGGTCCAGCACGTCGGGGCGGCAGAGCACGAGCGTGCCGCCGCCGGGCGCGGCGTCGTCGGCCACGGCGGCGGGAACGCCCAGCCGCCGGCCCAGCGCCTCCGCCAGCGCGTCGTGGCGGCGGGCGCTGCGCAGCGGAACGGCCACGGCGCCGCTGTCCGAGACCTCGGTGACCCGGGCGTCGCCGGGAACGATGACGATGGATGCGACTGCGGACACGATGTTCACCTCTGCCTATTCGGTGTCGCCGCCGCCGCCGGGCGGAACGGGAACGGGGGTCGCACCCGGACCCGGCGGGGGCGGCGGCGCGTCGGCCGGCACCACGTTCAGGTCGATGTTGAAGCCGGTGAGCACCTGCTGGGTCGGGCTCACGCCGCCCGCGCTCAGCTCGGCGGGGGTGGCCTGGGTGCTCGCGGCCGCGCGGCGGCCGCCCGTCACGGTGGCGCTCTGGATGCGCCCGCCGGTCTGGACGATGGAGTTCTGCGCGTACTGCACCGAGTGCGTCTCCAGGACGAAGGTGTTCAGCTCGGCCGTGGTCATCGGGCGTCCCAGGGACGCCTCGCGCGCGGCGATCTGGAGGATGGTGCGGCTGTTGACGATGGTGCTCATGTGCACCACGCGTGGACCGGCGAAGCTGGCCCCGGCCTTCTGCTCCAGGATACGCATCTGGCGCATGGTCATGTACGTCTCCAGCGGCGTGCCCCGTCCGGCAACCATCTCGGGCGAGGTCTGCACCCACCGCTGGCCCGACGGGATGTCGTCCAGGAAGGCGTAGTCCATGTTGAACCGGCCGGACCGCGGGTCGAAGGAGCGGCCCATGCTCCCGGTGGTGCCGTCGGGCGCGGTGACGGAGGTATCCACCGAGGTCTTGCCGCCGCTGGTGCTCACCGTGTCCTGGAACTTCCAGCCGCCCGGCGGGGGGGTGGCCGGGTCGATCGCCTTGGCCAGCCCGGGGACGCGGGTGGTGGTGCGTCCTGGCGGCGGCGGCTCGGGCGCCCCCCCGGGGCGGGTGCGCGCGCCCCCGAAGCGGGCGAAGATCCAGGCCAGGAGCAGGTTGGCCAGCAGCCCGCGGTGCCAGGGCTGCCCGGTGGCCACGTTGGTGACGATGCCGACCGCGGCCGAGAGCGCCATCACGGCGACGATGGCGGCGGCGCCCTCCAGCCCCGCGACCGCGATCACCACCAGGCCGACCGCCATGGCCGCGCCCGCCAGCCCGCCGATGGCGGCGTTGCGGAGGATGGCGGCGGGGTCATACCAGTCGCGCCCGGCGCGCACGTTCTCCTCGATCCCCGCCACGGCGCCGCCCACCGCGCCGCCCACGATCAGGGCTCCGGGACCCAGCACCGGGAAGAGCACGACGGTTACCAGCAGCCCGACCCAGAACGACCAGCTGCTGAGCATGTTCCAGAGGTCCGCCAGCTGCTGGGCGAACCAGTCGCCGATGTCGGAGAGCACGCTGCGCTGCACCGCCGGTCCGTGCTCGGCCTCGCTTTCCTCCAGGTGCCGGTCGACCCGCTGCTGCCCCTCGGCGATGCGGGCGCGGGTGTCGCTTACCGCCTCGCGGGCGCGGGTGTCCGTGTCGGCGACGCGCTCGGCCAGCCCCTGCTCCAGTGCGCCGGACGCCTCGCCGAAGCCGGTGGCGGCGGTGGAGGCGGCGGTGTCCAGCGTGGCCGCGGTGCCGGCGACGGCCTGGTCGCCCGCGGTGGAGGCCGCGGCGGTGATGCGCCCCATCCCCTCGACCGCGGCCTGGCCCGCCTCGCCGGCCCCGGCGGCGAAGCCGTCCGCGCCCTCGCGCAGCCGCGCGGTCACGGCCTCGGTGCCGGTGGACAGCGCTCCCGCGCTCTCGTCCGTGGCGCCGGAGA
>DASVSA010000060.1:0-2888 GCA_036388335.1 Longimicrobium sp. | reverse complement strand
GGCGGCGCGCAGGCCGGGAACCTTCTCGGCGATAGCCGCGTCCACGGCGGCGCTCTCGAAGAGGAGGTACAGGTCGCGCTCCAGCGCGTCGTCTCCCCGCGGCGCCAGGGCGGCCGTCCCCCGCGCGATCCGCTCGGCCTGGGCGATGGCCATCAGCCGGTCGCGCGACAGCGCCTCCTCGCCTCCCAGCTCGGCGGGGAGGATGATGCGCTCGCCGTCGTTGGCCGCGGCGGGAGGCGGCGGGGCGGCTCCCATCCACCGGCCCAGGAGCCGCGCGAGGCGCCGGGCGCGCGTGGGCGGCGGGGCGGGGGTGATGAGGATGGGCCGGTCGTAGAGCGCGGTCACCACCAGCTCCAGGCGGCGGCGCACCTCGGCCAGGCGCGTCCCTTCGCTCACCGGCGGCTCACGCGGCGGCACGGTTCAGAAGGTGGCGGCCACGAGGTCCGAGATCGCGGCCAGGAGGTCGGGGTCGTCGGTGAGCGGCGCGATGAAGGCGGCGCGGCACGCGGTGGGGGCGTCGATGCCGCCGGCCATGAGCCGCGCGGTGGACACCAGGAGGCGCGTGCTGGGGACCTCGGCCAGCCCCTGGTCGCGGAGGCGGCGCACGCCGGTGGCCAGGCGCACCAGCCTGCGCGCGTCGGCCAGGCCGGTGCCCCCTTCGTGCGCCACGATCTCGGCCTCGCGCTCGGGCGCGGGGAAGTCGAACTCCAGCGCCACGAAGCGCTGGCGGGTGCTCGGCTTCAGGTCCTTCATGGCGTGCTGGTAGCCCGGGTTGTACGAGATGACGAGCTGAAAGCCGGGCGCCGCCTCGATGATCTCGCCGGTCTTCTCGATGGGGAGCAGGCGCCGGTCGTCGGTGAGCGGGTGGATGACCACCACGGTGTCCTGGCGCGCCTCCACCACCTCGTCCAGGTAGCAGATGGCCCCCATCCGCGCCGCCGTGGTCAGCGGCCCGTCCACCCACACCGTCTCGCCGCCGCGGATCAGGTAGCGCCCGGTGAGGTCGCTGGCCGAGAGGTCGTCGTGGCACGCCACAGTCACCAGCGGACGCTTCAGCCGCCACGCCACGTGCTCCACGAAGCGCGTCTTGCCGCACCCGGTGGGCCCCTTGAGCATCACCGGGAGGCCGCGCTGGTGGCAGCTCTCGAACACCTCCACCTCGCTGCCGGTGGCGACGTAGAATGGCTCGGCGGCGGGCGGGGGGCGCAGCGCGCCTGCTTCGTGCAGAGGCATCGGTGGTCCGGTAGAAGGGGCGCTCGAAGGCGGGCAGCCACGGTATCCCGGTCCGTCGCGCGAGTCAAGAACCGACAGGGCTCACACACAGAGACACGGAGGAGTCGCTGGACCCAATCCTGCCCCAGCGGCGTACACACCCGCCACACCCCCAACGCGGAACATCGATGCTCAAGAGAACCCTCGCGGCGGCCGGGCTGGCCGCCGTCCTCGCCGCGCCGGCCGCGGCGCAGGCGACTTACAACGTGGCCGCGTCCGCCCCCGCCGGCTTCGACCGCGCGGCCACGGGACGCGCCACGCTCGCCCACCTCCAGAACCTGATCCGCCTCAACACGCAGAACCCCCCGGGGAACGAGGCGCTCACGGCCGCGTACTTCGACTCCGTCTTCCGCACCGTGCCCGGCGTGGAGACGCACGTGCTGACGGTGGCGCCGGGGCGCGCGAACTTCGTGGCCCGGCTGCGCGCGGCGCGCCCCACTAAAAAGCCCGTGCTGATCCTGGGCCACATGGACGTGGTGGGCGCCGACACGGCCAAGTGGGAGACGGACCCGTTCGTCCCCACGTTGCGCGACGGGTACCTGTACGGGCGCGGCGCCATCGACGACAAGGGGATGCTGGCCGCCGCGCTGGTGGCCATGCAGGAGCTGGCGCGCGGGCGCGACCGGATGACGCGCGACGTCATCTTCCTGGCGACGGCGGCGGAGGAGGGCGGCCCATCGGTGGGGATCGACAGCGTGGTGGCGAACCACCGCGCGCTGCTGGGCGACGCCGAGTTCGCGCTCAACGAGGGCGGGCGCATCCGCATCCGCAACGGGCGGGTGAGCACGGTCAACATCCAGACGACCGAGAAGGTGTACTACAACGTGGTCGCCACGGCGACGGGCACCGGCGGCCACGGCTCCGTGCCGCTGCCGGGGAACGCTCTGGCGGCCCTGGCGCGCGCCGTCAACCGCGTGCACGAGTGGAAGCCGCCGGTGCGCCTCATCGAGACCACGCGCCTCTACTTCGCGCGCCTGGCGCCCATCGAGACCGATCCCGAGCTGCGCCGCGCCATGGAGGCGCTCACCGCTCCCGGCGCCACGCAGGCCGCCATCGCCCAGGCCGCCGCCGTCCTCTCGCGCGAGACGCTGTACAACGCGGTGCTGCGCACGGGCGCGTCGCTCACCCTGCTCAACGGCGGCTTCCGCTCCAACGTGATCCCGTCCGAGGGGAAGGCGACCTTCAACGTGCGCATCATCCCCGGCGAAGACATCCGCCAGGTCGTGGCGGAGATGAACCGCGTGGCCGCCGAGCCCTCGGTGCGCTTCGAGCTGGACGGCGAGCCCCTCCCCTCGCCGGCCCCCTCCCCCGTCGCCACCGACCTGTACCGGTCGATGGAAGCTTCGGCGCGCGTCATGGCGCCGAGCGCGGTGGTCCTCCCCTTCATGTCCACCGGCGCCACGGATGGCGCGGTCCTGCGTGGCGCGGGGATCCCCACGTACGGCATCCTCCCCATGCCGCTCCCCGACGAGGACGAGCTGCGCATGCACGGCGACAACGAGCGCGTCCCCGTCGCCGCACTCGGCTGGGCGACGGAGTACCTGTACCGGGTGCTGAGCGGCGTCGCCCGGTAACAACTGGGCTCACACAGAGACACAGAGGCACAGAGACGACTT
>DASVSA010000059.1:0-4538 GCA_036388335.1 Longimicrobium sp. | reverse complement strand
GCGAGTGGGGCGCGGAGCACGGAGCGGAGGGGATGAGCGCCGCGGAGCTGGCGCCCGTCTTCGAACGCATCGAGGGCGAGACTCACACCCGTGAAGTCCCCGGCGACGCGCACAACCCCGCCAACCGCGCCCTGCTGGATGGCGCGCGGGCGCTGGGATGGAGCGCGGCCGCCGGCCGCATCAACGCGCAGGGTTGCGTGCGCTCCGGCTTCTGCGGGCTGGGATGCCGCTACGACGCCAAGCAGGGGACCGCCGCCACCTTCATCCCCGCCGCGCTCGCGGCGGGCGCGCGCCTCTACGCCGATGTGCGCGCGGAGCGGATCGAGCGGGTGGAGCGCGGCGGCAGGGCTCCGCTCAAACGCGTCCACGCCACCGTGCTCGACCGCGTGACCGGCGCGCCGCGGGGGCGCGTGGTGGTGGAGGCGCCGATCATCGTGCTCGGCGCTGGCGCGGTAGGGACGCCCGCGCTCCTCCAGCGCTCGGGGATGGGCGGGGGCGGCGTGGGTCGCTTCCTCCGCCTCCATCCCACCACGGCGGTCGTCGGGCGCTACGGGCGCGACACGTACCCGGCCGGGGGCATCCCCCTCTCCGCCGTGTGCGACCAGTTCCTGCGCGGCGACGACGGATATGGGTTCTGGATCGAGTGCCCGCCCTACTACCCGGCGCTCGCGGCGGTCGCGTACCCCGGCTTCGGCGCGGAGCACCGCGAGGCGATGGAGTCGTTCCGCCGCTCCGCCACCTTCATCGTGCTGGTGCGCGACGGCGCGGACCGGCACGCATCCAACGGCGAGGTGCGGGTGGACCGCACCGGCCGCATCCGCATCCGCTACCGCCTGGGCCCCGCCGAGCACGCGCGCATGGCGCGGGGGATGGAGGCCGCCGCGCGCCTGCACCTGGCCGCCGGGGCGGAGGAGGCGCGCACGCTCCACACCCACGGCCGCCCGCTGCGCACCGCCGCGGACCTGGCCCGCATCGCCACGCTCCCCGCCGGCCCCAACCAGCTCGGCGTCCTTTCCGCGCACGTCAACGGCACCTGCCGGATGGGGCGCGACCCGCGCACGGCCGGGTGCACGCCGCACGGGGAGCGCTTCGGCGCGCCGGGAGTGTACGTGGTGGACGGATCGCTCCTCCCCACGGCGCCCGGCGTCAACCCGCAGGAGACCATCATGGCCCTGGCCTCCGTGGTCGCGGGGCGAATCGCCGAACGCCACCCCGCGGGCCGCGCCGGCAGCGCGGGCGCGCTCACCCTGGGAGCCGCATGACCGAGGTCGATGCCGCGGTGGAGCGCGCGCGGGCGGCGCAGCGGGAGTGGGGCGCCCTGCCGCCAGAGGAGCGCGCCCGCCACATGCGGGGAGTGCGGCGCGCCCTCGTCCGCCGCATGGACGAGCTGGTGGAGACGATCCGCGCGGAGACGGGGAAGCCGGGCCTGGAGGCGCTGGGGCACGAGGTGATCGTGGTGGCGGGGCTGATCCGCGCGTACGAGCGCCGGGCCGCGCGCGTCCTCCGCCCGCGCCGGGTGAGGATGGGCGCGCTGATGCTCAACCGGCGCGGCACCAAGCACTACGAGCCGTTCGGTGTCGTGGGCGTCATCTCGCCCTGGAACTTCCCCTTCTCCCTCCCCGCCATCCCCACCATCAGCGCGCTGTTCGCGGGCAACGCGGTGGTGCTGAAGCCCTCCGAGGTCACCCCGCGCTGCGGCGACTGGGTGGCCGCCCTGGTGCGCGAAGGGATCCCGGAGCACCCCGGCCTCGTGCAGGTGGTGCACGGGATGGGCGACGTGGGAGCGGCACTGGTGAGCTCCGGCGTGGACAAGCTGGTCTTCATCGGGAGCACCGAGACCGGCCGGAAGGTCCTGCGGGGCGCCGCCGAGCGCCTGACTCCGGTGGTGATGGAGCTGGGCGCCAACGACGTGGCCATCATCTGCGAAGACGCGGACCTGGAGCGCGCGGCGGCCGGCGTGGTGTGGGGGGCGATCGCCAACGCGGGGCAGGTGTGCATGTCGGTGGAGCGCGCCCTCGTCCCGGAGCGCATCTACGACCGCTTCGCCGCCGCCGTCGCCGCGGAGATGGGCCGCCTGCGCGTGGGGACGGGGGACGATGCGGACGTGGGGCGGCTGATCTTCCCGCGCCAGCGCGAGATCATCCAGCGCACGGTGGACGACGCCGCGGCGCACGGCGCCCGCATCGCCACCGGCGGACGCTCGCGCGAGGAGCGGGGCGCCACCTTCTACGAGCCCACGCTGATCCTGGACGCCACGGCGCAGATGGCGCTCAACAGCTGCGAGACCTTTGGCCCGGTGCTGCCGCTGGTGCGCGTGCGCGACGAGGAAGAGGCGGTGCGCATCGCCAACGAGGGCCCGTTCGGCCTCAACGCGAGCGTGTGGACCCGCAGCCGCGCGCGCGGCCTGCGCATCGCCCGCCGCATCCCCGCGGGGATGGTGATGGTGAACGACGCCCTCGCCAACTTCGGCATCCCCGAGCTCCCCTACGGCGGCGTGCGCCAGAGCGGCTTCGGCCGGATGATGGGCGACGAGGGCCTCCTGGAGTTCTCGCAGGTCAAGTCCGTGGCGGAAACGCGCGTGCGGATGCGCCGCGAGCTCACCTGGTTCCCGTACAGCCCCAGGACGTACGCTCTCCTGCGCCGCGTCGTGAAGACTCTGCTGGGCTGATCCCCTGTGTCTCCGTGTGAGATCGCGGTCTGGAACGATTGATGCCGAAGGCTCCCGGCTTTCCACCCGCACACCTCGCGGATGTCGTTTCCTCCCGCACACTTCCTGATCGGCGCCGCGCTGGCCGACGTGGCGACGGCTGGCACCACGCTGCCGCGCTGGCGCGCGCGCGCACTGGCCGGCTTCCTCGCCGTCTCGCCCGACTTCGACATCGTGATCGGGCTGCTGATGGGCCGCGGCGGTGCGTACCACGGCACCTTTTCGCACAGCATCTCCGCCGTCGTCGTGCTGACGTTGACCGCTTATGCGCTGGCGGGGCCGCGCTGGGCGCTGGTGTCGGGGATCGGATACGGGTCGCACCTGATGGTGGACATGCTCGACGACACCGGGCCCACCAACCTGATGCTCGGCTGGCCCTTCAGCGGCGCGCAGCCGTACGCCATCGGCAAGTTCTTCCCACGCGTGCAGTTCGACACGGACGGCGGCTTCCGCAAAGCGCTGTACAGCCTGGCGGACCCCCTCAACTTTTCGCAGCTGGTGAAGCAGACGGCCGTGGGCGCCGCGGTCGCGGCGGTGCTCGTGGGCATCGCGTACGTGCTGCGGCGGCGCCTCAGCGCCCGCGGAGTGCGCTGAGCAGGTCGTCCATCGCCAGCGAGCACCCGCGTGCCTCGGCCCCCTGCGCGCGCCCCAGCACGCGGAAGCCGCCGGGGGAGGTGACGCCCAGGTCCGAGGTCTGGATGCAGGCCACGGAGTGGAGGTTGGCCAGGTCCCAGTGGCGCAGCACCCCCACCTCTCCGTGCGGGAGGATGTGGAGCGTCTCGGGATCGGTGGCTCGCGTGCGCACCCATCCGGGCCCCGCGTGCAGCCGCCCGGACGGATCGGCCGGCGCGGTGCCGGCGGCGCCGTCGTAGAACTGCGACGACATCTCGGTCATCCCGTACTCGTTGACGCACCACTCCGGCGCGATCCCCAGCCGCTCGCGGATGGCCCCGTACAGCTCGCCGCGGGTGACCTCGCGCGAGCGCCCCTTGAAGCCGCCGGTGTCCATCACCCGCGACCCCTCCGGCAGCCGGAAGCTCTCACCCCGCGCGGCCATCTCGTCCAGCGCGTGCACCAGCGCGAACGCCGTCCCCAGCACGCAAACGGGCTCCTCGGCGCCGCGCAGCGCCGCCGCGAGCTCGTCGTGGGCGATCCCGAAATCCGCCGAGATGAAGTACGCGCTCCCCTCTCCGCCGAAGTCCCGGATCACCTCGGCGGCCATGTGCGAGAGCGACGAATCGCGCACCTCGTCCGCGCGCGGCACCAGCGACACGAAGCGGGGCCGCGCTCCATCCGGCAGCAGGTGCGCGCGGAAGCCGGCCCGCAGCGCCGCGTCGTAGAGCGCCAGGTCGGGGAGGTAGTGGGTCCCGCGCCTTTCCGCCCCCGCCGTGGTCCCGCTGGTGCGAAAGGTGGCCGCCGCGCGCGCCGCATCCCCGCACACCAGCGCCGCCGCCTTGAACGCATCCGTCGGCACCGCGGGGATCTCCTCCCACGACCCCACGTTCTCCGGCCTCGCCCCGCGCCGCTCGCAGAAGAGGCGGTACGGCTCGTTGCGCGCGAACTGGTGAGCGAACACGGCCCGCGCCAGCTCGTCGAACGCGCCGTCGCCGACCTCGCCCCCCGCCGCGATCACCTCCAGCAGCCGCCCGCTCAGGTCCTGCCCGGAATCGTTCACGCGCCCACCGCCGTTGGATGTAAACAGGACCCTCACCCGCCAACCCCCTCGCAACGGGAGAGACTGCGCCTCTCGTCATCAGGCGAGGGGGCGATTTCCACGCAGCGGTGCGACGAAGCGGGCCCCCACCCCCCGGCCCCCTCCCCCGCGTGCGGG
>DASVSA010000058.1:0-7623 GCA_036388335.1 Longimicrobium sp. | reverse complement strand
GCGCACGGTGCGCACGAGCTGGGCTTCGATGGGGGTGGGGTCGGACGGGTCTACGTGGAACATGAATAATGGGGAACGGGGGGCCCTCACCCGGCGGCCTGAGAGCCGCCACCCTCTCCCAGAAACTACCCTGGGAGAGGGGACTGCTTCAACGGGGGATGAGGCAAGGTGCCGGCGTGGTGCACAGGTCCCAAGTCCCCTCTCCCATGGTGTTTATGGGAGAGGGTGCCAGCTGTAAGCTGCCGGGTGAGGGCTATTCCGGCGCCAGCGCCAGGGTGCGCAGCGCGGCCTTGCGCCGCACCTCGATGCTGGCGCTCTCGAACGCGGCGATGGAGTCGGTGCTGAAGCCGTCGGCCGGGTCGAAGCCCAGCGAGGCCAGGAGCTCGCGGATGTAGTCCTCTTCCAGGCCCAGGCGCCGGATCCGTTCGCCGATCTGCTCGTCGGTAAGCATGGTCAATCCCCCGTGCATCGCGGGGGACGGGCTCCCCCACCTCGATCCTCAGTAACCGCCTGCGGCGGGCGCGTTCCCCAGCGGCGAACGGGGCCCGCGAAGTCGCGGGCCCCGTCCGTCCATCCTCCGCGAGCCGTGCCGGTCAGTGCGCCGCCTGCGACCCGTCCGAGGGGGTGTTGGCCATCATGCGGCGGATGGGGATCGACAGCAGGGCCAGCACCACGGCAGCGATCATCAGCGACGCCGTCGTCGTGGTGAACAGCGTGGGCATCTGCTCCAGCTTCTCCGGGTCCACGTGGCCGCCCACCAGCCCACCGATCAGGTTGCCCACGGCCGAGGCCAGGAACCAGATCCCCATCATCTGCCCCACGTACTTGCGGGGGCTCAGCTTGGTCATCGACGACAGGCCCACCGGGCTCAGGCACAGCTCGCCCACCGTCTGGAAGAAGTAGCTCCCCACCAGCCACCACGGCGACACCTTGAGCGCGCCGCCGCTGGACACCACCGCGTTGGCGGCGAAGATCATCATGAAGAAGCCCAGGCCGGCGAAGAACAGCCCCATGGCGAACTTGGCCGGGCTCGACAGGTCGATCCCGCGTTTGCCCATCCCGATCCAGATGGCGGCGAATACCGGCGCCAGCGCGATCACGAAGAACGAGTTGATGGACTGGAACCAGGTGGCCGGCATCTCGAAGCCGGCGATGTTGCGGTCCGTGAAGTCTGCAGCGAACAGGTTGAGCGACGTGGGCGCCTGCTCGAACGCGCTCCAGAAGATGGCCGCGAACAGGAAGAGCACCACGATCACCGCCACCCTCCGCTTCTCGTCGCCGCTCAGCCCGCCGAAGGCGAAGACGTTGGCGAAGTAGAGGACGGCCAGCCCCACCAGCACCACGGTCATCCACTGCCCGATCACCTGCGCGTTGGGCACGAACACCCCCGCGATGGCCAGCACGAAGACGAGGGCGACGATCCCCACCCCGATCCCCGTGAGCAGCTTCACCGACCGCTCCTGGCGCGCCTGCACGGCCGCGTCCGGGTGCCGCGTGGGCGCCGAGCCGATGGAGCCGAGCGTCTTCTTGGCCGAGATGGAGTACACCACCAGGCCGAAGAACATCCCCACGCCCGCCGCGCCGAAGCCATAGTGCCACCCCACCGTCTCGCCCAGGGCGCCGGTGATGAGCTGGCCCAGGAAGGCGCCGATGTTGATCCCCATGTAGAAGATGGAGAAGCCCGCGTCGCGCCGCGCGCCGCCCTCGGGGTACAGGTCGCCCACGATGGCGGAGATGTTCGGCTTCAGCAGCCCCGTGCCGAACACGATGAGGATCAGGCCCAGGAAGAAGAAGGCCTTGCCCGCCGTGCCCGCGCCCGCCAGCCCCGACAGGCCGATGGATAGGTGCCCGCCCGTGATCAGCACCGCGCCCATGAAGATGGCGCGCTGAAGGCCCAGCAGCCGGTCCGCGATCCACCCGCCGGGGAGCGAGGCCAGGTACACCGAGGCCCCGTAGATGCCCACGATGGCCGACGCCTGGTCGCGCGGGAGCCCGAAGCCGCCCTCGGTGAGCGCCGCCGCCATGAAGAGCACCAGGAGCGGGCGCAGCCCGTAGTACGAGAAGCGCTCCCACATCTCGGTGGTGAACAGCGTTGCCAGGCCGCGCGGGTGTCCAAAGAAGCGCGTGTCGTTGGCGGCCGCGAAGCCGGTCTGCGACGGAGGGAGATCCAGCGTGGCCGCTGCCTCTCTGGGGGAGCCCCCGGGGGTGTTTGCCATGACGTGACCGTGACGGGTGATTGAATGTGGGCGGGGTTCGGACGTACGAACGGGCCGTGCCTGGCTGCGACGGGTTGGCTTTTGTGCGCGGAAGCGGCAATGTACCATCGGCCACGATGCCGCGCCAGTGCGGCGCCGTGGGCGCACGCGGGTCCAGGGGTCACGTATCCCCGCACCGCGTACTAAGTTCCCTCACCCGCGAGGATACATCTGTCCATGACCCCTCCTCCCACCCCCGAGCTGCGCCTGGCGCTGGACGCCGCCCGCGAAGCCGCGGAGCTGATCTTCGCGCGCACCGGCGCCGACCGGGTGCGCGAAAAGGGCCGCGCCGACCTGGTGACGGAGGTCGACGAGGCGGTGGAGTTCCTGGTTTCCGAGCGCATCCGCGCCCATTTCCCGGGCGACGCCGTGGTGGGCGAGGAGCTCTCGTCGGCGGCCGTGACCTCGGGGCGCAGGTGGATCGTGGACCCGGTGGATGGCACCACCAACTTCGTGCACGACCACCCGTTCGTGTGCGTGAGCATCGCCTTCGTGGACGACGAGGGGCCGGCCGCCGGGGTGATCCACGCCCCCTTCTTGCGCGAGGTCTTCCACGCGGCGCGCGGCGGCGGCGCCTTCCTCAACGGCGAGCCCATCCGCGTCACCCCGGTGGCCGATCCGGCACGCGCACTCCTGGGCACCGGCTTCCCCTTCAAGTCGGGGAAGGGCAACCTGGACGCCTACATGCAGCTGGTGGCCGATGCGGTGCGTTCCACCCACGACGTGCGCCGCGCGGGGAGTGCGGCCCTCGACCTGGCCTACGTGGCCGCGGGCCGGCTGGAAGGCTTCTTCGAGATCGGCCTCTCCCCCTGGGACATCGCCGCCGGCCTCCTGCTGGTGACCGAAGCCGGCGGCCGCGTCACCGGCTGGCCCGGCGACGCGGACGAGCCGCTGGGAACCGGCCGCGTCCTCGCCACCAACGGCGGCATCCACGAATGGCTCCAGCAGCTCGTCGCGGAGCACGCCGCTCGCCTCTGACCTCTTTTCTCTGTGCCTCCGTGTCTCTGTGTGAGGCACTTCATGAAAGACCTGCAAGGAGATGACATGCCCGAAGGAGTGCCCTCGGAGTACCCGATCGAGGTGGTGTGGGAAGGCGGGATGCGCTACCGCGGCGGCCCGCCCGGCGGCCCCACCATGCTGGTGGACGGCGAGAAGGCAGCCGCGCCCAGCCCCGTGGACGCGCTTCTCGTGTCCATCGCCTCTTGCTCGGCCATCGACGTGGTGGACTACCTGGAGAAGCGCCGCACGCCGCCGAGCGCCTGCTCCGTCTCGGTGAGCTTTTCCCGCGCCCCCAATCCCCCGCGCCGCCTCACCGACGTGCACCTTACCTTCCACATCGCGGCGGACACGACGCGGGAACACGCGGAGCGCGCGGCCGAACTCTCGTTCAACAAGTACTGCTCCGTCGCCACCTCGCTCGCCCCCGACACGAGGCTCGGGTGGACGGTGGAGCTGAGCTCAGTCGGAGGCACGGAGGGGTAGGGCCGGGCCCCTACCCCCCGGCCCCCTCCCCCGCGTGCGGGGGAGGGGGCGCATCTTCCGTGTCGGCGCGACGTGTACCCCTCTCGCGCACCGCATCCCTGTAGGGGCGTGATTCATCACGTCCGAGCCGTCGGCGCATGACAAACCGGGCACGCCGCACCGATCCTGCAGGGGCAGCCCCAGGTGGCTGCTCCGTGCCTTGCCGCGCGCCGTAACGCCACCGGGCGCGGGAACCCGCGATCAGGCCCGGTCCAGCAGCGCCTCCAGGCGGGGGCGGGGGATGGCGCCCAGCTCGCGCGCCACCTCGCGCCCGCCGCGGAAGACGATCAGGGTGGGGATGGAGGCGATCTGGAAGCGGCGCGCGACGGCGGGGTTGCGGTCCGTGTCCAGCTTGGCGACGAGCACGGAGCCGGCGCGCGCCTGCGCCACCGCGTCCAGCACCGGCGCCATGATCTTGCAGGGCCCGCACCAGTCCGCGTAGAAGTCCACCAGCACCGGCACGTCCGATCCGCCCACCACGCGGTCGAACGTCGCGTCCGTCACCGGCAGCGGGTGGTCGAGCGCGATGGGCCGGCCGCACGCGCCGCACTTCGGCCGGTCTCCGGCGCGCGCGAGGTCCACGCGGTTGAGTCGTCCGCACGACGAGCAGGCGACGGTCGCCTTGCTTGAGGTGGTGGCATCCATGGCGTTCCTCCTCTGGTTTCGGTCCCGGCGCCCCGCTGCAGCAACCCCCGGGCCGGGTTGCTTCGGTTTGGGTTCGGGTGTAGTGTTCGCCCGCATCCAAACGTCCACCCCGCGCCCTTTGCCGTGACGCCCGCTCCGCCGCCCTCGCTCGACGCCGCGCTGCACCCCGTGCTCGCCGCGTTCGCCGGCGCGTGGGCGCGGGACGCGGCGCGCGTGATGGCGCGCGACGAGGAGGATGAGGGCCCACGGCGGATGGTGTACCTGGACGCGTTCGCGGGGGCGGAGTACGTGTTCGGCGTGGGCGATCCGGGGCGGCAGGGGCCGTCGCGGGCGGTGGCGGCGGTGAGGGCGGTGCTGGAGGCGGCGCCGGAGCACGCGCGCGCCGTGCTGGTGGAGGAAGATCCCGGCCTCCTCGCCCGCCTGCGCGCCGAGCTGGAGGCCGCGGGTTGGGGCGGGCGTATCCGCGACACCGACGATCCCTCGCGGCTCGGGCCAGGCGAGGTGGCGCTGGTGGAGGCGGACTTCCGCAACGTGGCCGACGTCCTCCTCGCCTTCGCGGAGCCCACGCGCGCCCTCCTGTGGATGGCCCCGCCCAGCGCCCGCCGCCTCCCCTGGCCGCTGCTGGAGGCCGTCCTCGGCGACGCGGGGACGGACCTCCTCCTCCGCTTCCCGCACACGGACTACGAGAAGCAGGGGAAGTTCTCCGGGCCGCTGGCGGACCTGCCCCCGTTCGCGAAGCGCATCGTGGAAGGATGCTCGGCGCTGCTGGGCGATGCGCGGCACGAGTGGGTGTTCGCGTGGCGCGCGGCGGAGCGCGAGGGTGCGGCGGGGCGGGCGCTGGAGGGGGTGGTGGAGCGCTTCCGCGCGCGGCTGGAGAAGGCGGCGGAGGGGCGCGTGCTCAAGAGCGCCCGCGTGGCCCCCGGCGAGGACGCCTCCGCCGCGCACCTCTTCCTGGTGGCATCGGAGCCCGCCGCGGCGCTGGCGCTGAACGCGGCGGTGCAGGGCGCGGGGCTGGCGGATCGCGCGGCGGCCGTCCTCCTCCCGCCATCCACCGAGCCCCCCGCCCCGCCTCCCGCGCTGGACCTGTTCGGCGCGGCGGATGCGGCTGCCGAGCCGGCGCGCCGCCCTGATCCCGCCGCCGCCGCCGTGCTCCTGGCCGAGCGCCATCGCGGCCAGTCGCTCCCCCTGCGCGACGTGCTGGCGGGGCTCACGAACTCAGACCTGACGCCCGACGAGGTGCGCGGCGCATTGGCCGTGCTCCGCAAGGAAGGCCGCGCCATCTACCGCTCCCTGGCGCACCCGGACGCGGTGGTGATCTTCCCCGAGGAGCCCGTCATCCGCGAGCCGCGCCGCCGCCGCCGCAGCGAGGAGCCGGACCTGTTCGAGTAATACACAGAGGCACAGAGACGAAGTCATCTCTGTGCCTCTGTGTCTCCGTGTGAGCCAAGCCGTTATCAGTACGGCGAGTAGCGGTGCCCGCTGCCGATGCCGTAGCCGCGGAAGTAGCGGCCGGGCTCGATGCCGCCCGAGCTGGCGCCGCGGAACGCACCCGTGTCGCCGTACGCGCCGCCGCCGTAGTCGCCCCACTCGCCCACGTTGCTGCGCTGGCCCGCGGAGCCGCCGCCGAACGCCCCGGGGTTGCCCCCGCCGCCCATCCCGCCGCCGCCCATCCGCCCGCGCATCCCGTCGCGGTTCAGGTCGTTGCGGCCCGCGTAGTCGTTGTCGTACTCCATGCCACGGCTGTACCCGCCCTGCGCGCCGTAGTCGCGGTCGTAACGGACGAAGCGCACGCGATCCGGGTCGAGGTGCCCGCCGTACTGCTGGTTCCCGCCCCCGAACCCGCCGCCGTACCCCTGGCCACCGTAGCCGCCCTGGTTCCCGTACCCGCCCTGGCCGCTGTACCCGCCCTGGCCGCCGAACCCGCCGCCATACCCGCCCTGGTTGCCGATGAAGCTGTTCCCGGCGCCGCTGCCGTAGCCGCCCTGGCCCGAGAATCCGTTCCCGCCCTGCCCGCCGTAGCCGCCGAAGTTGCGGTTGGAGTAGTTGCGGTCGTACGCGGAGTAGTCGCGGCTGTAGTCGTTGCCGCCGCCGAACATGCGGCGGAAGCCGTTGCCCACGCGGTCCATGAAGCCGCCGCCGTTGTTGTAGTCGCGTCCGTAGCCTGGCATCGAGTTCCTCCCGTGTGAGATCCTCCGAGATCGGCGCCCCCGGCGGGGCGGGGGAGCGCCCGGCTGCAAGTTGCGGACCCGGCAAGGTGCACGGCGGCAAGAGCTTGCGCCCGCTCGCCGCGTTGACGCCGCCGCCCCGCGCACCTAAGCTTGGGACTCCCGCGCACGCCTCCCCACGACGACCTCCGATGAACCTCGCCCCCGCCCGGCTCGCGGTGCTCGAAGCGCTCTGCCGGCGCATGGTCCCCCTCGCGGACGCGCCCGACCCGGCCGCGGCGGAGCTCGCGCGCGCCGTACAGCAGCGCCTCGCCACCGCGCCGCCGCCCGACGCGCGCCGGGTGGGCATCATCCTGGAGCTGCTGGATCACCCCGCGACGGCGCTGGTGGGGCACGGCTCGCTGCGGCGCTTCACCCGTCTGGACGCGCGCGGGCAGGACGCGCGGCTGCGGGAGATGGAGACCAGCGCGCTTCCGCCCGTGCGCACCCTCTTCCAGGCGCTGCGCAGGCTCATCCTCTCCACCCACTACGCCCGGCCCGCGAGCCACGCATCCATCGGCTACCTGGGCCCGCTCCACACCCGCGAGCCCGCGGTCCCCTGGGAGGGGCCGCTCCCCGGCGCCGACCCGGAAGCGACACCCGTCGCGCCGCGCGTGCTGCGCCCCACGCCGGGAGAGCTGCGGGTGTTCGCGGCGGACCGCGCGACGGGGATCACGGAAGGAGCCCAGCTCGGCGGCGACACGCGGATCAGGGCGGACGTGTGCGTGATCGGCACCGGGGCGGGCGGGGCGGTGGCGGCGGCGAGGCTGGCGGAGGCGGGGCACCAGGTAGTCATCCTGGAGGAGGGCGGCCACTGGCGCGGCGAGGACCTCACCGAGGACGAGGCCACCATGACCTCGCGCCTCTACGCCGACGCGGGCGCGCGCGCCACCGACGACCTCGCCATCCCCATCCTGCAGGGGCGCGCGGTGGGCGGCAGCACCACGGTCAACTGGATGCTGATGCTCCGCACGCCGGAGTGGGTGCTGGGCGAGTGG
>DASVSA010000057.1:0-2288 GCA_036388335.1 Longimicrobium sp. | reverse complement strand
CAGGCTCGCCTCCACCTCCCCGGTGCCCCACGCGGTCCTCCTCCGCCCCGAGCCCGCCGTGAGCGCCGCCACGCCCTGCCACTCCTGGGGGATGCGCCAGAGCCGCGGCGCGGCCAGGTGAAGCTCGGGCGGCACCCCCCGCTCGGCGCGGAAGGCCGAGCCGGAGAGCGAGACCCAGCTCCGCGCCGGCCCCTCCCACCGCGCCACGCCGAACGCGCTGGCCTGCTCCACGTCCGAGTTGGCGCGCAGCCCGCCGTGTCCCGCGGAATCGATCACCGCGCGCGGGAGCGCGAGCCCGTCCCGCGAGCGGAATCCCGCCCCCGCCCGCGCCACCCACCTTCCCGCCACCCCCGTCGCCGATGCGCCCGCGGCACGATGGCCCGCATCGTCCCATCCGGCCATCGCCCGCACGGCGTTCTCCTCCCGCCCGGCGCCGCGCCCCACATCCACCTCCACTACCCCGCCCAGCACGTTGGGCCCGCCCAGCAGCGAGGGGAGCCCCCGCACCAGCGACAGGCTCCTCACTCCCAGCAGCGGGATCACGGAGGGGTCGGTGCGGTGGTCCCACGCCAGCGACAGGGGAACGCCGTCCAGCAGTACGGCCACCTGCCGCGACTCCGAGCCCCGCACCGAGATCTCGGCCATCCCCCGCGAGTTCTGGCGGACGTGCACGAAGGGAAGCTCGCGGAGCGCATCTTCCACGGTCGCGGCCGGCCGCAGCGACAGCGAGTCCGGGTTCACCACGATGCCGCTCGCGCCGCCCGCCGCCCCGATGCGCCGGCCCGCGACCACCACCCCTTCCAGCGCGTGCACCGAGTCCCGCGCCTGCGCCGCGAGCGGCGGGCACAGCCACGGCAGGATCACGAAGAGGCACAGAAACACGGAGGAGTGCTTCCCCCCGTGTCCCTGCGCCTCCGTGTGGTACCGGTTGCTATTTCTTCTATCCACCTGCGTGACGTTTACGGAGGTGACTGCCCCGCGGTCCTCGAGAGCCGCACGGGACCCGTGCCGGCGGGGAGCCGGTTGGGCGTGTACCCGCTGTTCTGCGCACCGGGCGTGCCGCGGCCGGCCGAGCCATACACCGCGGTGACCGATGCATCGGCCCAGTTGGACCCGTCCATGTTCGAGTTGTCGAGGGCGGGGTTCTTGAGCTCGCGGCTCACCCCGTTCTGCGCCGAGACGGCGGCCGAGGCGAACTGGGTGCGGTCGATGGTGAGCGTGTCGCCTGCACCGTAGACGCGTGAGATCTTGAGGGCGTCGAGCGAGTTCATGAGACTGATGCTCGCCCCGGTCGCGTAGTTGACGGGCGCGCCCCCGTTCGTCGAGGTGTTGGCGCTGCCGCCCAGCACGACGTATCCGCCACTCTGCACGATCAGCGACGCGCCGATGAGGTGATAAGGACGCCGCCCGGATGCGGCCGAGTCGGCGATCACCATCCCCTGCATCTGCACCGGATACCTCCCGGCGTTGTACACCTCGAACCACTCCGCCGCGCGCTCGTCGGGGGAGGCGGGGTAGTTGGGGTTCACCATCACCTCGTTGATGACGAGGAGCGGCTGCAGCTCGGCTTCCACGCGGACCTGGAAGTCGAAGGAGGTGACCCCGTCGGTGTACGCGAGCTGCCACGGCAGGCTGGCCGACACCTCGTTCTGGCCGAGCTTCTGAGGATAGCCGAAGTAGGGCCGGCCCTCGCGCTGGCCGCTCTGGTTGTTGGCGGTCACCGTGCCGCCCGCCGCCGCCGTGACGGCGAAGAAGAGGGGAATCCCGGCCGAGTCGACGATGACGCCGTCCGGCGTGCCCATCGCTTCCGGCAGCAGGTTCTGGACGGTCATGTCGAAGGACAGGATCCCGTGCGCCGCCTGGACGTTGCTCGGCGCGAGCGCCACGTCGTCCGAATAGCCGCACGAGACCGTCCGCGCCGCGATCTCGGCGTGGCAGTTGATCACCAGACCAGGCGCCAGGGGCGGAGGCGGCATCGTGATCGTCATCGGCGCCGAGCCCTTGCGCCGGGGCTCCACCACGGAGGTGGCCGTGATGATCGTGGTCCCGTCGCTCACGTCCCTCATCATCCCGGTGCTGTCGACGATGGTGGCCACCGCCGGGTTGGAGCTGCTCCAGGTGACCTTTTCCGCGAGCTGCGCGCCCGTGATGCCGTACACGGTCGCCGTCATCCCGTGCTCCACGCCGCTCGCGGAAAGGCTGGCGCGCGCGCCTGCCGGCGACCGGCTGGCCGCCGCCGTGGCGGCCGGCGCGATGGTGACCCACCCGAACTCGTACTGCACCGGGGC
>DASVSA010000056.1:0-9108 GCA_036388335.1 Longimicrobium sp. | reverse complement strand
GCGCGCCGCCCTGGCCGCCGAGCGCTCGGCCGAGCGTGCGCGGCGCGGCGACCGCTCCGCGCGCCGGGCGGCGGATCGCGAGGTGGAGTCCATCGTCCGGCAGCTCCTCTCGGCGGACGCATCGGACCCGCCGCCCTCGCTGGCGGGGTGTGACACGCCGGAGGAGTCGCTCCGCCGCGCCCGCGCCGAGGCGGTCCGCATCCGCGCGGCCGGGCGCTACCGGGGCGTGGATCCGGTCTCGCACTGGGGCTCCGTGCTCCCCCCGGCCGGCCTCCGCGAGGCACATCCGGCAGCGCCGCGGGCCGCGAGCGACGCCCCCATTTCCGCGGGGCGCGGCCAGATGATGGCCCAGGAAGCGCCCGCGGACGCCCCCACGGCCGACGCGCCGAACGACGCCACGCGGGAGGGCGGCGCGCCCCAGCCCGAGCAGGAGCCCTCCGCCGAGGGCACGATGACCGGGGAGCCCGACTCCCAGGACGACCCGGCCGGCGAGCAGGGCCAGGGCGCGTCACAGGTGACCGTCGAGGACTCCGGCGAGCGGCCGGAGGTTGCGGCGCCCGTGGCGAAAACGGATTTCGTCTACCCGGAGTGGGACTACCAGACGGGGCGCCACCGCACGCCGGGCGCCATCGTGCGCATCCACCCCTTCGCCGAGGCGGACGGCTCGTGGTCGCGGCAGGTGCTGGAGATGCACGCCGCGCTGGCCCGCCGCGTCCGCCAGCAGTTCGAGCGGCTCCGTGCCCGGCGCTCGCAGCTCCCCCGCCAGCGCCGCGGGGACGATCTGGACCTCGCCGCGTGCGTGCGCATGCTCACCGACCTGCGCGCCGGCCACGCCGGCGACGACCGCCTCTACACGGCCATCCTCCCGGCACGGCGCGACGTGGCCATCGTGCTCCTGGTGGACATCAGCGGCTCCACGTCGGAGATCATCGGCCGCAACCGCATCATCGACGTGGAGAAGTTCGCCCTGCTGCTGACGGGCGAGGCGCTCGACGCGCTGGGCGACCCCTACGCGATCCTCAGCTTCTCCGGCGCCACGGCCAGCAACGTCCGCATCCGCGTCATCAAGTCGTTCGCCGAGCGCAACGGCGACGCGGTGCTGCGGCGGGTGGATGCGCTTCAGCCGGAGGGCTTCACGCGGCTGGGCGCGGCGGTGAGGCACGCGACGGCGGTGCTCCGCGAGCAGCCCGCGGGGCACCGCCTCCTCCTGATCCTTTCCGACGGCAAGCCCAACGACGAGGACGCGTACGACGGCCGCTACGGCGTGGAAGACTCGCGGCAGGCGATCGCCGAGGCGCGCGGCTTCGGCATCCACCCCTTCTGCCTCACCATCGACCTCAAGGGCGGCGACTACCTGCCGCGCATCTTCGGCCCCAGCGGCCACGTCATCCTCCACCGCCTGGACCTGCTCCCCACCGCCCTGCTTTCAGTCATCCGCGAGATCTTTCGGCGCTGAGAACGGCGGGGCTCACGGAGCTCAGAGCGTGTCGCGCAGGAGGGTCAGCGGCAGGCTGCGCAGCTCGGACTCCCGCAGCGTGCCGCCGATGCGGAAGGGGCTTTCGCGCGTCACGGCGGGGGTGGTGCCCTCCGCGGCGCGGATGGTGTCCACCTCGAACGCGGCATCGAAGACGGCCGGGACGAAGCCGGGGGCGCTGAGCACCAGGTCCACGCTGGGGAAGGCGAACTCGCCCGTCACCCGCACGTCCACCGTCTCGCCGCCCGCGGTCAGCGTGCCGGTCCCGCTGATGTCCTCCGCGTCCTGCCGGAGGTCGAGGTCCAGCTCGTAGCGCGCGGTGTCGGCGAGCGCGGAGCCCGTCCAGCGGCCGGTGACGTCGTACACGCCGGCGTCGAAGTCGTCGCCGCCGCACGCGGCCAGGGACAGTAGAAGGGCGGCGGAGGCCAGTGGGTAGCGCATGCTCGAAGTCTGCTCGTTGAAGGGGATCGGCGCCCGGAGTTTACCGGCGCTCCGCCCGCCGGGCAATGCGGGCTGATGCGCATCCGGCAGCGTTCTTGCCAAATCCGGGCGCATGTTCAAGAAGCAGATACACCAGACCACGCGCTCCGAGGGGCCGTGGAAGGGCGGGCGGAGGATCGTGGTGGAGTTCCGCACCACGGGCGATCCCGTGCCCGCCGTGCTCCTCGTGCCCAAGGAGGGCACACCGGCCCCGGGCGCGCTGCTCCTTCACGGCTACACCTCGCGCAAGGAGCACATGAGCGAGGGGGTGGGGGCCGCGCTCCTGGAGCGGGGGATCGCCTCGCTCTCCATCGACCTCCCCCTCCACGGCACCCGCAGCCACCCGGTGCAGGCTCAGGCGTACCGCAACCCGCTCGCCCTGATGAAGATCTGGCGCCAGGCCGTGTCCGAGAGCGCGCTGGCCCTGCGCTACCTGGGCGCCCGCCCCGAGCTGGACGCGAGCCGCCTGGCGCTCGCCGGCTACTCGCTGGGCTCCTTCCTGGCCGTGCTCATCGCCGCGCAGGAGCCCTCCGTGCGCGCCCTGGTGCTGGCCGCCGGCGGCGACCTCCCGGCCGGCACCCCCCTGGCCGCCGTCGCCCGCACGGTGGCCGACCCGCTGCGCGCCATCCGCAAGCTGGACGGCCGCCCGCTGCTGATGGTGCACGGCCGCGGAGACCGCACCATCCGCCCCGAGCAGGCCGAGCGCCTCTTCGCCGCCGCAGCCGAGCCCAAGGAGCTCCGCTGGTGGAACGCCGGCCACATCCTTCCCCCCGACGCGATCGGGTACGCGGCGGAGTGGCTGGAGGCGCGGCTGGGGGAGGGCGCGGAGATGAACAGAAGTGCGTGAGTGCGTGAGTGCGTGAGTGCGTTGACTGCAGCCGGAACCGAGATGGCTGCGGCGCGCTGAGGGGGGGCCCTCACCCCCCCGACCCCCGCTCTCCCAATAATGGGAGAGGGGGGCGCACTCCAACCATCCAGGCGCGACCGTGCGCCACCGGCGCCGCGGCACCGCCAGGCGTCAGGGCTCCCGCGGAGACTGAAGATGCGCCTCCTCCCCCAGCTGTTTGGGGGAGGAGGTCGGGAGGAGAGGGCCCCCCTCAGCACGCACCGCCCAATTCCCCGCCGTTCAAGCGCACTCACGCACTCACGCACTCACGCACTCACGCACTCACGCACTCACGCACTCACGCACTCACGCACTTCCTCCCCCTGGCACCCCTCATGCTATCAGATGCGGCCCTGGCACCACATAAGGACGCCGCGAGACTAGAGATAAGGGACCCGGATGCCGGACCAGCAGCAGGAAAATGAACGGGAGCAGCAGCCCGATGCCGAGAAGCCGATCGCGCTGGTGGACGGGTCCAACGTGGCCCACTCCAGCGAGGGAGACCGGGCGCGGCTGGTGAACATCGACATCGTGGTGGAGAAGCTGATCGAAGAAGGATACAGGCCCATCGTGGTGGTGGACGCGGCGCTCCGGCACCAGATCGACAACCGCCCGCTGTACGAGCGGCAGGTGGAGGATGGCAAGATCCGCCAGGCCCCCGCGGGAACCAACGCGGACTACTTCCTCCTCGCCTTCGCGCGCGAGCTGGACGCGTGCATCGTCAGCAACGACCGCTTCCGCGACCACCAGGAAGGCTTCCCCGACGCGCACGAGCGCATGATCCGCTACATGATCGTGGCGGACGAAGTGGTCTTCGAGAGGCGCAACAAGCGCCGCTGACGCGGCGATTGTTGCGCCGGGGCCGCGGCCCGCCTACCCTTGCCTGGAAGCCGTCTCCCGTTCGCCCGCGGAGCCCATGCCGATCCAGGATCCACCGCAAAACAACGCGCCAAGGGTGCTCGCGCAGCGCCCGCGAGAGTTCTACACCCCCCCGCAGCCCCGCGCCAAGGGGCGCGTCACGCGCGGCTCCCTCCGCCTGGCCTTCGAGCTCTTTGGCGTGTTCGTGGGCGTATCCGCCGCGTTCATGGGCGAGAACTACCGCGAAACCGTGGAGCGCGAGAAGCAGGCCCGCCAGATCTACAGCGCGCTCTCTCAGGAGGTTGAAGATTTCGTCATCCGCGGCCAGCGGCTCCACGACCTGGAGACGGCGAGCGTGAGCGGGTGGGAAGCCGCGCGCGCGTCCGGCACCGCCGCCCCGCGTACCCCCGCCCGCGCGGTGGAGCGTCCCTCGCGCGCCGCGTGGGACGCGACGGTGGCCTCGGGAGCGATCCGGCTGATCGACCACGCGCTCTTCTACCAGCTCGCCCAGCACTACGAGCGGCTTTCGATGCAGGAAGCGCGGCGGGGGCGGCTGGAAGAGATGGAGGACCGCGGGGCCGGCGGCGCCGCGCTCGTGGAGCGCCGCCGCGGCATGCTGCGCGAGAACCAGGAGAACATCGGCATGGCGGCGCCCCTCCTGGTGGAGCTCCGCCGGCGGGTGACCGCCCCGTAGCACCCGGCTGCAACTCGCGCAGCCTCTCCTCCGTACCGGTCAGCGGGCGGCCGGCCGCCCCCCGTGATCCACCCGCGCAGGCAGCGGCCATCCGCGCCGGCGCCCCGCCCACAGGAGTCCTCGCCGTGGATACCTTTCTCCAGGACCTCCGGCATACGCTGAGGTCGCTCGCCCGCTCGCCGGCGTTCACCGCCGTGGTGGTGCTCACCCTGGCGCTGGGGATCGGCGCCAACGCGGCCATCTACAACGTGGTATCCACGGTGCTGCTGCGCCCGCTCCCCTTTGGCGAGCCGGAGCGGCTGGTGCGCGTGTACGAGACCTTCCCCAGCCCCGGCGGGCGCGGGCAGGGCTCCGTCTCGTATCCCAACTTCGTGGACTGGCGCGAGCAGACCCGCTCCTTCGGCGACCTCGCCGCCTACGCCTCCGGCACCGCCAACCTGCAGGGGACGGAGCAGCCCGAGCGGGTGGCCGTCCTTTCCTCCAGCGCCAACCTCTTCTCCCTGCTGGGCGCCGAGCCGCGGCTGGGCCGCACCTTCGCCCCGGGCGAGGACCGGCCGGACGCCTCGCCGGTGGCGGTGCTGAGCGAGCGTTTCTGGAAGGAGAAGCTCGGGGGAGACCCGGGCATCGTGGGGCGGCAGATCACCCTGGACGGCGAATCGTACACGGTGGTGGGAGTGATGCCGGGCGGCTTCCGCTTCCCCGCCGGCAACGCGGCGACCGACCTGTGGGTGCCCTTCCGGCTCAGCGAGGGGCAGCTCTCCAGCCGGGGCTCGCACTGGCTGGCCGTGGTGGGCCGGCTGGAGCCCGGCGTGAGCCTGGACGTGGCGCAGCTGGAGATGAGCCAGATCGCGGCGCGCCTGGCGCTGGAGTACCCCGACGCGCAGAGCGAGCGGGGCGCCGAGGTGCGAGCGCTGCAGGAGGTGGTGGTGGGCCGCGTGCGCCCGGCGCTCCTGGTGCTGACGGGCGCGGCGGGGCTGGTGCTGCTGATCGCCTGCGCCAACGCGGCCAACCTGCTCCTCGCCCGCGCCACCACGCGCCGCCGCGAGGTGGCCATCCGCACGGCGCTGGGGGCGCCGCGGGGGAGGCTGGTGGGGCAGTTCCTCCTTGAGGCGCTGGTGCTCTCGCTGGCGGGGGCGGTGGTGGGGCTCGGCATCGCCCAGCTCATCCTGGCCGTGCTGGTGAGGCAGGCGGACGGCATCCTTCCCCGCGCGTCCGAGGTCGCCCTGGACGTGCGGGTGTTCGCGTACCTGCTCGCCTCCACCGCCATCACGGCCACGGCGGTGGGGCTGATCCCCGCGCTGCAGGCCATGCGCTCGGACCCGCAGCACGAGCTGCGCGAGGGGGGCACCCGCACCAGCGCGGGGCGGGCGGGGCGCGGCCTGCGCAACGGGATGGTGGCCGCGCAGGTCGCACTCTCGTTCGTGCTGCTGGTGGGGGCCGGGCTCCTGCTGAAGAGCTTCGCGCGCCTGATGTCCACCGAGACGGGGCTGCGCACCGAGAACGTGCTTACCATGCAGGTGGCGCCCTCCACCACCCGCTACCCGGACGGCAGCGCCGGGCCGCGCTTCTACCGGCCCGTGCTGGAGCGGGTGCAGGCGCTGCCGGGGGTGCGCGCCGCCGGGTGGATCTCCCTCCTCCCCCTGCAGGAGTGGGGGAGCAACGGCAACTTCGCCATCGAGGGGCGCCCCGACTCCGGCCGCCCGTCCGACGCGCCATTCGCCGAGTGGCGAGCGGTAAGCCCGGGGTACTTCGCGGCGGTGGGCGTGCCGGTGCGCCGCGGCCGGGACCTGCTCCCCGACGACACCGCCGTGGTGATGATCAACCAGGCGCTCGCGGACCGCTACTTCCCCGGCGAGGACCCGGTGGGGCGCAATTTGGTGCTGGGCAAGCCGTACCCCATCGTGGGCGTGGTGGCCGACGTCCGGCAGGCCGAGCTCACCCAGAATCCCCATCCCGAGCTCTACTACCCGTATCTGGGCGACGGGCCGCCGGGCATGTCGCTGGTGGTGAGCACCACCCTGCCGCCCGCCACCGCCCTCGCGTCCGTGCGCCGGGCCATCCGCGAGGTGGACGCGGGGGTGCCCGTGGCCAACGTGCGCACCCTGGAGCAGGTGATCGCCGAGTCCGTGTCCGACCGGCGCCTCTACCTCTTCCTGCTGGGCACCTTTGCCGTGGTGGCGGTGGTGCTGGCCGCGGCCGGGCTGTACGGGGTGATGTCGTACTCGGTGGCGCAGCGGATGCGCGAGTTCGGCATCCGGCTCGCGCTGGGCTCGGGCACGGGCGCGCTGCAGGGGATGGTGGTGAAGCAGGGCGCGCGGCTCGCCCTGGCGGGCCTCCTGATCGGCATCCCCGCCGCGCTGGCGGTGTCGGGGGTGCTCCGCACGCTCCTCTACGGGGTGAGCGCCACGGACCCGCTGATCTTCGTTGCGGTGGGCATCCTGCTGGTGGCCGTGGCGCTCCTCGCCAGCTTCATCCCGGCCCGCCGCGCCACGCGCGTGGACCCCATCGTGACGCTGCGCATCGAATAGCGCTGAGAGCACGGAGGCACGGAGATGAAGTCATCTCCGTGCCTCCGTGCCTCGGTGTGAGACTTCTTCTATCCCCCGAACTGCGCGAATCCCACCACGTTCCCCGCCGGCTCCCGCACGAACACCTCGGTGGCCCCGTACGACGTCGTGCGCCGCGGCAGGATGATCTCCGCCCCTTCCAGCGCCCGCTCCACCGCCGCCAGGTCGTCCACTTCGATGAAGAGGATGGAGCCGCGCATGGCCAGCCCCTCGGCGATAGCGGAGGCGTCGGCCTCCACGCTGGCGCGGGTCTGGTACATGATCTCGGTGCCGTCCTTCTCCAGGATCAGGAAGCCCAGGCGGTCGCCGTGCGGCACTTCGGCGGTGCGCGTGTAGCCCAGCCGGTCCACCCAGAAGGGGATGGAGGGCTCGATCTGGTCGACGAAAAGGATCGGGGTAAGCTTCTTCAGGGTCGGCATCGTTCTCGTTCCGGTTGAGGGTGGGGCCTCCATCTTATCGCTCCCCCGCCCCGGCCGCTTGTACGGATGCGACACGCTCGGCCCGCCAGGCGTGCGGCGCCAGGCCCACCAGCCGCGCGAACTCGCGGTTGAAGTGGGCCTGGTCGTAGTACCCCGCCCGCAGCGCCACCCGCCCCAGCGGAAGCTCCGGCCCCTCGCGCAGCAGCGCCAGCGCCGCGTTCAGCCGCGCCACGCGCGCCGCCTCCTTGGGCGTGAGCCCCACGTGCTGGTGGAAGATGCGCTGGAGCCGCCGTTCCCCCACCCCCAGCTGCGCGGCCAGCTCGCGCACGGGCAGCGCGCCCGCCGTGGAGCGCAGGTGCGCCCATGCCGCCACCGCCACCGGCTCGGGCGCGCGCGGAGGGAGCGCCGCGAGCACCCCCGCCAGCACCGGGAGGGCGGCGCGCGCGGAGCCCGCCTCCAGCACCCGCGCGCCCAGTTCGCCCAGCCCCAGCTCGTCCAGCGCCGCGTCGCGGTCGGTGAGCTCGCCGGCGGGCACCGGCAGCGCGGCGCCGCCGGGCCGGAAGCGGACGCCCAGCACCTCTACGTGCCCGGCCATGCTCACCGGCAGGGCGCGCGTCATGGCGCCCACCGCGTAGCCGCGCGGCTCGCCGAAGTCGAAGACCAGGTCCATGCACCCGTCGGGGAGCACCCGGTTGAGCACGGGCGCCGCGAGCGTCCCCTCCGAGCACATCGTCCACAGGCACTCCACGCGCCCGGCGAGCGCGGGCGGCGGAGCATGTTCGCGGTAGACGGGAGCGCTCATGGGGAGACGATAAGGGGTCGCGCGGTGGGGGACAACGGCGGCGCCGTGCGGGCGGGTGCTTGTCGCCGGGGAGCGGCGCGGGTTACAATGGAGGCCCGCACCGCCACCGCGGGCACACCCTTCCGCGCACACAGAGCTACAGGTTGAGAGACATCGCGCTTTACCACGGCGAGGGCCACGGCTGGATCGAGGTCGTCACCGGGGTGATGTTCAGCGGCAAGTCCGAGGAGATGATCCGCCGCGTCCGCCGCGCGCTGATCGCCCGGCGCCGGGTACAGGTGTTCAAGAGCGCGCTGGACGTGCGCTACGCGGGCGTCATGCGCATCAGCTCGCACAACGGGGCCGAGGTGGACGCGGTGCCCGTGCGCAACAGCCGCGAGGTGCTGGAACAGGCGCACCCCGACACGCGCGTCTTCGCCGTGGACGAGGTGCAGTTCCTGGACGATGGGATCGTGGACGTGATCCAGCTCCTGGCCGATCGCGGCGCGCGCGTGATCGTGGCCGGGATCGACATGGACTTCCGGGGCGAGCCGTTCGGCCCCATGGCGCGCCTGCTGGCCGTGGCCGAGACGGTGGACAAGCTCCACGCCATCTGCGTGAGGTGCGGCAACCCGGCCACGCGCAACCAGCGCCTGGTGAACGGCGAGCCCGCTCCGTACGAGGCACCCGTCATCCAGGTGGGAGGGCACGAGGCGTACGAGGCGCGCTGCCGCCGCTGCCACGAGGTCCCCTCCGCCACGCGCGACCAGACCACGCTGCTGGACGCGCTAGGCGCCGGGGCCGAGCGCGCGGTGGTGCTCACGCACGAGAGCCTGCGCCGCCCGGCGTAGGCGCTGCACCCAACAGAGAGACGGAGGGCCGGATGGAGGAGCTCCACGACACCATCTCGCGCATCAAGCCGCTTGCCGACACGGTGGTGGAGGCGGCC
>DASVSA010000055.1:0-6678 GCA_036388335.1 Longimicrobium sp. | reverse complement strand
AGGAGCGCGGCGCGGTTGAGGCCGAAGTGGCGCTCGCCCAGCACGTTGAGCGACCATCCGCCGGTGAGGCTAAGGCGCTGGTTCCAGCCCAGCACCGCGGAGTGCGACGCGCGCTCGGCGTCGGCGCGCTCCAGCCCGCCCCACATCTGCCCGCCCAGGATGGCGTCCGTGCGCAGGTTCACCGAGCTCAGCCCGTAGCTCCCCGCCGAGTCGCCGCGGGTGGTGACCCAGCGGTGCGAGCCCTCCACGCGGGTGTTGCCGAAGACGCGGTACGACGCGCCGAGGCCCATCTGGTCCGGCCGCGAGGTGAGGGCACCTGCCCCCGCCAGCGGGCGGCGGTCGGAGAGGACGCGGGTCCCTTCCACCCACAGGTCGGCGCGCGGCGTAACGGAGAGCGTCATCTTGCCGAGCGCGGAGGAGGCGGTGCCGCTGCCGTCGTCGTCGCTCGTCATCCCCGCCTCGGTCACCAGCGCGCGGCCGGCCAGGCGGTTGCGGCTGCGCAGCATGGTGCTGGCCCGCTCCATCCCGTACCCGTCGAAGCGCTGGCGGTCGTGGCTGAGGTTGAGCGTGTTGGCATCGGTCACCTTCAGCTCGCCGATGGCGCGCAGCTCCTGCACGCCGGCGCTGAGGCGCGGGTCGGTGCCCGGCGCGAAGCCGGCGCCCACCTTCAGCCACTCGGCGCCGATGCGGGCGCGGTCGCGGAAGAGCGTCCACGACGCCTCGGCGCGGCCGGCGTAGGCCACCGAGTCCGGCCGCTGCGACCGCAGCATCTCGCCGCGCAGCGTGAGGCCGCCGTGGCGCACGCGCAGCCCGGTCCCCAGCAGGTCCTGCCCGCCGAAGCCGGAGGTGGGCTCGCCGCCGTCGCGCACGCCCATCACCGAGAAGGCGAGCGAGTCGCCCGCGGCGCCGCGGATGCCCAGGACGCGCGCGGCGTCCACTTCCATCCTCGCGCCTCCCACGAAGCGGGCCTCGCCGCCCGAGCGGCTCTCCAGCATCGCCACCACGAACACGGGGTTGCCCGCCTGGTCCGTGCTGGGCACGGGGCGCTGCAGCAGCACCTCGCCCGTGGCGTAGTCGATCTGGTAGTCGTTCCAGCGGGCCAGCTCCAGGCGCGAGATCACGCGGGCCGCGTTCTCGCGGGCACGCACCTCGATGGCCACCCGGTCGGTGCCCGGGCGCACGGAGCCGCCGAAGCGGTACGGGCCGGAGGTGCCGTTGCCGCGCGCCTGGCGCTGGGCAAGCACCTGGTCCGTCACGCTGCCGAAGCCGCGCCAGGTGACCGCGCCGGTGGAAACGCGCCCGGTGACGCCGGTGAGCGCGCGGCCGTACGTCCCCAGCCGCGGGTCGCCGCCGAAGTCGCCCGTCTCCACGTCGCCCAGCTGCACCCAGTCGAAGCCGCGCTCCACGCGCGCGGAGACCTTCTGGGTGGAGGAGGAGAGGACGCGCCGCTCGCTCCCGTCGCCAAGGGTGGGGTAGCGCGACTCGTCGCCCGGGTCGTAGCCGCGGCCGAAGAAGTCGTCGCCCTCCTGGCCCCGGCGCGAGTCGAACGACACGCTCACCGTGGTCTCGCGCGCCACCGAGCCGCGCACCGTCACCGCGCCGAACGCGCCGGGCGCGGCACCCACTCCCACCTGCCCCACGCCGGTGGCGATCAGCGGGCGGGTGGAGGGGAGGACGCGCAGCGGGATGCTCGCGGTCGCCTTGCCCGCTGCAAGCCGCAGCTCGCCCGGCCCCACCACGTGCCCCGGACGGAGCGGGACCGCCAGCCACCCGGCGCTGTCCGCGCGCAGCTGCTGCCCGGCCGAGCCGCCGTCCTGGTCGGCGCCCAGCGTCTCGGCGCCGGTGCTCTCCACCGTCACCGCCACGCCGCCGCTGGTGGGCACGCCCCAGGTATCCAGCACCCGCACCCGCACCGTGTCCGCCCGCGGGGCGCCGGCGTGGAGGGCGGGCACGTCGCCCACCTCGAAGCGCTCGGCGCCGCCGGAGACGTGGAGCGCCAGCGTGTCGGCGCGCTGCTGGCCCCAGGAGTTCTTCATCTCCACGCGCAGTCGGTGCGGACCGGCGCCCACCTGCACGCCGATGAAGTCCGCCACGCCGTCGGGGCGCAGGGTGGCCTCGGCGATGGCCGAGTCGCCGTCGAACAGGCGCACCGCCGCGCCGGGCTCGCCCTTCACGCCCACGAAGAGGCGGTTGGTGGCGATCACCGACCCGTCGCCGGGGGCGAAGAACTTCACGGAGGGGCCGGTGGCGAAGCTGCTCGCGTCGGCGGCCTTGCGGGTCTCCTCGGTGCGGGCCGGGGCGATCCGCGCCGCGCGGGGGGTGGAGTCCTTCACCTCGACGGCGGGCGCGGCCGGGGCGGCGGGGCCGGCGCCGGTGTGCTCGGCCGGGGCGTGGGGGGCGGCCACCGTGAGGCTGGCCGGGCCGGCGCGCGGCACCAGGCGGAAGTCCACGCGCGGCGTCGTCCACCCTTCCATCCGCACGCGCGCGATGGCGTCGGCCGGGCGGGCGAAGCCGAGGTTGGCGGGGATCCCCACCGTGTCCACGCGCACGGCGTGGGTGCCCACGCGCACGTCGCGGAAGGAGTAGCGCCCCTCGCGGTCGGTGGTCACCACCTCGCCGTCGGCGCTCCACACGTCCACGCCCGGCACGCCGCGCTCGCCGCTCTCCTGGCGCCCGTTGCCGTTGGTATCCACCCACACCTTGCCCACCAGGGTGCGCACCTGAAGGGCGAAGCCGCCGCGCATCCGCACCCAGGCGGAGGCCGTGTCGGAGTTGAGCGCGCCGCCCTCGGCGGTGGCCATCGCCCGGTTCTCCAGGGCGCGGGCGGCGCCCGGCGACACCACCGTCACCAGGTAGCCCACGGTGCGCGTGGAGAGGGGCGCCACCTCGCCCAGGAAGATGCGCAGGGTGTTCCCTTCCACCCGCGCGCTGTCGGCGCCGGTGAGGCGGCCCTCCACGAACTTCATCCCGGCCGGCAGGAAGTCCACCACCTGCACGCCGCGCAGCGCCACGGTGGCGCGGTTCTCCACCGCCACCGAGTAGGGCACCGCCTCGCCCATGGCCGCTTCCAGCACGCCGGCCGTCTTCTTCACGGAGATCTCGTCGCCGGTGAAGCCGAGCGCGCGCAGCGGAGCCGACTCGGCCGCGACGGCCGTGGCGTTGGCGCCCGCGAGCACGGCCCGGTTCACCACGGGGCCGTCTTCGGGCCGCGCAGTCACGCGGACGGTCACGCGCACCGAGCCCGTCTCGCCCGCGTTCACCAGCCCCAGCGTCCAGCGCAGCACCTGCCCGCTCACCTCGGGCTCGCGGTCGGCGCGCACGAACTGCAGGCCGGCCGGGAGGGTGTCTTCCAGCACCAGGCCACGGGCGGCCACGGCGGCGGACTTGTTGGTCCAGGTGAGGAGGTACTCCACCTCGCCGCCCACGCGCACCGTGTCCGCGCCCAGCCGCTCCTTGGCCAGCGCGATCTCCGGGCGTACGAGCTGCGTCTCCACCACCGGCGACACGGCCACCAGCGGCGGGGTGTAGGCGAGGCGCTCGGTGGTCATCGAGGCGCCGTTGGCCACCGACGCCGCCCCCGCGCCCACCACCGCGCGGAAGAAGATCGTGCCGGAGGCGCCCGGCTCGACGACGCCCGCGTTCACGCGCACCACCTGGCGGCCGGCCTCGGTTGCCTGCACCGAGCCCGCGTCGCCGTCGGCGGCGTCGGTGAGCGCCTGGCCGTTGATTGTAACGCTGCCCGCTACCACCTGCAGCGCGGAGGAAAGCGTGTCCACCACCTCCGCCGCGCCGGATGCGGCATCGCCCCGGTTGGCGTAGGAGAGGGTGTAGAGGAGGGTGTCGCCCGGGGTGGCGTCGGTGCGGTCCACCGACTTGCCCAGCGACAGCGCCGCTACCGGGCGGCGCACCGAAACCATGTCGCGCACGGCGTCGGCAAGCGCGGGATTCACCGAGCTGGTGGCCCGCACGTCGAGCGCCGCCGAGGCCACGTCGGGCGCATCGGCGGGTACGTCCACTACCAGGAGGAGCGCCGCGGACTCGCGGGCACCGAGCGGGAGGGCGCCCGAGACGGCGGCATCCGCCTCCCCGAGCACCCCGTCCCCGTCGGTATCCACGAACAAACGGACGACCCACCCCTGCGGCGCGGAGGCCGCAAGGGTGAACCGGTCCGCCCCATTCCCCATGTTTTCCAGCCGGTGGGCAAACACCCGGCGCGCGCCCGGGACGAGCGCCGCGGTCTGTGGCGCGGAGATCCGCACCCCCGCCGTGAACTTCACCACCACCGTCACCGCGGCCTCCGCGCTCCCCTCAAAACCGTCGTCGGTCCGGAAGGTGGCGGTGGCGCGGTTCTCCACCCGCACCGTGTCCCCGGTCTGGGCCGCCACCGCGCCAGGCGCGGCGGCGTACACCAGACCGGCCACCCATGCAGCGGCCAGCGCCCGGCGGACCTTGCGGGTCCGGCTCGGGTCGCTTGCGACCATGCGGGTGAGAGTGCCTGAGAAGGGCATTCGGATCGGCGTAGGCAGAGAGTCTGGTTACTTGATCTGGACGCGAATCCAGAAGAACCGGCTCGCGGCGGGTGCCAGCGTGCCCGTGAGCGTCGCCGAGACGGTCCCGCTGCTCTCACTGATCGTCCAGCCGGCCGCGTCGCCCGAGGTGGAGACGTACGTCACCTGGCTGGGAAGCGGGTCGGTGATGCCATAGCCGGTGCCCGTGAGGGTGGCCGCGGCGCCGCCGGTGTTGGTGACGGTGATCTTGTACTGGATGTACTGCCCCGGGAGCACCCGGTCGGCCGCCACGAGCTCGGTCGTCTGGTTGTCCAGGTACGCCTGCTTGCTCATGCTGATGGCGGCGCGGATCACGGTGACCACGCGGCTGCCCGAGTCGCTCTGGCTCGCGCCGTTCCCCGAGGTGGCGGTAAGGCCGATGGTGGACGTGGCGCCCGCCGCCGCGCTGTTGGACACGGTGTACGTTACCGTGACCGTGCCGCTTGCCCCGGGGGCGAGGGTGATCGATCCCGTGGTGCCGGCCGTGCCGTCCACGGACACGATGCTCACCACCGCGCCCGTGCTGGAGCCGGCCGACAGCGAGAAGGTGTCGGAGCGGTTACCCGTGTTCTGCACGGTGAACGTTTCCGTGTAGGTTGTCGGCCCGGTGCCGCTGGGAAGGCGGCTCACCGCCGCGGCGTCCGGCGTCACCACCACGCTCGCGGCTACCGCGGGGATCACGTTGGTGGTGGAGCTGTCGCTGGCGCCCGTCGCGGCCGGCGTGCGGCGCGAAGTGGCCGTGAGCGAGACCGGGATGGTCTGGCCGCCCTGGCCCGGAGCCACCGTGTAGACCACCGTCACCGTGATGGTGCCGTTGGCCGCGACCGCGGTGCCGGCGAGCGCCAGGTTGAGCGCCGCCAGGTTGGCGTACGTGGTGGAGCCGATCTTGTAGCCCGTGATCGACACGCCCGACGCCGCCGTGGTGGACACGGTGAGGCTGTCGACGCCGTTGCCGCCGTTGGTGATGGTGAAGGGGAGCTCGTTGCCCGTGCTCGGCGAGGAAGGCGTCACCGACGTGGCCGAAACGACGTCAGGCGCGGCCTTGTAGCCCACGGTCACGCTCACGCTGGCGGTGGCCGGCGTGTACGTGTTCCCGTTCGCGTCGGTCCATGTGGCCGTCGCGGTGTTGGTGATGGTGGTGCCTTCGGGGGTCGGCGACTGCGCTTGCGCAGGGGCCGCCGCGAAGGGGGCGAGAAGCATCGCCGCGAAGGCGACTCGCCGGAGGATTCTGGTCATCTCCTGGAACCTTGGACTGGGGTGGGAATGGGGGGATGTCGTGGATTACCGCCCGCTGGGTCCGGCCGCGGGCGAGGCCGTGTTGCTGTCCGTCTGGGGCGAGGCCCCGAAGCGGACGTCGAATTCCGCGACGACGGTGGCCCCGGGAGCCACGAAGCCGCCTACGGTCCATCGCACGTGCGTGTACTTCTCCGGCGCGGCCGCGCGCTGAACGCCGCGGCCGTTCACTACCACGGTTTCCATCGGCTGCGCGGAAAAGGTCTTCCCGCCGTCGATCGAGTACTCGGCCCGCGCGTCGGTGCGGGCGGTACGCGCCGAACCGGCCACGAAGGCCATCCCGGGCGCGATCGGGTTCGAGAGCACCGGACGCACCGGCGTCCGCTGCGGGTTGGTGAAGGCGAGGCGGTACCTCACCACGTCCCCCGTGCGGACCTTCTGGTCGGCCCGGGGAGTGCCGCGCGCGGCCATCTCGGCCGCGGTGCGGTTCACCGCCGTCACCTGCAGCGGCGACTGCTGGGTGCCCTGCTGCGCCACGGCGGGCACGGCGGCGAGGGCAAGGAGCACCAGGAGGCGTACGATCGACTTCATGAGTACCTCTGTTCTTGGGAAGGAAGCGGCCCGGAGCGGACCGGAGAGTGAGCGGGCTGATCGAGAACTGCCGACCTTGAGGAAAACTTTAGCGGGGGGAGCATGAATCCATCGTGACGGCCGCATTACGGTCCGTTCATGGTCTCCATTCACCGTGTGGGAACGGTGCCCGTGCGCGGTCTCCCCAATGTCAAAGGGCGGACCGCGGCGACGCTATTCGTAAGTAGTTGAGGATTAGGCACTTGCGCCGCGGGGAGCGGCTGCGCGGCACCTGGAGCGTGCCCAAACGGGAACCGGGATGTTCCCG
>DASVSA010000054.1:0-2018 GCA_036388335.1 Longimicrobium sp. | reverse complement strand
GGTGCATGGCCGACGCCCTCGAGGCAGCGCGTGGCGTGGCTCGTCGTGGCCGATCGGGAACAGCTGGATGCCAAGGAGCAGCGGTTCGTCGATGCTCTGATGGCGAGCTCCCCGGAGCTTGGTCACCTCATCAGTCTGGCGCGCGAGTTCCGCACCTTCGTGCGCCAAAAAGAGGCCGACCTGCTGGATGAATGGGTGGCGACGGCGCGGGGATCGGCCTTGGCGGGATTTGCCGAGGGGCTCGCACGTGATCTCGCGGCGGTCCGCGCGGCTCTCTCATTGCCGTGGAGCACGGGGCCGGTCGAGGGACAGATCAGTCGCCTGAAGACGATCAAGCGGACCATGTGTGGCCGCGCCGGGTTTGAGCTGCTGCGTCACCGAGTTCTGGAAGCAGCATGAACGAGGTCGACGCACCCGTGCCCCTGCACCGAGAATGCGGAAGGACCGCAAAACCCATCCAGCGGCGACATCAGGAACCCAGCCACCCCTGGCTAGCAGGGGAGAGAGAGGGTGTCTGACCAGATGAGCGTTGCTCCACCCATAGTCGATGGGCGGGGGCAGTGGATGAGGATGCCGGACGAGGTGGCGGCGATGCTGCGGCTGCGGGATCTGGGCTGGGGCACGCGGCGGATCGCGGCGGAATTTGGCTGCAACCGCGAGACCGTGCAGCGCTACCTCGCCACGGGTGGGTGGGCGCCGTATCGCACGCCCGAGCGGCCCGGGGCGCTGGCCGGGCACGGGGCGTGGCTGGCCGAGCGCTTGCGCCGCCACCGGGGCAACGCGGACGTGGTGCGCCAGGAGTTGGCGGCCGAGCTGGGCATCGAGGTCAGCCTGCGCACGGTCGAGCGCGCCGTGGCGCCCCTGCGGCGCGAACTCGCGGCGGAGGCGCTGGCCACGGTGCGCTTCGAGACGCCGCCGGGCCGGCAGATGCAGATCGACTTCGGCGAGTGCGGGGTGACGCTCGGCGTGGAGCGGGTTCGGGTCCACCTGTTCGTCGCCACGCTGGGCCACTCGCGCCGGGTCTACGTCCGCGCCTTCCGGCACGAGCGGCAGTCGGCCTGGTTCGAGGGCATCGAGGGCGCGTTCGGCCACTTCGGCGGGCTGCCCGCGGAGGTGCTGCTCGACAACGCCCGTGCGCTGGTCGAGCGCCACGACGCGGGCACGCGGGAGGTGGTGTTCAACGCGCGCTTCCACGCCTTCGCCCGCTACTGGGGCGTGCGACCGGTGGCCTGCGCGCCCTACCGCGCCCGGACCAAGGGCAAGGACGAGAGGGGCGTGGGCTACGTCAAGGGCAACGCCATCGCGGGCCGCAGCTTCGCGAGCTGGTCGGCGCTGGAGGTCCATCTGGTCTGGTGGACGCGCGAGGTGGCGGACCGGCGCGTGCACGGCACGACGGGCGAGGCGCCGATCGCGCGCTTCGGGCGCGACGAGGCGGGGGCGCTCCGCCCCTCGGGCGGCAAGCCGCCGTTCCGGCAGGTGCGCGAGCTGGTGCGGCGGGTGCAGAACGACGGCTGCGTGGACGTGGACACCAACCACTACAGCGTGCCGTGGCGCCTGATCGGCGCCCAGGTCAGCGTCGTGGTCAGCGGCGGCGAGGTGCGCGTCCATCACGCGGGGGCCGAGGTCGCCCGGCACGGCGAGCGCCGCGGTCGCCGCGAGCGCGCCGTGGATCGCGCCCACCTGCGCGGCATCGTCGTCGACGGCACCGGCGCCGGGCAGGGCCGCGGGCGGCAGGCCCTGCCCGGCGCCGACCTCCTGCGGCCCCTGGCCGAGTACGAGCAGGCCGTAGGGGGCGCCTGGTGAGCGGCGTCCCGGGGTCCTTGTCGGAGATGCTGGGACGGCTGAAGCTGACGGCGATGCGTGACCGCCTCGACGTCCTGCTGGACGAGGCGGCTCGGCGCGAGCTCAACCTGCCCGAGGCGCTGGGCCTGCTGTGCGAGGCCGAGGTGGCGCACCGCGAGGAGCGGCGGATCCAGATGGGGCTGAGCATCGCCAAGTTCCCCTATGTGCGCACGCTG
>DASVSA010000053.1:0-7651 GCA_036388335.1 Longimicrobium sp. | reverse complement strand
CCCCGGGACGCCGCTCGTGATCCTGGTGGACGGCGAGATCGCGGGTGTGCCTTTCAGCGCGCTGCTGGACCGCCGCGGCCGCTACCTGGTGCAGGATCACCCGGTGCGCTTCGCCGCCACCCTGGGCGAAGCGGCGCGGCCCGCACGCCCCGCGGCCCCGTCGGCGCCCGCGCTGCTGGTGGCGGACCCGGCGTTCGACGCGACGCAGTACCCCACGCTCGACCGCCTGGGCGGCGCGCGGGCGGAGGTCGACTCGCTGCGCCGGCTGTACCGCGCGAGCGTGGTGCTGCAGGGTCCTGCGGCCACGCGCGACGCCCTGCGCCAGCGCGCGCCGGGTGCCGGCGTCATCCACTACGCGGGCCACGCCGTGTTCGACGACGTGCGGCCGGAGCGCTCCGCGCTGGTGCTGGCGGGAAGCGACACCACCGGGCGCCTGACGGCGGAGGCGGTGAACGCCCTCCAGCTGCGCGGCGTGCGCCTGGTGGTGCTGGCGGCGTGCAGCACGGTGCGCGCGCGCGCGGGGCGATCGGGCGGCCTGGCGGGATTTTCGGGCGCGCTGATGGCGGCGGGCGCGGGCGGGGTGGTGGGGAGCCTGTGGGAAGCGGACGACCGGCTGACGGAGCCGCTGATGCTGGCCTTCCACCGCGCGTTCCGCCGCTCGGGCGATCCGGCCGCGGCGTTGCGGGAGGCACAGCTGGAGCTTCTCCGCTCCGGCGACCCCGCGCGGCGCTCCCCGGCCGCGTGGGCCGGGTTCCGCTACATCGGCAGCTGAAGCAGCGGCTGCCTCACACGGAGGCGCGGAGACACGGAGGAGAAGCTCACTCGGTCGCGATCTCGCGCGCCAGCGCGTCGATGGCGGGCGCGAGTGCGTCCCAGCGCGGAGGGTCGGCGGGCGCGAGCAGGCGCACCCGCTGAAGCGCCGCGTTGGCCGCGGGGTCCGCCTGGGTCAGGCGCCCGGCCTGGTCGAGGGTGCGCCGGGTCGCGCGGTCGCGGAAGAAGGCGGCGTCGCGCCGCGCGGCGGCCAGCCCGGCGGCTTCGGTCCACGCACCCAGCCGCAGCGCATCCGCGTCGAGCCCCCCCGCGATCCGTTCCGTCGCCTCGCCGATCAGCGGCCGCAGGCGCTCCGGGTCGCCGCCCGCGCCGTCCGCGATGCGGCGGAGGGCGCCGGTCCGGCCGCCCCGCGGATCGAAGCGCGCGGCAAGCTGGGTAGCGAGCACCCGCGTGGCCGCGGTGTCGCGTGCCTGCGCCGCCACCGACAGGTCCACCAGCATCGCGCCGGCGCGGGCGGAGCGCGCCCGCTGCTCCCCGGCCGTCGGCGCGCTGCCCTCTCCGCGCACGGAGGTCCACGGGCGCCGCTCCGTCCACCCGGCGGGGAGCCCCTCGTCCGCGTGCTCCAGCCTCGCCGCCAGCCGCACGGGCTCGCCCGCGACGGAGCCGCGGTCCTGGAGCGCACGCCCCGCGACGAGCGCCACACCCGCCAGCACCGCCGCGAGCGCGATCCACCGGATGATCCGCGCGCGCGCCGGGCGGACCTCCGTACCTGGCGCCGGCCGGCGCGTGTGCAGGGGAATCACTCCCGCGTCGTGGCCCTCCTCGCCCAACGCGAGTGCAGCCGCCTCGGCATCCTCTTCTTCCAGCTCGCGCAGGATGTCGGCCGTAACGGCGAGCGCCTCGCGCTCCTCGGCACTCGCGGTGAAGCGGGCCAGCATCTCCTGGCGACGGCCTGCGTCCAACCGGCCGTCCAGGAAGGCGGCCAGCCGCTCGTCGTCCGTTTCTTGATCGCTCACCGGCAATCTCCTGCCAGGGGCTCTCGGTGCCCGCGGATTCGCGCGCTCATGGAGCGTCGTGCTCGTGAAGGAGGCCGCGCACGTCTTCCGGGCGCAACCCGGCGCTCTCCAGGAGACCACGCAGGCGGGAGCGCAGGCGCTCGACGCGCCGGTAAAGCGGTTTCTGTTCGAGGCGCAGGGCGCGGGCCACGGTGGCCACGGTCTCGCCCCGGGCGAAGTGCATCTGCACGATGAGGCGGTCTTCCTCGTCCAGCTCACCGATGACCGTCTCCAGCACGGCCAGCATCTCCGCGCGCCGGGTGCCGGCCTCGGCCTCCATCACCCGTTCGTCTGCCCGCGAGTCGCCGGGTGGGTCCACGCCCTTCTCCGGCTCCTGCACCTCGGGACGCATCGGCGTGCGCTCCGGGAGCTCGGCGAGCATACGCGCGAGTGCCGTGTCGGAGAGCGCCGTGCGGCCCGCGGTCCGAAGCTTCTCGCCCGCCTGCGGCACCGTGTACCGGTCGTGGTACACCAGCCTCTCCAGCTCCGGCGCCGGCGGCCCCAGCCGTTCGGCCGCCGCCGAGACCCGCCACCGGCCGCGCTGCTCGCGAACCAGGTCGGCGAGGAGGTGCCGGACCACGGCGAGGAGGTACGTCTTGATCTCGGAGTTCCCGACAAAGCGGCGGATTACAACATAGTCGTCCTCCACCAGCTTCATTCGCACCCGGGCCGTGAAGTCGTCCGCGTCGGGGCCGTGCACGCCGTACTTGCTGCACGCCTTGGAGGCGGCCCTGTTGATCCACTCCAGGTGCTTCAGGAAGATCGCCTCGGCATCCGCGCGGTCAAGCATCTTCGCTCGCGCGCGAGAATGGCGTGTACGGCGCGCCGGAGCCCGCCGGGAAAGTACCGTTGAGAATCGCTGGACGCACGTCCGACGAATAGGCTGCACCCGGAAGACACCCGGGGCCGGGTACGGCGCGACCACTCTCAGACGAGGCGGCAACGACGATGGCCTTCACTCTCCGTATCACCTTCTCGGGGCTCTGCCTGTTCGTCCCCGAGCCCGCAGCCGGCGGAAGCGCCGGCCGGATGCACGTGCTGATGCCGGGCATGTCCGGCCACCACCACCACGCGGAGGACCGGCACGTGGCCGCGTTGGCGTACGACACCGGGCACCTGGCGCCGGGCGGCACGCCCACCGGCATCACCGCCATGGCGCCGCTCACCGGCCGGCAGCTGATCCCCGTGGCCGGCGAAGAGGCCAGCCTCGCGCTGTGCGGCCACATCGTGGACCTGCGCGAGATCACGGGCCGCACGGTGGACCCCGACCACCTGGGCGCCGACGTGGGGAAGAAGCTGGCGTCGCGCGTGACGCTGGGCGCCGGGCGCATCACGCGGGTGGCGCCGGGGGTGTGCTGGGAATGGCGCCCGGGTGAGCTCCGCCCGATCGCGAACCGGGTGGAATGGGAGATCGCCGACGTGGAGGGAGAGCAGCTTACGCTGGTGTCGGAGCTCATCGGCGGGGGCGGCGAGCAGAAGACGCTGGGGACGTTGTACCCCATGAACGGCCGGGTGAATCTGGTCGTGTATCACGAACCCCCGCAAGACCTGCCGCCCGAGCCGCTCCACGTGGAGCACCAGCCGGTGCCCGCGCGCGGATTCACGCCGCCCCACTTCACCGCCTTCTACGGCCTGTTCGGCGGGCCCGTGCCCACGCTGCTCCCGCGGTACCGCGGGCCGCTGACCGACTGCGCGCCGCCCCCCAGCGCGTGCGAGGCCATCCCCCCCGACATGGGCGGCCTGCCGTTCACCTGCCTGGTCGCCGGCACGGGCGGCGGGGGCACCGGTGGCGGCGACACCGGCGGCGGTGGCGGCGGGACGGGCGGCTGATCCGCGGACCGAACACCGGCGCCGCCGCGTCCGCGGCGGCGCCCACACCCCTGCCGGATTCCCGGAATGGCGCGCGGCACCTCGATCCACATCGGAGTCAACCGCCCCGCCTCGACGCGCGAGTGCGCGCTGGCGCAGAGCGAGGCGAATGCGTGGAAGATGGCGGAGCTCGCGTACCAGGCGGGCTACGGCGCCATCCACGTGCTGCGCGGCGCGGACGCTACGCGCGGCGCGACGTTGCGCCTCCTGGGCGACGCGGTGCGGGCGCTGGAGCCGCGGCACACCCTGTTCGTCACCTTCAACGGCCACGGCTCCCACGTGCCGGACGCCGACGGCGACGAGCGGGACCGCTGGGACGAGACGTGGTGCCTGCACGACGCCGATCTCATCGACGACGAGCTGGTGGAGACCTGGAGGCAGGCGGCCCCCGGCACGCGCGTCGTCGTGGTGACGGAGAGCTGCTTCAGCGGCGGGATGGGACGCGACGGAGACGAAGTGGAAGCGTATCCGCGCGGGTATCGTGCGGCATACCGGCCGGTATACCGCTCCGCGGGTCCGATGATGCGCGGAGTGAAGCAGTTCGCGCAGCCGGCATCCTCGTGCATCTCGCGCGTGCCTCTTCACGACGACGGCATCCGCGCGAGCGTGCTGGTGATGACCGCATCGGCGGAGGAGAGCAGGGCGCGCGAGGGGCTCTACATCCGCCACCTGCTGGATCTCTGGGGCGGCGGAACGTTCCGCGGGAGCTTCTGCGAGCTGCACGAGGAGCTGCGCGACCGCGTGCGGCACGAGAACCAGGAGCAGGAGCCGCAGATCCTGATGCTGGGCACTCCAGACCCGGAGTTTCCGCTGGAGACCGCGTTCCACCTGGAGCGCCCGGTGACGCGCGGCGGGGGGTGGGATCCCGGGGTGATGCGCGGCGGCTGACGGAGCGCCCGGGCACACGGACCAGGAGACCGTCCAAAGCCGCACTTTTGAGCCAATTGGGGGAAGTGACTTGATGCAAGACGAGATCAGGGTGCTGTTCCTGGCGTCGGACCCGTTCCGCGAGGACGCGCGGCCGCGGCTCGACGAGGAGGTGCGGGCGGTCGAGCGCGCGCTGCACAGGGGTGGTGGAGGGGTGAGGCTGGTGCCCTGCCTGGCCGAGTGCACCCGCGACCTGCAGGGCGCGCTGCTCCGGCACGCACCGCAGATCGTCCACTTCGCCGGGCACGACGACGACGCCGGCGTCATCTACCTGGGCGACGCGCAGGGACGCCCAGGCGTGGCGGGGAAAGACTCGCTGGCGAAGATGTTCGGCTTCCTGAGCGAGTGGATCAGGGTGGTGGTCCTGACCGGAAGCAACACCCACCCGATGGCCGACGCGCTCGGCGAGGTGGTTGACTACGCGGTCGGGATGGACCGGCCCCTCAGCGATCCCTCCGCGGTCGTGTTCGCCGGGGCATTCTACGGCGCGCTGGGAGCCGGGGAGAGCGTGCCGGCCTCGTTCGACCTGGCCGTGAGCCGGCTCGACGCGGCGGCGCCCTTGCCCGTCCTGCGCATGTAGGGCTCACAAGAGGCACAGAGACACAGAGGAGACCGACTCTCTGTGCCTCCGTGTGGGATTCAGCGTGCCGCTCTCGCGCTGGCGAACCACGCGGCCGACCGGGCGGTGTCACGCGGCACGCCCAGGCCGTCCCGGAACAGCTCGCCCAGCGCGTACATCGCGTCGGGCGAGCCTCGCTTTGCTGCCCGCCCGTACCAATCCGCCGCCTTCTCGTAATCTCTCGACACGCCGATTCCGTCGCGGTAGATGCGGGCCATGATGAGCATGCCACGCGGCGAGCCTCCCTCCGCGGCGGTGTGGTAGAGGCAGCGTGCCACCTCGGGATCCCGTGGCGTCCCCTGCCCCTCCTCGTACAGCTGACCGGCGTCGATGCGGGCCTCGAGCGATCCCGCCTTCGCGGCGTCCCGGAACCAGCCGAGCGCGGCCGAATCGTTCTGCTCGCTTCGGGAGAGCACCCCGAGCCTGCGCATCGCCTCCGGCGATTTCTTTTCGTCTACAGCCTTGTGGTACCAGTCACGAGCCCAGCGGAGATTGCGGTTCACCCCTTCGCCGTTCTGATACGCGGAGCCCAGCATGGTCATGGCGTGGGGGTCGCGCTGGTACGCCGCCTCGCGGAGCCAGTGGATGCCGGAGTCCGGACGTTCCGCGGTCCCCTGCCCGCGCAGGTACATGGCTCCCACGAATCGCATCGCTTCAGGGTTCCCGCTCTCCGCCAGGCGTCTGAAGCGGGGGAACGCCACCGCATACCGCCCCGCTTCATAGTCCAGCTTCGCCCGATCGAGGTCAGATTGAATCTCCGCGGTCGCGGAAGCAGCCTGCGCGGGCACGACCCCGGCCCAGGCGCAGGCGGCGAACGGATCTTTCACTACCTCGTGGACCAGGATCGCCGCGGGTACGGCGGCAACCGCGAGCCCGGCCGCGAACCTCCGGCCACGGTTCGGCTTCACCACGAACACCTTGCCGGCGTCGGTCCCTGGGCGCACCACCAGCCGGGGTCGCTCGTGCTCGCCGGAAGGGAGCGCGAACCGACCCTGGCCGAACGCCGTCTTCACCGATTTCCCAAAGCCGATGGCTCCATAGAACGCGGCTCCGAACGCGATCGCGGCGTCGTCCGAGATCTTTCCGCTCATCCCGATGGCGCAGCCGACCTCACGGGCGACCGCCTCGGCCTGCGCGTCGGAGAAGCAGGCGTTGAGCACGACTACGCGGATCTTGCCGCGGAACATCTGGAACAGCTCCCCGAGGACTGCCCGGTCCATGCGGTGCGGGCGCTGGTCCCGGGAGTCCATGAGGAAAAGCCCCTCACTCCAGCCATGGCCGCTGAAATGGACGATGTCGGGCTGCAGCTCGTTCAGCGCCTGGAGCACATCCTTGGGGCGCGCGGCCAGACGATAGATGAACTCGACGGCGTCGCCGTGCTCCGACGCGCGCACCCTCTCTTCGATCTCCCTTACTTCCGCGTCCAGCTGAAGGCGCTGGGACCTCCCTTCACCGACGGAATGGGGGTCTGCGGCGAAGAACAGGACTTTCACTTTTTTCATGATGATCCATCGGATAAACGGGGCGCGATAAGATTTACCCGCCGCGGGTGCGGAAGCAGCCATTGCGGCCGGGGACGAGCGGATCGGGCGGGTATGAGACGGGCGTACAGCGACCTTGAAATTGATCTGTACAAACGATTTCGGCAAGGCTTCAGGCGCAATGCGCCATACCGTCGCGGGTGGCTGCGGGGAGGCGTGGGAAAACGCGGAGACGCGTCCGACCAAGGATCTCGGCGGGGGCGAATGCGGCGCCAGCAGTGGCGTTTCGCGAGCGCCGGCCCGGCGGCACGCACGCGGAGACCCTGAGGCGGGCTGCGGTATCGGCGCGAAGAAGTGTCCGAATGGAGCAGCGATCCCCCCCCTCCGCCGCCGCGCGGAAAACCGTGGACCGACCGGCACGTCCCGGCCGGTACGGCATTGCTCAACACGCACCGCAATGGTGAAGGTGCATCCTCTGACTTCGGCAGTCATGTCCCGGGCTAACATGGACCGGTGCCGTCCTGCGCGACTGCTCGCCGCGTGTGTGGCGGCGCTGGCGGCGTGCACGACGCCGCCAGACCCCGAGGCGCTCACCGGGGAGGTGGTGCGCGGCTGGGTGGAGGCACCGGCGGACGAAGGGTGGGGGATGGCGGCGCCGGGCCATTCCGTGGCCGTGTACGTGGACCGCAGCGGCAGCATGCGCGGCTTCCTTGACCCGGAGTACCGGGCGCGGGCCGACTACCGCTCCGTCCTCGACGGGCTGCAGGCGCGGATGGGGTCAGCCCAGGTATACGGGTTCGGGAGCAGCGTACGGCGGGAGCCGAACGGCGGGATCGACGTGCTGGGTCGTCGCGAGTTCTACGGCGACCGCGACACGGAGATGGAGGAGGCGCTCGACACCATCTCCCGCGACACCCTCCTCGCCCGGA
>DASVSA010000052.1:0-2813 GCA_036388335.1 Longimicrobium sp. | reverse complement strand
CCGAGTCGGGCGCGGAAGAGGGAACCGCCGCGTCCCGCCGCTCGCGCGGGCGCCGTGGCGGGCGTGGACGTGGGCGCACGCGCGAGGAAGAGAGCGTCGCGGCGCTGGCGGACGAGATCCTGGGCGACACCGACCCCACGCTGGTGGGCGACGTGACCGCCACCGCCGCGCCGGCCGAGACCGCCGCGGAGACGGGCCCCGCCCTCGCCGACGAGGTCATCGGCGACACCGATCCCACGCTGGTGGGGGATGCGGTGACGGACCTGGCGCCGGCCGAGCCGGTCCGCGCGCGCCGCGGGCGCGGGCGTGGACGGGCGCGGGTGGAAGAGGAGAGCACCGCGGCGCTGGCCGAGGCCGTGGTGACCGACACCGATCCCACCCTGCTGGGCACCGCCACGGTGGCCGAAGTGGCCGCCCCTCCGGCGGAGACCCCTCCCACCGGGCGCGGCCGTGGACGGGGCCGTGCGCGCGCCGCGGCTCCGGCCGAGGACGCACCGGCGGCGGCTCCGGCCGCCGAAGCCCCGGCGGCGGAGGAGAGCGCTCCGCCCGCCAAGCGCCGTGGCCGTGCGCGCGCCGCGGGCCGCACGCCTCCTCCGGGCGAGGAGACCCCGCCGGAAGCACCCGCCGCGACTCCCCCGGCGCCGGAAGGCGACGCCGAGGGTGGCGCGGATGGCGCCGCCAAGCGCCGGGGCCGTCGCGGCGGCCGTGGGCGCGGGCGGGGCCGCGCGGGCAACGGCTCGCCGGCGGAGTGATGCCGGAGGACCATCGAGCGTCGAGCGCCGCGTCCGGGACTTCCCGGGCGCGGCGCTCGGCCGTTGTGGAGCCGGCGCCGCTCCCTCTAGCCTTCTACGACCGCCCGGCGGAGGTGGTCGCGCGCGAGCTTCTGGGCGCGCTCATCGTGTGCGAGGTGGGCGGGGCGCGCGTGGTGGGGGAGATCGTGGAGACGGAGGCGTACACGGGGCCCGACGACGAAGCCTCGCACGCGCACATCCGCTTCGGGCGCACGGAGCGCAACGATCCCATGTACTGCCGCGCGGGAACGGCGTACGTGTACCTGATCTACGGGATGCACTGGTGCATCAACGCGGTCACGGGCCCCGAGGGCTTCCCCGCCGCCGTCCTGATCCGCGCCGCTCAGCCGTTGGAGGGGATCGACACGGCGCGCGAGCGGCGCCCCGGCCGCCCCGACGTGGAGCTGATGCGCGGTCCGGGAAAGCTCGCCCGCGCGCTGGGCGTGGACCGCGCCCAGAACCGCGGCCTGCTGGACGGGCCGCCGCTCTGGCTCGCAGCCGGCCGCGCCATCCCCGACGACGAGGTCGCCACGGGCCCGCGCATCGGCATCAGCCGCGCCGCCGACGCGCCGCTGCGCTTCTGGGTGCGCGGGAACGTGTGGGTGTCGGGGAAGCGGTAACGGATGCCTAACATAGAGACACAGAGAAAGCTTCCAACCTCCAGCGGTCGCGCGGTGTCAGAGAGCAGTCGCCCACCTTATAACGCCCCACCACGATCCATCATGAAGACCCCCGTCCGGTTCATCGTCCCGGCCCTGCTGGTGCTGGGCGCGCGCACGGCCGCGGCGCAGGCTTCCGGCATCCAGGGGCGGGTGATCGCGGCCGAGACGTCGCGGCCACTGGCGGGGGCGGCCGTCGTGGCGCGGCTGGGGACGGACACGGCGGCTGCGGGGCGCGGCGTGGCGGGGGCGGATGGGCGCTTCCGGATCACGGGGCTGGCGCCGGGGCGCTACGTGGTGTGGGCGACGCACACGGGCCGGCAGGCCACGCAGTCCGAGCCGGTGGTGGTGGCGGCGCGCGGGATGGCGGACGCGGGCGACCTGCGCATGGCCGCCGTGGTACAGCTGGAGGCGCTGCAGGTGCGCGCGGAGCGGCCTCCGGTGGTCCATGCGGAGGACCGCAACGTGTACAGCGTCAAGGACATGCCCTCGGCGGTGGGCGGCGCGGCGGACGTGATGCGCACACTGCCGGAGCTGGAGGTGGACCTCAACGGCAACCTCAAGATGGTGGGGAACCGCCCCGTCACCATCCACATCAACGGCCGCCCGTCGCCGCTGCGGGGCGAGGCGCTCACCGAGTTCATCCGCAACCTTCCCGCGGACCGCATCGACCGCATCGAGGTGATCCCCAACCCATCCGTGCGCTTCGAGGGCGGCGATGGGGCCATCGTGAACATCGTGCTGCGCAAGGGAGTGGAGCTGGGGCTCGGCGGCAGCCTTTCGCTGAACGCCGCCACGCGCGGCGGCAACGGCCTCTCGGGGCAGATCGCCTATCAGCGCGGCAGGCTCACGCTGTTCGGCGGGGGCTCCAGCCGGCTGATGAAGTTCGACGACGAGTCGCGCGAGCTGCGGCAGAACCTTCTCGCCAGCCCCATCACCTTCCTAAACCAGGACCGGCGCAGCTCCGGCAACAACTTCCACGGGAGCGCGGACCTCACGGCGGAGCTCGCCGTGGGGAAGATCGAGACGCTCTGGGCCAGCGCCAGCGCGTACCGGGGCGGGTGGGGGAACGAAGCGTTCTCGCGCAACCAGATCCTCGACGCCGCCCAGGCCCCCACGCGCATCTACGACCGCCTGAGCGACTTCGAGGGCGACTTCATGGCCACCGACCTGGCGCTCGGCTTCCGCCGCATCGTGGAGGCGCAGCGTCACGAGTTGTCGCTGGAGCTGCGCAGGAGCGGGTCGGGAGACGAGAACCACAGCCGCGTGGAGGAGATCACCTCCATGCGCCTGATCGACACCGGCGACCCGCTCTCCGACCTGCGCCTGACGGGCGGCGGCGAGGACCGCACCAGCCTCACGG
>DASVSA010000051.1:0-1795 GCA_036388335.1 Longimicrobium sp. | reverse complement strand
GCCACCCTCTCCCAGTAACTGCCCTGGGAGAGGGGACTACTTCAGCGCGGTTGCGGCCGAGGTCCTGCACGTCATCTTCGTTCGAACAGCGGGCTCACACAGGGGCACAGAGCCACGGAGGGGCGTTCCCCACCGGGCTCGCCGCACCCGAATTGGTCCCCTCTCCCATGGTGTTTATGGGAGAGGGTGGCAGCTGTAAGCTGCCGGGTGAGGGACCGTTACTGGTACTGGATGTACAGCGGCTTCGGCTCCAGGCGCAGGAGGTCGCGCGGGCTCATGAGCGGGTGGCCAGCCTTCGTGTCGTTCTTGTAGAAGAGCTTGAAGCCCGTGTACTGCACCGGCTCGCGCACCACGAAGGCGCGGTACGAGTCGCGCTTGAGCTGCGGGGGGCCCCAGCCGTCCATGTCGATCACCACCTGCGTCTCCGGGCGGAGGCGGATGGACGAGGCGTTGGTGACCATGGCGCGCGTGAAGCGGTGGACCACCACCACCTTGGGCGGCAGGTTGTGCTTGCGAACCAGGCCCGCCAGGTACTCCGTGGCGTAGTTGATGTCCGCGGCGCTCATGGTGCCGATGCGCGTGCCGGGGCGCGCGCCCGTCTTCATGGAGAACTCGGGATCGAGCCCCAGGTGCACGTCCGGCTGGCGCAGGATCCACTCGAAGCGCGGAAGGATGTTGCGCAGGTTGTCGGTGCCGATCTGCAGGTCCACGAAGAACACACCGCCCACCTCGCGCGCCCACCCGTGCACCATGCGCACGGTGGAGTCGCGGACGATGGTGCGGTAGTGGCCCGACGGCCCGCGCTCCGCCTGCGCCACCGTGGCCACCAGGTGCAGGCAGGGGGTCGCCGGGTGCGCCGGGTCGGCCGCTGTCCAGCGCGACACCTCGCCGCGCAGGCGCCTCAGCATCTGGGCCTTGGGCAGCTCGCCCAGGATGCCCATGCGCCGTGACGCGGGGTTGCCGTAGTAGCACACGATACGCTTGGAAGGCAGCAGCGCGCCGGGAAGGGCGCGCGGCCCCTCCACCGGCCACCCCATCCGCTTCGCGTACTCCGCGTCCTCGCCCGCGCGCTGGGCGGCGGCGGGTGCGGCGATCAGGGCGGCGAGGGCGGCGATCCGAATAGCCTTCACGTGGGTCATCTCCAGGGTTTGAGGGTGGGCGGCAACATATCACACAGGGGCACAGAGGCACAGAGGAGTTGATCTCCGTGCCTCTGTGCCTCCGTGTGAGGCCCTTCAACCGAGGGGGATGCTCACCCGGAACACGCTCCCGCGGCCCGGGTCGCTGCTCACGCGCACGTCGCCGCCCAGCATCCAGGTGAGGCGGCGGACGAGGGCCAGGCCCAGGCCGATGCCGGGCCCACGCTCCACGTCGCCGGGGTCGGCCTGCCAGAACGACTCGAAGGCGAGCTCCAGGTGCTCGGGGGCGATGCCGATCCCCGTGTCCAAGACCTCGAAGACCGCGTGGCCGCGCTCGCTGTGGAGCGTAAGGCGGATGCCGCCGTGGTCGGTGAACTTGACGGCGTTGCCCAGCAGGTTGAAGAGGATCTGGCGCACCTTGTCGGGGTCCGTCTGCGCCGTGGTGGGGCCGGGCGTCACATCCACCTCGAAGTCCAGCCCCTTCTGCAGCGCCAGCGGCTCGACGAGGGCGGCGCTCTCCCGCGCCAGCGCCTCCAGGTTCACGCTCTCCGGCTGCACCGTCTCCCACCCCGCCTCGGCGCGGCGGTAGACGAGCGACTCCTCCACCAGGCGGTCCAGGTGGCCCACGGCCGCCAGGATGCGCTCCACGTGGCCCC
>DASVSA010000050.1:0-5113 GCA_036388335.1 Longimicrobium sp. | reverse complement strand
CGCAACGCCGAGCGCAACCCGCTGGCGGCGCTGGGCGCGGCCTTCGCGGGGGTGCTGGTGGACCCGCTGGTGGACTCGTTCGTGACCCCGGCGGGGATCGCCTCCGCCGTGCGCGGCGAGCGGCCCTCCCTGCGCCGCGAGCGGGGCAGGGCAAAGGAGGAGGCGAAGAAGCTCGAGCTGTCGCAGGGGTACGAAGGGACCGACACCTTTGTCCTCCACTTCCGGGACCGCGAGAGCGGGAAGGAGCGGATGGCGCTCGTCATGCGCCGCGAGGGACTGGCGGAGTGGAAGCTCTCCGCCCTCCGCCTCCCCGGAGGCGCGGAAGAGTAGCTTTCCGGCCAGCGCCGCGCCCACAAAGCGCGGCGCTCGTGCGTTCGGCCCCGCCACACCGTAGATTAGCGCGCATGGTCTCTCTATTCGACATCCTGGGGCCCACCATGGTCGGCCCGTCCTCGTCCCACACCGCCGGCGCGTGCCGGCTGGGCCTCCTGGCGCGCGCCATCCTGGGCGGCACGCCGGAGCGCGCCGTCATCCAGCTCCACGGCTCCTTCGCCGCCACGGGCGAGGGGCACGGGACGCAGCGCGCCATCGTGGGCGGGCTGGTGGGGCTGGCCCCTGACGACCTGCGCCTGCGCCAGGCGTACGACGAGGGCGCCGCCGCGGGGCTGGAGTGGAGCTTCGAGACCACCGACCTGGGCGACGACGCCCATCCCAACACCGCCATCTTCAAAGTCACCCGCGAGGGCGACGAGGTGGAGCTGCGCGGCGCCTCGCTGGGCGGCGGCCGCGTGGAAGTGAGCGAGATCGACGGCTTCCCCGTCTCGCTGGGCGGCGACTACCACACGCTGGTGCTGCTGGCCCACGACGAGCCGGGCACCATCGCCGCCGTGGCCACGGTGCTCGCTGGGCACCACATCAACCTGGCCACCATGCGCGTGGACCGCACCGGCCGCCACCAGGACGCCCTGATGACCATCGAGGCCGACGAGCCGGTGGGGGAGGCCACTCTCGGCGCGATCCGGTCGTTCCCGTGGCTGCGCTGGGCGCGGGCGATCCCGAAAATCTCGTGAGAAGAGGGGAACGGGGAATGGGGAACGGGGAACGGCAAAGCCGCCGTACTCCGCTGTAGGCCCCGCAGTTGCAGGGTCGTTCCCATTCCCCGTTCCCCATTCCCCGTTCCCCGCAGTTCCATGCACCGTTCCATCGAGTCGCTCATCCGCGAGGCCGAAGACACCGGCCGGAGCCTCCACCAGGTCGTCCTCGACACGGAGTCGGCCGAGAGCGGCAGGCCGCCGGAGGAGATCCGCGGGCGCATCGGGAAGACGCTGCGGATCATGCGCGGCGCCATCGACGAGGGGCTCAAGGGTGAGGTGAGGTCGGCCAGCGGGCTCACGGGCGGGCGCGCGCGGCGGCTGTGGGAGGGAGGGCCGCGGCTGCTGGGGCCGCGCGTGACGGAGACGCTGGCCCGCGCCATCGCCACCCTGGAGGTCAACGCCGCCATGGGGCTGATCGTGGCCGCGCCCACCGCCGGCGCCGCCGGGGTGCTCCCGTCGGTGCTCGTGAGCATGGACGAGTTCCAGGAGCTGGGCGAGGAGCGGCTGATCGACGCCATGCTGGTGGCGGGCGGCGTGGGCGGCGTGATCGCCCACCGCGCCTCTCTGGCCGGGGCCGAGGGCGGGTGCCAGGCGGAGACGGGGACGGCCGCGGCCATGGCCAGCGCCGCTGTCACCTACCTCCACGGCGGCACCCACGAGCAGATCGGCACGGCCGTGGCGCTCACGCTGCAGGGGATGCTGGGGCTGATCTGCGACCCCATCGGCGGGCTGGTGGAGATCCCCTGCATCTACCGCAACGCGTCGGCGGCCATGCAGGCCATCGCGGGGGCCGAGATGGCGCTGGCGGGGCTCGACTTTCCGGTGAGCGCGGACGAGGTGATCGACGTGATGGGAGACGTGGGGCGGCGCATGCCCTCGGCGTTCAAGGAGACGGCGGGGGGCGGCCTCGCCACCACCCCCTCGGCGCGGAGGCTGGTGCAGCTTCGCCCCGCCGAGAAGAAGTCGGGCGCGGCCCAGTAGCCCACCGTTGAAACCCGGACGGGGGTGCGGGCGTAACGCACCCCGGATACTATGTTCAGCGTACTCATCTTCATCGTCGTGCTCGCCTACCTGGCGCGCTGGATCCACGGCTGGTCCACCGCCGGCCCCGCCATCGCCCCTCACTACGAGGCGGAGATCGCGCGGCTGCGCGGCGAGGTGGACGAGCTGAGCGCGCAGGTGCTGCGGCTGGGCGACGAGCAGCAGTTCCTGATGCGGCTCCTTTCGGAGGGCGAGCGTGCCCAACGTCCGGAGCTTCCCCCCGACCCGAGCAACGAGGAGACGGCCTGATGGTGACGCGAGAGGATGTGGAGCGGTACCTGCTCAACTCGGAGCTTACCCACGAAGAGGTGCAGGAGGGGATGTGGGTGGCCCACGCGGAAGGCGGGCCTTCGCTGGTGATCCACCACTCGCCGCCGGTGCTGGTCTTCCGCCTGAAGGTGATGGACGTGCCGAACGACCAGAGCCGCTGCGCCGACCTTTACAAGCGCCTGCTCCGCTTCAACGCCTCCGACCTGGTGCACGCCGCCTACGGCCTCGAAGAGGAGGACGTGGTGCTCACCGAGACGCTGGAGCTGGAGAACCTCGACCAGAACGAATTCCAGGCGGTGATCGACTCGTTCCAGATGGCGATGGCGTCGCACCTGGAGCAGCTCGCCCCGTTCCGCGACTGCTGACCGCCCCGAACCGACCGATGCCCAATGGGAATCTTCGATAAGCTGTCCACCCTGATCCGGTCGAACGTCAACGACCTGATCGCCCGGGCCGAAAACCCGGAGAAGATGCTTAACACGATCATCGACGACATGCGCAGCCAGCTCGCCCGGGCGAGGCAGGAGGTTGCGCACGCGATGGCCGATGCGGCGAAGCTGAAGAAGCAGGTGGAGGACGAGCAGAAGCAGGCGATCGAGTGGGAGCAGCGCGCCATGCTCGCCGTTCGCCAGGGGCGCGACGACCTGGCCCGCCAGGCCCTCATGCGCCAGCAGGAGCACGCCGGGCGCGCGCAGACGTACCTGGAGACGTGGGAGCGCCACGAGGCGGACACGCAGCGACTGCGCGACGCCCTGCGGCAGCTGAGCGACAAGATCCAGGAGGCGACGCGCAAGAAGAACCTGCTGATCGCCCAGCAGAAGCGCGCCGAGGCGCAGAAGCGCATCCACGAGACCATGTCCGGCCTCTCGGACGCATCGGCCTTCGACGCCTTCGACCGGATGGCCACGAAGATCGAGGACAACGAGCGCCAGGCGCTGGCCGCCGCCGCGGTGAGCGACGACCTGAGCGGCGACTCGCTGGAGCGCGAGTTCAAGGCGCTGCAGGCCTCGGGCGGCGACGCGCTGGACTTCAAGCTGCTGGAGATGAAGCAGCAGATGGGGATGCTCCCCCCGGCCCCCGCCGCCCAGCAGAAGCCCGCCGCCCAGCTGGGGGCGGGCGAGAGCGTGAGCGACGCGGAGCTGGTGGGCGAGTTCGACGCGCTCGAAGAGCAGGAGCGCGGTACCGCGTAAAAAAGTCTCACACAGAGACACAGAGGCACAGAGACGAAGTCATCTCTGTGCCTCTGTGTCTCTGTGTGAGGTTAGACTGCGTCAGACAGCGATGTAAATGTGAAGTCGCGGGCCTTGATGGCGGGGACGGTGACCGACGAGCCGGCCTCGCCAGACTCGGAGGCGCTCACGCGCACCGGGGCGCTCATCATCTCCACGTTGTTGAGCATGAAGATGGGCGACTCGTTCCAGCGCAGGTTCTTGACGGCGCTGGTGATGCGGCCGTTCTCCACCAGGAAGGTGCCGTCGCGGGTGAGCCCCGTGTACAGGATGGTGCGCGGGTCCACCGGGCGGATGTACCACAGGCGCGTCACCAGCAGGCCGCGCTCGGTGGAGGCGATCATCTGGTCGATGGTCGCGTCGCCGCCGCTCATGTAGAAGCCGTCGGCGAAGCCCGTGGGCTCGCGCCCCTGCTTCTGCGCCCAGAAGCGGTTGTAGGCCAGGTTGCGCAGCACCCCGTTCTCCACCCACTGCATGCGGCGGTTGGGGAGCCCCTCGCCGTTGAAGGCCGCGCTGAAGATCTGCGGGTCCGCCGGGTCCGAGTAGATGGACACACGGGGGTCCAGGAACTTCTCGCCGATCTTGTTGCCGCCCCCCGCTTTGGAGAAGAAGGAGCGCCCCTCGTCCGCCGCCCGCGCGTTCATGGCGAAGTTCATCAGCTGCACCAGGTTCGCCACCGCCGTCGGCTCCAGGATCACCGTCCACTTGCCGGGCTCCACCGCCCGGGCGTTGCGCGACAGCTCGGCCTTGCGGATGGCGCGCTCGGCCAGCGCGGCCGGGTCCACCTTGCTCCAGTCCCGCTGCCCCACGCCCGCCCACCCGGAGCCGGTGCCGTCCGGCGTCCTCACCGTGGTGGTGAGGTTGGTCTCGGTGCCGGCCTGGTAGGCGAAGAGGCCCTTTTTGGTGGCCACGGCCGTGGAGCCCACCGTCATGTCCAGGAACCCCGTCGCCACCAGGTTGCGCGCGGCGGCGGGGCGCGTGATCGCGTTGACCGCGGCGGCGCGCGCCTCGGGGGTCAGGTTGGCTGTGGCCTCGAAGAACGGCTGGGCGCTGGGGTACTGCTGCGGGCCCAGCTCGCCCATGTACTCCGGGTCCTCGGGCACCAGGCGCGCCAGCCGCTCGCTGGTCTGCACCACCGTCCTCAGCGCCTCGTCGTCGAAGCGGTTGGTGGTGGCGCTGGCCACCTTCTTCCCGAAGGCGCTGGTGATGGTGAGGCTGGCGTCGAACACGTCGCCGCCCGTGGAGATCTGGTTGACCGCGAAGCGGGTGTTGCCGCGCACTCCGCTGCGGATGTTGACGCGCGCCTCGTCGGCCGTGGAGAAGCCCAGCGCCCGCTGCGCCAGGCGCTGCATCTCGTCGCGCGAGAAGTACTTGCTCTGCTGCGCCATGGCGTTACGCCTTCCGTCCGGTGTTGATGACGTTGACCTTGCGGAACCGCGCCGCCGGGCACCCGTGCGACACGGCGTTGGACTGCGACGG
>DASVSA010000049.1:0-7222 GCA_036388335.1 Longimicrobium sp. | reverse complement strand
TCCATACACCGGTACAGACCCGCAGCTGCGCACGATAGATTCGTACCTTTTGGTGGACGAGGCGGACAATATCATGCGCTACGAATTCGACGTGCTCAGGAAGATCCTACTGCAGGGTCGCGAATTTGGAGTCGGTGTCATCCTCGCGTCGCAGTACCTGCGCCACTTCAGGGCTGGGGCAACTGACTACCGTGAGCCGCTGCTGTCCTGGTTCATTCACAAGGTGCCGAACGTCACACCCCAAGAGCTGACAGCACTTGGGCTTTCCGGGAGCACAGCGCAGATTGCAGAGCGTATTCGCCAGTTGGGAAACCACCAATGTCTGTTCAAGACCTTCGATGTCCCGGGGGAGATCGTCGCGGGCAAGCCGTTCTACTCGATCCTACAGGAGACCACCGGGACATGATCCTGTTCCTGGAGGGTAAACGGCGCAAATTGTCCGCGCAGTCACGCTAATTGGCAGTGTTATCTGATAAGAAACAAAACCGCTGGGGTATGGAATTGCAGCGGAGACCCCGTTTCATGCGCGACGGGTCGGCGCAGCTGGTGTGGGACTCACACCGACTGGTGGCGTACTCCAGGCCGGCGTTCTTAACGTGCAAACCATCGGAGCTTACTTGACCGCACGAGAGAAAGCCCAACAAGGGCTCGCGCTATTGAAGGAGGCAGTGCTCGAGGAGTTGGGGCAGAGCCATGAGGGACTGGTCAACGCCGAGGTCGCGGATGCTCTCGAGATCCGGTCTGACTACCAGGGCAAGCAGAAGGATTACCTTTCCTGGTCCGTCCTCGGGCTCCTCCTCAATGAGGGGAAAATCAAACGTGAAGGTCGGAGGTATCTACTGCCTTGAAGTCAGATCAGGTTGAGCGGGCTGAGATCACAGGTCCTGAGATCAGATGGTTCCGCGACCGTCTCCTCCAGTGGTTTGCGGAGAACCGGCGTGACTTCCCATGGCGGAGACCGGGTGCGTCTGTCTATGAGAAGGTCATCGCCGAGGTATTCTTGCAGCGGACGACAGCCACGAACGTGGCGTCCATCCTGCCCGGATTTGTCAGGAAGTTTCCGTCCTGGGAGCATATCGTTGATGCACCTGAGGACGAATTGGTCACGGCAATCCAGCCGCTCGGTCTGTGGCGCCGCCGGGTACCCGCACTACGACGTCTCGCTACGGAAATGGTGGGGCGCGGTGGTTTATTCCCGGCTACGCGCGCAGAACTCGAAAGCCTCCCAGGAGTGGGGCAGTACATTGCGAACGCGATTCTACTAAGCTGCTTTGGCGAGTCTGAGCCCCTCCTCGACGTCAATATGGCTCGGGTCTTGGAGCGGTATTTCGGTCCGCGGCAGCGTGCGGACATTCGCTATGACCCTTACTTACAGGCGTTGTCGCGACGGGTTATCGGGAGAGATAACCCGGAGGCAGTTAATCTGGCGATCCTGGATTTCGCAGCCGGCGTATGCCGATCCCGGTACCCACTTCACGAAGGCTGTCCACTACGACCCGGCTGCAAATATGGCAACAGACGAGAATTGTTGGAGCCGCTTTCCCGTCACGACGAAGTGGCGCCCGAAAGAGTAATTTAAGACGCGGCTTGCCGCGCGTGGCAGAGACGCGGAGCTAAAGAAACGTCCCTGGTACGATTGCAGCGCGGGGATCGTGGGGCACCGAGTCGGCCGTTTCTGCGGCTCCTGTTCCCGCCCAACGCCACTCGCGGGGCGGCTCTGGTGCATCTAGATTAGGCAGTCGCACGTTCTTGAGGTGCGTCGCCGGCTGGATCAGAGTATGCGCCGGCAGGTGTGCCGCCTAGAGAGTTATGGCAGGGCCACGCGCCCACCGTTCCACCAGAAAGGCAGGAGTATGGCTTTGCTTAGGTCGGGTCCGCACTGGGCAATTCTCGCGTGTGGCCTCGCGGCGGCGTGCGCCTCGCGCCCCGAAACACCGGCGCCCGCCCCGCAAGCCCTGCCCGCGCCCGCCGAGCACGCCGCGCACGAGCACGCGCCGGGTCTCGCCGCGACGGCGGGGGCGGGGTACACGGTGGAGGACGTGCGGTTCATGCAGCACATGATCGGGCATCACGCGCAGGCGCTCGTGATGACGGCGATGGCGCCGACGCACAGTGCATCGGAGGGCGTGGTGCGGCTGGCGCGAAAGATCGACATCTCGCAGCGCGACGAGATCGCGATGATGAAGAGCTGGCTGGAAGAGCGGAAGCAGGCGGTGCCCGGGGACGAGCACGGGCACGGGATGATGATGCCGGGGATGCTGACGCCCGCGCAGCTCGCGCAGCTGGACGCGGCGCGCGGCGGCGAGTTCGACCGGCTATTCCTCACCTTCATGACCCGGCACCACCAGGGCGCGCTGCAGATGGTGAGGGAGCTGTTCAGGACGCCGGGCGCGGGCCAGGACCCGGACCTCTTCCGCTTCGTCACCGACGTGGACGCGGACCAGCGCGACGAGATCGCCGTGATGGAGAGGCTGCTTCACACGCTACAGGATTGACCCCCGCGACCGCCGGACGTCCGTACCGAGCGCTGCCGAGGAGGGCAGCCGGGCACGGGGCGCCGGACGCCTGCCACCCACCGAGAGAGCCTGCAACGATGAGAGATCGCACCCACCGGGCAGTCGCAGCCCTGGCCCTGGCCACGGCCGTGCAGCTCGCCGCCGCGCTCGCGCCCGCCGGCGTGGCCGCGCAGCAGCGGGACACCATCGCCACCACCAACGACCCGCGCGTGAACCTGGCGCCGGGCACCCGCAACACCGCGGGAGTCGCGGCGCGGGGGCTGCGGCTCGTCTCCTACACGCCCAAGCCGGCGGGGCTGGACTCGGCGCGCGGGCTGTCGTACATCAACTCGGACCTCGCCTTCCGCGGGAACACCGTCTACCAGGGCAACTTCAGCGGCTTCAGCATCTGGGACGTGCGCAACCCGGCGCGGCCGGTGGAGCTGAGCACGGTGGTGTGCGCCACCGACCAGGCCGACCCGTCCATCTACGGCAACCTGCTCTTCATCTCGGCGGAGTCGCCGCGGTCGCGGACGGATTGCGGGATGCAGGGGGTGCAGAACGGCAGCGAGCGGATGCGCGGGGTGCGCATCTTCGACGTGAGCGATCCGCGCGCGCCGAAGCTGATCAAGAACGTGCAGACGTGCCGCGGCTCGCATACCCACACCATCGTGCCGCACCCCACCGACCGCGAGGTGATCTACATCTACGTCGGCGGGTCGGCGAACGTGCGCGAGGCGGACGAGGTGCCGGAGCTGGCGTGCTCCACGGGCACGGTGGCCGAGAACCCGAACACGGCCGACTACCGGGTGGACATCATCCGCGTGCCGCTGACGAACCCGCAGCAGGCGGCGGTGGTGGGCTACGCGCGCATCTTCCAGGACCTGCCGCGCCCGCCAGGCCGGGGCGGCGTGGCCGTGAGCGACACCTCCACCGGCCGCGGCGCCACCGGGCCCACGGGGTGCCACGACCTGACGTCGTATCCGGCGTATCACCTGGTGGCCGGCTCGTGCGGCAGCTTCGGCATCCTGCTGGACGCGAGGAACCCGGAGAAGCCGGTGGTGCTGGACGCCAGGTCGGACCTCAACTTCTCGCTGTGGCACACGGCGGTGTTCAGCAACGACGCGCGGCGCGTGGTGTTCACCGACGAGTGGGGCGGCGGCACGGCCCCGCGTTGCCGCGCCACCGACCCGTTCCGCCTGGGCGGCAACACGGTGCTGACCATCGCCAACGGCAAGATGACTCAGCACGGCTACTTCAAGATGCCGGCGGCGCAGACGAACACGGAGAACTGCGTGTCGCACAACGGCGGGCTGGTGCCGGTGCCGGGGCGCGACATCATGGTGCAGGGGTGGTACCAGGGCGGGGTGGACATCTTCGACTTCACGGACCCGCTGCGTCCGGTGGAGATCGCGTTCTTCGACCGCGGCCCGGTGAACGCCGAGACTCTGGTGATGGGCGGCTCGTGGGGCGCGTACTACTGGAACGGCTACATCTACTCGTCGGAGCTGTCGCGCGGGCTGGACGTGCTGGAGCTGCAGCCGAGCGAGCACCTGTCGCGCAACGAGATCGAGGCGGCGAAGCTGGCGCGGATGGAGGAGTACAACCCGCAGGCGCAGCCGCGCATTACCTGGCCGGCCGCGTTCCCGGTGGTCCGCTCGTACCTGGACCAGCTGGTGCGCAACCGCGGGCTGCCCCGGGCGCGCACCACCGCCATCGACGCGGCGCTCACCCGGGCCGAGCGCGCGGCACCCGCCGCGCGGCGTACGCAGCTCAACGCGCTGGCCGTGCAGCTGGACAGCGACGGGCGCGGCGCGGCGGACAGGGCGCGGGTCGTCGCGATGGCGGCGGCGGTGCGCGACCTGGCCCGCGCGACACGGTAAGTGGCGCGGGGCGCTTCCGGCCCGCGAACCCGCACTCGCTGGATACACGTCAGGGCCCTGCATCGGTTTACGATGCAGGGCCCTTGCCGTGCCCCATCTAGGAAAACCGGGTGCGGCTCAGGGACCGCGAGCTCGCGCGGGGTGCGCGGCGGGGCTCCCCGGCTGGGTACGCACGGGCGGGCCCGCCCCTTTCTGTGACACGGTTGCCGCCACGACGCCCGGTGACCCCATTGACCATTTGGTAAATTCGCGGTATGCTCGTTCTTACCAAATGGACAATACCTGGCCTGTGAGGCTGGCCCGGGCTCCGCCCGGACGGCGATCGGGCGCGCGGGAGATCCCGGTTCGCCCCGGGCTTCGCTCCTTATGGGTCACACCGATGGAGTGGCGGCGGAACAGGCGATGGTCCGGGCTCTCGCTCGCGCGAGGCGCGGCAGGGCGATCGATGGACGCGGGGCAAGGAAGTTCCACATTCGAAGAGGAACAGGCATGGTGAAAAGAAGTCTGGCCGTCTGCTTCGTCACGGCGGCGACGGGATTGTTCCTCGGCGGGCCCGCGGCGGCGCAGTCGCCGCGCGCCGGAACGGTCGAGATCGGCGCGTTCGGGCAATGGACGATGTTCGATGAGAACGCGGGGCGCCCGAACGTGGTGCCCGAGGACGGGTTCGGCTACGGTGGACGGCTCGGGTTCTTTCTGACCCGGAGCTTCCAGCTGGAGGCGGACGGCTGGTATTCGCCGCAGGACCGGGACCCGGACGAGACGTTCTGCTGCACCGGCGCGCAGCCGACCGAGGTCAACGCCTCGGGGCTGGCGCTTCGCCTCAACTACAACGTCCCCATCAGCCGCATGATGCAGCTCGTGGTCGGCGGCGGCGGGGTGCGCACGAACTACGCGTTCGCGGGCGGGAACGACGCCGATGCGGACAGCTCCATCACCAGCTGGGGCGCCAGCGGCCTGGCCGGCCTTCGCTTCCTCATCGCGGGCCCCCTGGCCCTGCGCGTGGACGGCGTGGCCGACTACATGCCGGGCCACGAGCCGGATGCCAACCTGAACCTTCACGCCCGCGCCGGCCTGAGCCTGCTGCTGGGCGGCCGCGCGGCTGCGCTCCCCCTTGCGCCGCCACCCCCGCCCTTCGAGGCGGCTCCGCTGCCGGTTCCGCCGGTTGCGACGGAGCCGATGGCGCCGACGACCATCCAGGTGTGCGTGATCGAGAACGGCGTGCCCACGAACGTGCAGGCACAGTACGCCTCCACCACGGGTGACACGACGGCCGCGGGCCGGCCGTTCGCCCAGGCCTACCCGGCCACGGCGCCGGGCTACGCGGCGAACGCGGCCTGGTACATCCAGGGCGAGCCGATCATGCTGGACCGGCGCCGCTACGTGAAGTTCGGGCTCGCGCGCGTGCTGGGGGTGAGCGAGGTGACGCGCGTGGGCGAGCACCAGGGCGTGCCGGTGTTCGCCGAGGCGGGGACGACGCGGCCGGAAGTGGTCTACGTCGCGGTCCGCCCCGGGTGCGAGTTCCAGCCATACCAGACCGAGGTGAAGTCCGGCGCCGTTCGCGGCGAGTGACCATCGCGGAAGACAGGGACGCAGGACCCGGGGGGCGCCCACCGGCGCCCCCCGCTGCCCGCGGACGTGAAGGATCTACCGCGAACCATGCGCGCGTCCGCGCGCAGCCGCGGTCACTCGCATCAGGTCAGAGGGATTCCATGACGACATTCACGAAGGGCCGCAGGGCGGCGGAGCGCGCACCGCGGCGCATCGCGCTGTGGGCGATCGCGCTGGCCGGGCTGGCGGCGGCGGCGTGCGGCGACGCGACCGGCACGCAGAACCTGGCGACGCTCACCGTGTCGCCCGCCACGGCGACGGTGGCGGTGAACGGGACGGTGAAGCTGGAGGCGAGCGGCACGCGCGAGGGCTTCGACGAGACGCGCATCGAAGGGGAGACGTGGACCGTGGCCGGCGGGGGAACCGTCAGCGACGAGGGGCTGTTCACCGCGGGCGCCACACCGGGCACCAGCACCGTCACGGTCTCCTGCGGCGGTCTCACGCGCATCGCCACCATCACCGTGACCGCCGGCCCGCTGGCTACCATCACGGTGACTCCAAACCCGGCCACGCTGGCCATCGGGGCGCAGCAGCAGTTCACGGCGGTGGGCAGGGACGCGGGCGGCAACGTGGTCGCCATCACGCCCGTCTGGTCCGCCACCAACCCGCCGGGCACCATCAGCGCCACCGGCCTCTTCACGGCGGGGAACACGGTAGGCTCGTTCCCCAACGCGGTGCGGGCCACCTCCGGGTCGATCTCCGGCGCGGCGACGGTCAACGTGACCGCGGGCCCGCTGGCGACCCTCACCATCGCGCCGAACCCGGCCACGCTGGCCATCGGCGCGCAGCAGCAGTTCACGGCCGAGGGCAGGGACGCCGGCGGCAACCTGGTCGCGGTGATGCCCGTCTGGTCCGCCACCAATCCGCCCGGCACCATCAACGCCTCCACCGGGCTCTTCACGGCGGGGAACACCGTCGGCACGTTCGGCAACAGCGTCACCGCCACCGCGGGCGCGATCTCCGCGACGGCGACGGTCATCGTGACCCCCGGCGGGCTGGCGACCCTCGTGATCACGCCCAACCCGGAGACGCTGGCCGCGGGCACTCAGCAGCAGTTCACGGCGGTGGGCAGGGACGCGGGCGGCAACGTGATCCCCGTCACGCCCGTGTGGTCCACCACCAACCCGCCGGGCACCATCGACGCGGCGACGGGGCTCTTCACGGCGGGGAACACCGTGGGCTCGTTCCCCAACAGCGTGCGGGCCACGTCGGGGTCGATCTCCGCCACGGCCACGG
>DASVSA010000048.1:0-3540 GCA_036388335.1 Longimicrobium sp. | reverse complement strand
ACCTGGCGTTCATGGAGCGGGCGGTGGAGGTGTGCCGGCGCGAGCAGCTGCTGCTGATCCACGACTTCGCGTACGCGGACTTCTCCTTCACCGGCGAGCCCCCCAGCATCCTGCAGGTCCCGGGCGCAAAGGACATCGCGGTGGAGTTCTTTTCGATGTCCAAGTCGTATGGGATGGCGGGATGGCGCGTGGGCTTCTGCGTGGGGAACCCGGCCTTGGTGGGCGCGCTCACCAAGATCAAGAGCTACCTGGACTACGGCATCTTCCAGCCGATCCAGATCGCCGCCGCGCACGCCCTGCGCGCGGACCAGGAGTGCGTCGCGGAGACGCGCGAGACCTACCGTCGCCGCGCCGAGGCGCTGGTGGGCGCGCTCAACCGCTCCGGCTGGGAGATCCCGGCTCCGCGGGCCACCATGTTCGTGTGGGCGGCGATTCCGGAGCGCTTCGTGGAGTTGGGGTCCATCGAGTTCGCCCGCTTCCTGCTCCGCGAGGCCGGCGTGGTGGTCTCGCCCGGCCTCGGCTTCGGCGCCGAGGGCGAGGGGCACGTGCGCTTCGCCCTGATCGCGGACGAGGACCGGCTGCGCGACGCGGGCGAGCGCGTGGGGCGCGCGCTGCGGAAGAACCCGTGAGCCGCTCCTCCGTGTCTCTGTGCCTCCGTGTGAGCCTCGCCGTTCTCGCCGGCGCGTGCGCCCCCGGCGCGCCGGTGCCCGCCGCCGAGTCCGGCGCGTTCGTGGTGCGCCTGGGGCCGGACACCATCGCGGTGGAGCGCTACACGCGCACGGGCGACCGGCTGGAGGGCGAGCTGGTGGTGCGCGACAACGCCACCGCCACCCGCCGCTACCAGGCGGATCTCAACCGTGACGGTTCCGTGCGCCGCATGCGCGTGGAGCTGCAGACCATCGGCGCGGCGCAGCCGCTGGCCCCCTACACCTTCACCGAGGAGATGGCTGGCGGCACGATCGTGGAGGTGGAGACCCGCGGCGGACGCGCGGACACCTCGCGCGTGGCCACCCCCGGCACGGCGATCCCGGAGCTGCGCCACTCGCTCGCGCTGCGCGAGCAGGCGATCCGCCACGCGCTCCTCAGCGGCCGTGGCGGGCCGGCCCGGTTCTACTTCTTCCCGCTCGCGCAGGACTCCGTGGTGGCCGTGGAGGTGCGGCCCGAGGCGGAAAGCGTCGTCCTGCGCTCCATTGACGGCGAGATGCGCGCGACGGTGGACCGCGGAGGCCGCATCCTGCGCTGGGACGGCACGCGCAGCACCGCCAAGACCACGGGCGAGCGGGTGGGCTCGGTGGACGTGGCGGCGCTCGCGGCCGAGTTCGCGGCGCGCGACCGGGCGGGGCGGGGGCTGGGAGTCCTCTCCCCGCGCGACTCGGTGACGCTGCGCGTGGGCGGAGCCACGTTGTCGGTGGCGTACGGGCGGCCCTCGCTGCGCGGGCGCACGGCGGTGGGCGGGGTGCTGGTGCCCTGGGGCCAGGTGTGGCGGATGGGCGCCAACACCCCCACCCACCTGCGCACCGACCGCGAGCTGCAGGTGGGCGGAGTGCGCGTGCCGCCGGGCGCCTACGCCCTCTACGCCCTCCCCAGCCCCGCCGGGTGGACGCTGATCTTCAACCGCCGCCTGGGCGGCTCGGGGCGCGACTACGACCCCGCGCAGGACATCGCGCGCATCCCGGTATCCACCGCCCCCCTAGCCGCGCCTCTGGAACAGCTCACCGTGCGGATGGAGCCCGCCGGCCCCGCCGCCGGCGTGGTGCGCGTCGGCTGGGAGCGGACGGAGCTCGTCATTCCCTTCAGCGTGCGCTGAGACGCGCTTGTCGTCCTGAGCAAAACGCCGGACGTATTCCCGCCGCGCCTCCGCCACTCTGGCGCGGAGCGAAGGATGTACCATCCGCGCGTCGGAGGGCGGCTCGCGCAATCCGGGAGACCTGTAGGGGCGCGATTCATCGTCGATTCATCGCGCCCGTGTTCGGCCCGGTGACACACTCTGCGCCTGTGGCGAGGAACGGCGGCCGTTCATGGCACGGGCGCGATACATCGCACCCCTGCAACGACCCGGTGGTACGATCGGCGAACCAGCGATTTTCTCACCACGCCACAGGCTCGGTTTCGCTCCCAGCGCTTCGCGCTACACGCCCTTTCTTGCGCTCCCAAAATCGCGGTCTAACGTAATTGCTGCTACTCACCTTGTTGCAGAAAAGCGCATTGTAGCAGTTGCGCGAACGGCTCCCGGGCACTACACTAGAGCGCCTACGTCCGCCGCGCGCATACTGTTGCGGCCGTACAACACTTCCCAATCGCGTCCGAATCACCGGCCTCCCCGCAAGAGAACACGCCGCCTGTCCCGACGAGTATCATCTCGGGAACCATCCGTTTCCGCCGGGAAGCTTGCTGGACCTCCGGTGGACGGCAGCGGGTGAGCCGCCGAAACGACGTTGCACGAGCCTCGTGGGCTTCCGCAGTCTCCCTGCCCCGCAGCTTTTATCCCCCCCTCGCGTAGCGAGGGACCAACCTCGCCGCCCCAGTCCCAGGGTACACCGATGTTTGCTTCTCTCCTGAACTCGACTCCGCGCGCAGCCCGCATGATCGTGGCGGCCTCCGTGCTCGCGCTCGGCGCCTGCAGCGACCAGGCCGATTCGGTCGCCGGCATCCCGCGCGGCGCCGCCGACGGCCTCTACCCGCAGATCGCGGTGAGCGGCCCCGCTTCGTCGTCCGAGGTCAAGCTGTCGCTCCTGCGCAAGCCCGCGGGCGTGCGCCTGGGGAGCTACCAGGGCGAGCTGAGCTACGATCCCGCGGTGCTCACGCTCGAGCGCTGGTCGCTCCCGGCGGGCACCGAGGGCGTTGTGAACGACGAGACCGTGGGGAAGGTACGCTTCGTGGCCTCCGCGGTGGAGGGCGTGGGCGAGGTGCCGCTCGTGACGCTCCACTTCGCGCGTCGCGGGCCGGTGAGCTCCAAGAGCTTCGCCGTGTCGTTCGAGGAGGTGTCCGCCGCTGACGACTTCTCCGACATGACCCCGCTGGTATACGCAGGCGCCCCCGCGGTGAGCGTGACCTCACGCTAGCGAATGAATCGGCCCGGCGCCCCACGAGGGGTGGCCGGGCCGCTTCGTCGCACCCCCGCCTCCTAACGCTTCTCTGTCCCCGCCTGGTATAAACATGAGTAACCTCGCGCTCCACCGGCTCCTGGGCCTCGCCCTGCTCACCCTCGTCCCCATCTCGGCACACGCGCAGCAGGCGGCCTCGGCGGCCACGCTCCGTGGCGACGTGAACGGGGACGGTCGCGTAACCGCGGCCGACGCGCAGGCGGTGCGCGACCACGTGGCGGGCCGTCCGGCCCAGCCGGGCACCACGCTGCTCCCCAACGGCGACGCCAACGGCGACGGCCGCATCACCGGCGTGGACGCGGCCATGATCCAGGCCTTCGCGGCCGGGCGCGACGTGAGCCGCTTCGGCGTGGGCCAGCCCATCAAGGGCGGCGCGGGCGACGGGGAAACGAAGAACGGGCCCGTGCTCGCGACGTACGTCTGCACGATTGACGTG
>DASVSA010000047.1:0-3676 GCA_036388335.1 Longimicrobium sp. | reverse complement strand
CACATGCGGCCGGCGGGCACCCCGCCAGCGTTCGTGCATCCCCCGAAACCCTTGCCCGGAACTCACTTGACTTCACCGCTCTTCATCCGCACGGGCCGCCTCCGGGTCGCGCTGCTGCTCGCCCTGGCCGCGTGCAGCAATGGCGGAGGAACGTCCATGCGCCAGGAGTCGGCCGATTACAGCGCGCTCGCGGCCCCGCCCACCTCCGTGGCGCGCGGCCAGCAGACCGCGCTCAAGATCGGCCGGGAGCCCACGGCGGCGGGCGTGCAGGCCAGCATCGCGCCCAGCATGGTGATCCGCAATGGCACGGCCACGGTGGAGGTGGACTCCGTGGAGGCGGCGGTGGCGCGGGTACAGCGGCTGGCGGTTCAGCTCGGCGGCTACGTGGGGAACACCTCGCTGAGCACGGGCGACAGGGAGCGGCGCTCCGCCACCGTCGAGCTCAAGATCCCCGCCCCGCGCTTCGAGCAGGCGGTGAGCGGCCTTCGCCCCGTCGGCCGGGTGGAGAGCGTGCAGACGCACGCGCAGGACGTGGGCGAGGAGTACGTGGACCTCGCCGCGCGCACCGCCAACGCGCGCCGCCTGGAGGAGCGCCTCCTGGCCCTCCTCGCCAACCGCACCGGCCGGCTGGAGGACGTTCTGGCCGTGGAGCGCGAGCTCGCGCGCGTGCGCCAGGAGATCGACACCCAGGAGGGCCGCCTGCGCTACCTCCGCTCGCGCGTGGCGGTCAGCACCCTGACGGTCACCCTCCACGAGCCCGCGCCCGTCGTCGGCACCTACCCGGGCTCCAGCCCCATCGCCGACGCGTTCCGCGACATGTGGCGCAACTTCGTCGGCTTCACCGCCGGCCTCATCGCGTCGCTGGGTTTCCTCGTCCCCCTCGCCCTGATCCTGTTCGTCCTCGCCAAGCTCTTCCGCCGCTTCCGCAGGCGCCGGAAGCCCGAGCCGAAGTAATCTCCGTGCCTCTGTGTCTCTGTGTGAGCCCAGTCTTGACCTGACCGTCCCCCGGAACTATCATTGGGACCGATCGGTCTCTTACATGGGAGCGCAATGGGACGTGGCGAGGTGACGCGCGAGCGGATCGTGGCGACGGCGGCCGGCGTGTTCAACGAGCGCGGGTTCGCCGGCGCGTCGATGGCCGACCTGATGGCCGCGACCGGGCTGCAGAAGGGCGGCATCTACCGCCACTTCGAGAGCAAGGAGGCGCTCGCGCTGGAGGCGTTCGACCACGCCATCTCCTGCGTCTCCGACCGGTACACGGCGGCGCTGCGGGGGAAGACGCACGCGGTGGATCGCCTTCACGCCATCGTGGGCGTCTTCGCGGACATCCCGGAGAATCCCCCGGTGCCCGGGGGGTGCCCGGTGATGAACGCCATCATCGAGAGCGACGACGCCAATCCGGCCCTCCGCGACCGCGCGCGCGACGCCATGGACGGGCTGCGCGGCCTCCTCCGCCGCATCACCGAGCGGGGGATGGAGCGCGGCGAGATCCGGCCCGGCACCGATCCGGAGGCGCTGGCGACGGTGATGGTATCCACGCTGGAGGGCGCGCTGGCGCTGGCGCGCTTCTACGGACAGCCGGAGCACATGACGTACGCCGTGGAGCACGTACGGCGTCACCTCGAAGGGAGCGTCCGCGCCTGAACGGCGGGTCGCTCCCTTTTTTTGCCCCTCATGCGACCGATCGGTCGCAAACAACACGGAGGGCGGTACGATGACGGAGAGCTACGACGCGATCGTGGTGGGAGGCGGGCCGGGCGGGTACACCGCGGCCATCCGCCTGGCGCAGCTCGGCAAGCGCACGCTGTGCGTGGAGCGCGAGTCGCTGGGTGGAGTCTGCCTCAACTGGGGATGCATCCCCTCCAAGGCGCTGATCACCGCGGCGGCCACGGTGGAGCGCATCCGCCACGCGGGGGCCATGGGGATCACGGCGGGCGAGCCGACCATCGACTTCGCCGCGATGCAACGCTGGAAGGCGGGGATCGTGGAGCGGCTCACCGGCAGCATCGGCACGCTGATCCGCGCCAACGGCGGCGACACGGTGGCCGGCGACGCGCGCCTCCTTGACGCCAGCACCGTGGAGGTGACGGCGGCGGATGGCGTCGTGAGCCGGTACACGGCCCGCGAGGCGATCGTGCTGGCCACGGGGGCGCGGGTGCTCTCCATCCCCGGCTTCGAGCCGGACGGCGAGCTCGTCATCACCGCGAAGGAAGCGGTGAGCCTCCCCGCCGTGCCGCGCTCCCTGGTGATCGTGGGCGGCGGCGTGATCGGGATGGAGCTGGGGATGATGTACCAGCGTCTCGGCACGCGCGTCACCGTCGTCGAGGTGACGGAGGGCATCCTCCCCGGCGTGGACCCGGACCTGGCGGCGGTGGTGGCGCGGCGCTTCAGGAAGCGCGGCGGAGTTCTTTTGGCGCCCGCGCGCGCCACGGGGTGGGAGCCGGGTGGCGAGGGCGTGCGCGTGTCGGTGGAGCACGCCGGCGGCACCGAGGTCGTGGAGGCCGAGCGCGTGCTGGTGGCCGTCGGGTTCCGCCCCAACACGGCGGGGCTGGGGCTGGAGGAGGCCGGCGTGCGGCTGGACGAGCGCGGCCACATCGCAACCGACCGCTCCACCCGCACCAGCATCCCCGGCGTGTACGCGGTGGGCGACGTGACGGGCGGGCCCTACCTGGCCCACAAGGCGTTCCGCGAGGGCGAGATCGCCGCGGAGGTCATCCACGGGCGCAACGTGGGGCGCGACTGGCTGGCCATGCCCGCCGCCATCTTCACCGACCCGGAGATCGCCACGGTGGGCCTCACCGAAGCGGAGGCGCGCCGCGCTGGCCACGAGGTGAAGGTAGGCCGCTTCCCCCTGGCCGCGTCCGGCCGCGCGCTTTCGCTGGGCGAGACGGACGGCTTCGTAAAGGTCGTCTCGGAGCGCGACCGCGTGCTCGGCGTGGGAATCGTGGGGCCCGAGGCGAGCGAGCTGATCGCCGAGGCCGCGCTCGCCATCGAGATGCAGGCCGCGCCCGAGGACCTGGCGCTCACCATCCACCCACATCCCACGCTCAGCGAAGGAGTGCTCGAATCGTTCAAGCATTCGCTGGGCGAGGCCGTCCATATTATGAACCGCGGCGCCACTCGGGCCGCGCGGCCGCCACTGGCGGCAGTATGAGTCCTCTGCGTCTCTGTGTCTCTGTGTGAGCCCCCGTTGTTTGAAACCGTCCAAGGAGATCCGACCATGTCCCAGGGATACATCATCGACGCGGTGCGCACCCCCCGCGGGCGCGGCAAGCGGGGGAAGGGCTCGCTCACCGAGATCCATCCGCAGGAGCTGCTGGCGCAGACGCTCGCGAAGCTGGCGGAGCGCACCGGCATCCGCGTGGCGGACGTGGACGACGTGGTGGCGGGGTGCGTGAGCCAGGCCGGCGAGCAGGGAGCCAACATCGCGCGCAACGCGGTGCTCTCGGCGGACTGGCCGGTGCACGTGGGCGGCGTGTCGCTCAACCGCTTCTGCGGCTCGGGGTTGCAGGCCGTCAACTTCGCCGCCATGGGGGTGATGAGCGGCGCGCAGGAGCTGGTGGTGGGCGGCGGCGTGGAGAGCATGTCGCGCCAGCCCATGGGCTCCGACGGCGCGCAGGGCGACGGGATGAACCCGCACCTCCGCCGCCGCCACTTCCAGGTGCCGCAGGGGATC
>DASVSA010000046.1:0-43592 GCA_036388335.1 Longimicrobium sp. | reverse complement strand
CTACTCGGTCGTGGAATCCTTCCAGCGCCGGGGCTACGCCACCGAGGCCGCCCTCGGCCTCACCGCCTACGCCTTCGCCGAGCCCGCCGTCACGCGCGTCGTCGCGGAGACCCTCCCGCACCTCGACGCCTCAATCGGCGTCCTGCACAAGCTCGGCTTCGGACCAGCCGACGATCCGAGCTCACCTGAGGTGATCCGCTTCGAACGGCACCGATAGCCTCACACAGAGACACAGAGGCACAGAGACGAAGTCGTCTCTGTGCCTCTGTGTCTTACCTGAACATGCGGCGCCGGGCGGCGGGGGTAGCGGCCCACCTCGTACAGCGCCTTGCGCTCCAGTATCCGTTCGGGGTCGTTGAACCGGAGGATCTGCTCGGTGACAACCCCTACATCCCCGCTCGGCGTGATCGCGAAGGCGTCCTCGTTGAAGGAGAAATGGTCTGCCCAGTGGTCCGAGCGGGGATTGAAGAACCGGACGAACCGTCCGCTCCCCGGCACCATCGAGCCGACGTCGCTGCCTTTCTTTCGGTTACAGACCAGGCAAGCCAGGCCGAGGTTGCCCTCCTCCGTCGCACCCCCGTGCTTCTCGCTTATGATGTGATCCACCTCGCAGCCGAAGAAGGTGTCAACTTCGGCGATCAGGCAGTACTCGCAGGTGGATTCGGCGCGCTCGACGACCAGGCGGCGCAGCTCCGCCGGGATGTAGGTGCTACTCACCCGCGAGGTAGCGCGTGGCCCGGGCCTTCGCCAGGCGCATCAGGTGCTCGAGCTGCTGGTAATGCTCCAGCTCGGACGTCTCCTCGGTGGAGAGGCCCTCGGCCTTCTCGCGCCGGATCAGGTCGGCCACGCGCGAGCGGGCCTCCTCCGACGGGCGGAACATGACCACGTTCCGGGAGCTCGGGCCCGCGGCGATGAAGTCGACCATCTCGTCATAGGCGCGCATGGGGACTCCGCGTAAGGGTTCACCGGAAATTAGCGTCTTTCCGTCCACGCCCACAACAGTCACTTCGCCATCGCCAGCAGCTCGGCGGTGTGGAGGGTGGGGCGGCCCTCGCAGAAGTCGGCGATCTGGTGGCGGCAGCTGAAGCCGGGGGCCACCACCAGGTCGTCGTCGGCGGCGGAGCGGACGGCGGGGAAGAGGACGCGCTCGCCGCAGGCCTTGGAGACCTCGTAGTGGCCTCTCTCGTAGCCGAACGAGCCGGCCATGCCGCAGCAGCCGGAGTCGAGCACGGAGAACTCCAGGCCCTCCACGCGGCCCAGCACCTCGTTGGTGGGGCCCATCCCCACGATCGCCTTCTGGTGGCAGTGGCCGTGGACGACGGCGCGCCGCTCCAGGCGCCCCGGGCGCCAGTCGGGGAGGGCGGCCAGGAACTCCTCCAGCATCACCGAAGCGCTGGCCAGCCGCTTGGCGCGCGGGTCGCGCACCAGGTCGGGGAGCTCGTCGCGCAGGGTGAGGATGCAGCTCGGCTCCACGCCCACCACCCACGCGCCCGCCTCCACCTCGGGGAGGAGGGTCTCCAGCAGCTCCGTCTGCAGATCGCGGCCGTGGTCCAGGAGGCCGTTGGAGATGGCGGCACGGCCGCAGCAGACGGACTTCTTCGGCAGCTTCACGGCGAAGCCGGCGCGCTCCAGCACCTCGGCCGTGGCGTGGAGCGGACCGGGCTGGAAGAAGTTGTGGAAGGTGTCGTCCAGCAGGATCACGGTGGGGCGGCCGGCGGACGGCTTCGGCTTCCAGGCGCGGCGGAAGGGCTCGCGCGCCAGCGGCGGGAGCTCGCGCCGCGGGTCCATCCTCCCCACGCCCTTGATGGCGCCGCCGAACACGCGGCTCCCCAGGTTGGCGAGCCCCGGCGCCAGGCTCCCCGCGCGCGCGAAGTCGCGGATGCGGCCGAAGAAGAGGGCGTCGCGCGGCGTGCCCGTCTCGCGGTAGTGCTGCGCCAGGTACTCCACCTTGTAGCGCGCCATGTCCACCCCCACGGGGCACTCGGTCTTGCACGCCTTGCAACCCAGGCACAGGTCGAGCGCCTCCATCACGGCTTCGCTCTTCATCCCCGGCAGGTTGCCGCGCATGGCCTCGCGCAGGGCGTTGGCGCGCCCGCGGGTGGCGTGCTGCTCCTCCAGCGTCACCATGTGCGAGGGGCACATGGTGCCCGTGTCCAGCTTGCGGCACACGCCCATCCCATTGCACTTCTCCACCGCCACGTCCCACCCGCCGTCGGCCGAGTAGTCGAACCACGTCTCCGGCGCGCCCGCGTTCGCCACGGCGTCGAAGCGCAGGTTGTCGGACATGCGCTGGTAGGGCGGAACGATCTTGCCGCCGGGGTTCATCCGCCCGTGCGGATCGAACACCTGCTTGACCTCCTGGTGAAGCCGGATGATCTCCGGCCCGAACATCAGGGGGAGGAACTCGGACCTCGCCAGCCCGTCGCCGTGCTCGCCCGACAGGGAGCCGCCGAACTCCACCACCAGCTCGGCGATGTCGCGCGCGATCCCCTGCATGCGGACGATGTCTTCGCCGCGCTTGAGGTCCAGGTCCACGCGGATGTGGAGGCACCCCTGCCCCGCGTGCCCGAAGTAGCCCGTGGTGGTGCCGTGGCGCTGCACCACTTCCTCGAAGCGGCGCGTGTACTCGCCCAGCCGCTCGGGGGGGACGCCGGTGTCCTCCACGAACTCCTGCGGCTTGATGTTCTTGTTGGGGGTGGTGAGGTAGAGGAGCCCCGTGGCCGCCTGCCTCAGCGCCCACGCCGCCGCCTGCTCGCGCCCGCTGAGGTACGCGTTGGCCTGCGGCGCGCCGGGGAGCCCCTTCGCCCGCGCCGCGAAGTCGTGGGCCAGCCCCGCCACCTCCTCCGCCGTGGTGCCGCTGAACTCGCAGAAGAGCACCCCCAGCGCGTCCGGCGCCGCCATCGCCGCCGTCTCGCGGAAGTCCAGCAGCGACCTCGCTCCCTGCAGCACCCGGCTGTCCACGATCTCCAGCGCCGAGAGTGACGGCTCCCGCAGGATCGCGGGGACGGCGTCCATCGACGTGAAGCGCTCGCGGAAGGAGAGGAGGACGAGCGACCGCGCCGGCGGCACCGGGACGAGCCCGAGCTCGGCCTCCACGACGGTCGCCAGCGTCCCCTCGGAGCCCACGATGAGGCGGGCGAGGTTGAGCGTGTCGCCCTCCAGCATCGCGTCGAAGTTGTAGCCGGAGACGCGGCGCGGGATCCTGGGATAGCGGGCCAGGATGCGCTCCCGCTCCGGCTCCAGCACGCCGAGCACTGCGCGCGCGATCTCCCCCTCCAGCCCCGGCATCCGCGCCACCTCCTCGCGCGCGACGGCGCCGAAGTGGGCGCAGCTCCCGTCGGCCATCACGCACTCCAGCGAGTGCACGTGGTCGCCCGTCTTGCCGTACACCAGGGAGCGCGCCCCGCACGAGTTGTTGCCGATCATCCCGCCCAGCGCGCACTGGCGGATGGTGGCCGGGTCTGGCCCGAAGTGGAGGCCGTACGGCGCGGCGGCGCGGTTGAGGCGGTCCAGCCGCAGCCCTGGCTGCACCCGCGCGAGGCGGCGGTCCGGGTCGATCTCGATCACCCGGTTCATGTACTTGGTGAAGTCCATCACCAGCGCGTTCCCCACCGTCTGGCCGGCGAGCGCCGTACCCCCGCCGCGCGGCAGGATGGCGACCCCGGCCTCGGCGGCCAGCTTCACCGTGGCCTCCACGTCGGCGGCCTCGCGCGGCACCACCACGCCCACGGGAAGGATCTGGTAGAGCGACGCGTCGGTGCTGTAGAGGAGGCGCGACTTGGCGTCGAACCTTACCTCGCCGCGGACTTTTTCCTTCAGCGCGCGCTCGAGCTTCGACGCGCGCGGATCGTTCTGGACGACGGGGAGGGGCAAGGAGGACCTCAGTGCGTGAGTGCGTTCGTGCGTGAGTGCGGAACGGCGGCGCGCGGTTGCGGTTACTGACGCACTCACGCACTCCACGCACTCACGCACTTCCGTCCAATCTTACGCGGCGCGCCCAGCCCGGCAAATCGCCTGCCGCCGCCCGCGGGAGACGCCTCCGGGAACCCCCGCCCGGTCCGGTGTACCAAGGGGCCGAGGCGCGAGGGTCGTGCGCCCCGCGCTTTCAACCGAAGTCCGGAATCATGCACGTATACCTTCGAGACGATCCGGTCGCGCTCGAGCTCCGGGAAGTGGACCACGAGGGGCTGCTTCCCGAAGAGGCCGAGCTGATCCCCGTCGCGTTCTACGCGGACGGCAACGACAAGCCCTCGTTCCGCGCGCTCCTGCCGCCGGAGACGCTCACCATCCTGGAGGAAGCGCTCCAGACGCCGGTGCAGCTCGGCCTCCTCGCCGAAGAGCCGGAGGACGGCGCCGAGATCCACGCCATGGTCGGCATCTCCATCCCCGTGGAGCAGCTTCCCGAGGGCGTGGCGCCCACCGAGGAAGACGAGGAAGCGGGCGACGAGGCGCTGGAGCCCTGGCAGTCCGGCGGCGGCGCCGAGGCCTGGCGCGGCGAGGACGCCGAGCCGGAGGACGGGCCGCGCACCGTGATGCTGGCCTTCGCGCCGCTGGTGCGCCTCACGCGCCGCTTCCCCGACGACTTCGGCGAGGAGCTGGCGGACCTGCTGGAGAGCGCGCTGTCGGGCGCCACCAAGCCGTCGCTGGAGGCGCGGGTGGACAGGATGCTCGGCGGATTCTAAAAGCAGGCTCACACGGAGGCACAGAGGCACAGAGATGACTTCGTCTCTGTGCCTCTACATCATCCCCCTATGACCGTATACCGCGGACGATTCGCGCCCAGCCCCACGGGCTCGCTGCACGTGGGGAACGCGCGCACGGCCCTCCTCGCCTGGCTCCACGCGCGGGCGGCGGGGGGGAGCTTCGTGATGCGCGTGGAGGACCTGGACTTCGGGCGGGTGAGGCCCGGCGTCATGGAGGCGCAGCTGGACGAGCTGCGCTGGCTGGGGCTGGACTGGGACGAGGGGCCGGACGTGGGCGGGCCGCACGCGCCGTACGTGCAGTCGCAACGCGTGGAGCGGTACGAGGATGCGCTGCGCCGCCTGGCCGCCGGGGGCGTCCTGTTCGCGTGCGGCTGCTCGCGGCGCGACATCGCCGCGGCGGCCAGCGCACCGCACGCCGGCGACGAGGGTCCGCGCTACGCCGGGATGTGCCGCGAGCACGCCATCCCCGCCGACGCGCCCTCCCTCACGCGGTGGGCCGTCTCCGTCTCCGCCCTGCGCTTCCGGCTGGCGGACGACGAGGAGGTGTGCTTCGACGACGAGGTGCAGGGGCGCGCCTGCTTCCGCCCGGCCGCGGACACGGGCGACTTCGTGGTGAGGCGCAAGGACGGCGTTGCCGCCTACCAGCTCGCCGTGGTGGTGGACGACGCGGCCATGGGAATCACCCACGTGGTGCGCGGCGGCGACCTGCTGGGCTCCACCGCGCGCCAGCTCCTTCTCTTCCGCGCGCTGGGGCTCCCCGAGCCGCGCTTCGCCCACGTCCCCCTGCTGCTGGGGGCGGACGGCGAGCGCCTGGCCAAGCGCCACGGTGCCGTTTCCCTCACCGAGCTGCGCCGCGAGGGGGTGGCGCCCGAGGCGCTGGTGGGCTGGCTCGCCTCCACCTGCGGCCTCGCCCAGCCGGGCGAGCACGCGACGCCGGCCGAGCTCGTCCCGCGCTTCGCCATCGAGCGCATCCCCGCCGCGCCTTTCGTGGTCACCGGGGCTTCGCTCGCGGCGCTGCGCGGGTGAAAAGCGTGGCTCACACAGAGGCACGGAGACACAGAGAGGGTCGCGTCGCAGCAAGGCTGATCCGAAATCAGCTGCAACAGGGTTCCGGGCGAGGAAAAGATTTCCGGGTCGGGCGGCGGCACGAGGGGACACGGGGCGCGGGCGAGCGGAGCTACCTGATTGCGGGGTAGACACTTGGGCCGCCCTTGTTTCAGATCGGGCGGAGAACGCTTATCTTCGCGGTAATCCCGACACATCCCCGCCGCCGTACCGTTCCCCTGCAGAGTCCAGGAGATCCACCCATGAAGCGCTGCGTGCTCGCGCTCGCCGGGCTGCTCGCGCTCCCCGTGTGCGCTCAGGCCCAGACCGGCCCCGTGTACACCCCCGAGCCACATCCCCAGCAGCTCCCGCAGTCGCGGTTCTCCCTCACCCCGTTCGTGGCCGCCCGCGTCCCGTACAACACGGGTAGCTTCTACGTGTTCGGGCTGCAGAACGGCCAGGACGTCCTGGTGGAGACGCAGCGCGAGGGGACGCCCGCCCTGGGGCTCAACGCCGACCTGCGCGTCGCCGGCCCCTTCTCGCTGACGGGCGGCGTGGCGTACAGCGGCGGCCAGCAGGACATCTACACCTACGGCACGGCGGGCGACTCGCTCCCCGAGGGGCGCTTCATCACCGACGCGCCGTCCATGGGCTTCGCCAAGCTGGGGATCTCGGCGCGCCTCCCGGACCCGATCCGCGACGACCGCCGCTTCCACCCCTCGGCGTTCATCACGGTGGCGCCAGCCGTGGTGTTCCTCAACCACCGCTCCGAGTCCGCCTTCGACGACAGCTACCACTTCGCGCTGAACCTGGGCGCCGACGCCACCACGCGCATCGGGCGCAGCAACTTCGCGTTCCAGCTGGGCCTGGAGGACTACATCACCTTCTGGAACACGGACAAGTTCACCGAGCGCGACCTGGGCTTCTTCGCCGACGATCCGCGCTTCGAGGGGCAGCCGGTGGGGGTGGATTACGACTACTCCACCGCCAACATCTTCCTGCTGCGCCTGGGGGTCTCGTACCGTCCCGTCCGCTCGCAGCCGATGGCGATGCGCCCCTACAGCGCGCCGCTTCCCGCGCCCCCCGTGGCGTCGCGCGCCGCCACTACGCCCATCCGCATGTGCGTGGTGCAGGGCGGCGAGCTGGCCCAGGTGGACGCCGTGTACGACCCCGAGCGCGCGGACACGCTCGTCGGTGGCCAGCCGGTGGCCATGGCGCACGCGTCCGACGCCCTTCCGTACGCTTCCGGCACCGTGTGGTTCATCAACCACGAGCCGCTGGAGACCCGCGGTCAGCGCTTCACCAAGTACGGCCTCCCCCGCGTGATCCCGGCGCAGCAGCTTCGCCGCATGGGCGAGTTCCGCGGCGTGCCGCTGTTCGCCGAGGTGGGGATGGACGAGCCGGACGTGTACTACGTGCCCATCCGTCCGGGCTGCGAGTTCCAGCCGTACCAGAACTCCCACACCACGGGCGCGGTCCGCGGCTAAAAAGCTGGGCTCACACGGAGACACAGAGGCACGGAGAACAGGGTCGTTCTCCGTGCCTCTCTGCGTTCAGCAGCCCAGCTTCGCTGTGCGGACGGCTCGGCGCGCACGGGAGCGGGAGACGCTCCACGAGCGCCAGTCGGAGTCCGCGTCGGGGCCCCAGCGGCGCAGGATGCGCGCTCCGGCGGTGCAGCGCTCCGGCACGGGTGCGCGCGGGAGGGCGGCAAGGAGCGCGGGGACGGCGTCGGCGCTGAGGCCGGCGGCGTAGCGCACGTCGAAGGGGCGCTCGGCCACGGCGCGGGCGGCGTTGGTGCGCACGATGTGCGCATCCGGGTCGGCTGCGTGGAGGAGCACCAGCGCCTCGGCCGCCATCACCAGGGCGCCGAACACGAAGCGGTCGCGCCGGCCGCGCAGCACCGTGGCGCAGAACCACGCGAACACGGCCGCCAGCCAGAACATGAACGCCGTGGTGTAGAGCCGCAGCTCGGTGAGGCCGTAGGCGTTCTGGTAGAGCCGCATACGATGAAGCGCGGACGCCATGATGACGAAGAGGAGCGCCACCTGCACCCCCGCGAGCCAGCGGAAGACGCGCTCGTGGCGGGGATCGCCGCGCCGCATGGCCGCGTGCAGGCCCAGGAGGAGCGGGAGCACCAGCCCGGCGACCGTCACCAGCTCGAAGAAGCCGCGCCGCGCGTAGTCCGCGTGCTTCATCGCCACCGGCGCCGCGCCGAAGAGGTAGGGGAGCTGCACGAGCACGAAGGAGAGGAAGAGCGCGTTGAGCAGCGCCATCACCGTCCCCACCTCCACCACGCCTAGAAAGGGAGGCGGCTCGGCGGGCTCGGCCAGCTCCTCCGGCTCGTCGCAGAGCGCGAGGGTGCGCAGCACGCCGCCGGACACCCACGCGACCGCGCCGCCCACGAAGAGGTGCGACCCGATCACGATGCCGTCGATGCGGAAGACGCGGTTCAGCATCCCCTCGAACGCCGCGTCGGCGGCCACCAGCAGCATCGCGAAGATGCCGACGATGGGGAGCGCCAGCGCCAGCCCGCGCAGGAGCGGAAGCGCTACGTTGGCGCCAGGCCCGCGCCCCATCTCGCGCCAGCGCACGTCGCCCACGAGGAGGGTGGGGAGTCCCATCGCCGCCTCGAACGCGCCGCGCGCCAGTCCGATGGCGTAGGAGGCGACGCCGCCGGTGCGCAGCCGCGCGCCGCGCGCCCGGTGCATCGCCAGCGCCAGCACCACCAGGAGCGCCGCGATGTCGAGCGCCTTCAGCGTGGGCGAGTCACGCCAGGCCATCAGCGCGGCGCTCCCCAGCGCCAGCGTTACCCAGCTGCGCCCCGCCTCGGCCAGCCCCGCCCAGCGGCGCAGCCCCACCGCCACGGCGACCAGCGCGACCGTCCACAGCGTGAGGTTGATCCCCCACGGCGTGGCGCGGAGGAGTGCGTCGCCCAGGACGCCCAGCGCGGCGGCGCCGGCCAGCACCCCCAGCGCGCCGCGGGTGGCGGGGCTCATCGGTACCGGCTCGCGGGTCGGCTCGGCGTCCAGGGACGCCGCCATGGGTTCGTGCGTGCTCATCGTCCCGCGCTCCTCTGGGCCGCCGGGTGCGTCCCGGGCACGGCCATGGGGTGGAAAATGGACTTCGCGTGATCGGGAGTGGACACTTGCGGCGCGCTGCTCCCGCGGACGTCTAGGAATTCCATGTCAGCCTTCTCGATTGATTTCGGGTGCCAGCGGCGCGAGTGACGGCAGCCGCGGGAACGGGATGCCGATGAGCGCCCAGAACTGGACGACGTGCGCGAGTCCGTAGGCCATAACGAGCGCGCCCGTGGGGCCGTCTGCACTCGGCGCGCGCAGCAAGAGGTCTCTCGCGAACTCGAATGCAAGCAAGGTCGATGGGAGCAGCAGTACCATGCCCGCGAGGCGCACGATGGCCCCGCCGCGCTCCGCGATGAACGAGAGCAGGAGGCCGGCGTGGATGATCACCGCGAAGAAGGCGGCGAACATGACAGCATTTGCAGTGACGGGAACCGGCACGCAATCCTGACGCAGGCACATGGCTGAGTCCCAGAGGATGAAGGCCGCCCAACCCACCGTCATGGCAACAACCGCCACCATCCGCGCAAGCCGGAACTCCCCGGCCTCCCATGCGCCTCCCGCGTGCTCCTGCACGCCGGAGCCCGGTTTCACCGGTTCTCCCCGTGCTCGCGGCTCGTATCAGGAGCCGCGATGGAGACGTTGCCCGCTGCAAGCCGGCGGGAGAGCCCCGACGGTGCGGCATACAGCCGCGCGAACTGCATCGAGTACGTAGCGAGTACGCTGATCCAGACGACGGCCTCGACCCAGCGCCACCGGAGGATCTGGGTCGGCCCCCCGAATGCACACGACGCGAAGGAAGGGAGCATCAGGAGGCAGGCGAATGCTCGCGCAGCCGGGCCCTTTCGCCCTGCCCAGAGCGACAGCACCAGGCCGGTTTGCGTCGCCGCGCCCAGCAACACCCCGGCCGCGAAATCCCGCTGCCAGGTGGGGTCCGGAACGTCCGTGTCCACGGCTCCAAGGAAACGGAAAATCAGCCCGGTGAGCGCGGTCATGCCGCAGGCGACGACCACCACCAGGAGAATGCGGAGCCTGCTCATCGCCGCGCTCACCCGGCCGCCGCGATGGGCACGCGCCCAAAGCGCCGCTCGCGCCGGTGGAACTCGCTAACGGCTTCGCCGAGCGCGCCGGCGTCGAAGTCGGGCCACATGCGGGGGGTGAAGAGGAGCTCGGCGTAGGCGCACTCCCAGAGGAGGAAGTCGCTCAGGCGCTGCTCGCCGCCGGTGCGGACGAGGAGGTCCACGTCGGGCGCGCCGCCAAAGGACTCGCCCAGTGCGCGGGCGAAGTCGTCGCGCGTGGCGCCGGCGGAGAGGCGCGCGGCGGCGGACACCAGCGCGTCGCGCGCCGAGTAGTCCAGCGCGATGCGCAGGTGCATCCGGCTTCCGTCCGCCGTGGCGGCCTCGGCGCCGTCGATGGAGCGGCGCAGCGCCTCCGGCAGCCGGTCGCGCCGGCCGATGATGCTCATGCGGATGTCGTTCTCCACGCACCGCTGGGTCTCCGCCGCCAGGTAGCTGCGGAAGAGCCTCATCAGCCCGCTCACCTCGCGCTGCGGGCGCCCCCAGTTGTCCGAGGAGAAGGCGTAGAGCGTCAGCATCCCCACCCCGAGGTCCGGCGCGGCCTCCACCACCTTTCTCACCACCCGCGCGCCCTCGCGGTGCCCGGCCACCCGCGGCAGCCCGCGCGCGCTCGCCCAGCGCCCGTTCCCGTCCATGATGACGGCTACGTGGATCCCTCTCATCTCCCCTCCTCGCGGTTGTGGCGCACCCAAAGCACTCTGCACGGTAAAGTTCGTGGGCGAAAAAAAAGGCCGTGCGGCGGTCACCCGTCCCGCACGGCCTGGATCAGCGCTTCCATGTGATCGAGGTAGGCCTTCAGCGCCTGGCGTCCCGTGTCCGCCAGGCGGAACTCGGTGCGGGGCACGCGGCCCTCGAAGCTCTTGGTGCACTCCACGTACCCCGCCTCTTCCAGCTTGCGGGCGTGGACGCTCAGGTTGCCGTCGGTAAGGCCCAGCATGTCCTTGAGCTCGTTGAACGACAGCGACTGGTTGACGGCGAGCGCGCTCACGATCCCCAGGCGCACGCGCTCGTGGATCAGCCGGTCCAGCTCGGCCGCGCTCCCGTCCGCCCCGCCCACGACGGCGCGGAGGGAGAAGTCCTGCGCCTCGCGTGTGTCGCGCTGTGCCTCAGCCACCGTACCTCCGCGCGATAAGGGTTCCGAAGATGATGTGGAGCCCGCCGAAGCCCACCGCCATGTAGGCGTTGCCCCACGACGCGGGCGACACCAGCGCCACCGTGCCCAGCGCCATGAAGATGAGCCCCATCACCGGCACCGCCGGCACCGAGAACGCGCCCGCCGTCAGGATCCCCACCCCGAAGAGGAGCATCCACATCCCCGGCAGCGCGGAGATGAACCCGGCGTGGAAGAGCACCCCCGTGAGCACCGCCCCCGCCACCAGCGGCGGCGCCAGCGACAGCATGAACTTGCGCCCCGGGCCGCTCAGCAGGGGCATCCGCGCGGCGCGGGCCTTCATCGCCGTGGTGAGCACGCCGATGGCCACCGACACCACCGCGGCGGCCATCCAGGTGGCGAGCCACAGCTCCGGCGTCCCCTGCATCGACGCCAGCCACGCGGCCAGGATCCCCGCCACCCCGATCACCACCTGCCCCCATCCCGAAACGGCCGTGAAGCTCCCCGCCCGCTCCATCGTCTCACGGATGTAGCGGAGGTTGTCCATCGCACGGGTATGAAGCTCGAGCGACGGCTCTTCGTCGGGCATCTCTTCGCGACGGATGGGATGGATGGTAGCCATGGTACCAAGATGCACGGGTTCGGCGCGCCAGTCAAGTCCTTTGCGATACAAAGCATGAAATGTGCCTCGCACCGAGGCACGGAGAGGGGCTTACCTGCCGCGCAGGAGCGGGGCGAGCACCGAGGCGCGGCCGTCGATGGCCGGGTTGGGGCGCAGGCCCAGGATGGTGGTGATGAGGGGATACAGGTGCACGTTCTCGAAGGGCGGCACGCGGGTGCGGGCGCGGAAGGCCGGGCCCTGGGCGGCGAAGAAGGCGTGCATCGTGGGGAGCGCCGGGTCGTAGCCGTGGTTGCCGGGGTCGGTGCCCGGACGCGGCGCGCCGGGGGCGGGGCGGCGGACCAAGACCAGGTCGGGCGCCCTCATCTCCACCAGCAGGTCGCCGGCGCGTGGCGAGGCGCCGAGGTGGTAGCGCGCCGGGATCTCGTCGCGCCGGTAGACGCCCTTTGCGCGGAGGCCGGAACGCAGGGCCGTGCGCGCGCGCTCCCGGGCCGCCGTGTCGCCATCGAAGAAGAGCGAGGTGCTGGGGCCGGTGCCCACCACGCGCACCCCCTGCAGCGGGATGTGATCCGACAGGTACTCGGTGCGCCCGTAGCGCACGTCCTGCATTCCGTGGTCGGACACCACCACCACGTTGACCTCGCGCGCGATGGGGAGCGCGGCGATGCCGTCCAGCAGGCGGCTCAGCGCCTCGTCCGTCCGCTCCACGGCCGCGCGCACCTGCGGCGAGCCGGGCGGATGGTGGCCCTCGTCCACCTCGCCGATGTAGACGGCCACCAGGTGCGGCCGGCGCTCGGGGGGGAGGCGGAGCCACTTGAGCACCTGGTCCATGCGCGCGCGGCTGGACACCGACTTGTCGTAGCGCGCGTGGTACGTGGGAAGCACGCCGCCGATGGGCACCTGCGAGCCGGGCCAGTACAGCGCCGCGCTCAGCATCCCCTGCCGCTCGGCGGTCACCCAGAGGGGGTCGCCGCCGTACCAGCGCGGGTCGCGCTCGGACACCGAATCGCCCACCGCGAACGAGGCGCGCAGTGTGGGATCCCACATCTGGTTCCCCACCACGCCGTGCGTGCCGGCGTACATCCCGGTGGCGATGGAGTAGTGGTTGGGGAAGGTCTTGGAGGGGAACACCGGAAGCATGTACGGCGCCGACACCCCTTCGCGGCGCAGGCGGGCCAGCCGCGGCGCGGGCACCGTCTCCACGTAATCCGGGCGGAAGCCATCGTACGATACGAGCACCACGTACGGCTTCGCCTGCTGCTCCGGCGCGTTGCGGCGCTCCGCCTGCACCAGCACGTGCGGCGCCTGGGCTGGCAGCCGGGTGCCGCCCAGCAGCGCCAGAGCGGCGAGCAGCAGGCGTCCATGGAAGGAAGCCGTCACCGCGCGATCCCCGCCGACACCAGCACCCCGGCATCGGGGCTGAAGCGGGTGAGCCCCGCCACCCCTTCCACGCGCACCCAGCGCCGCCGCCCGAGCCGCACCCCCAGCCGCGCCTCGGCCAGCGACTCGTTCCCGCGGATCTCGCGGTGCCCGCTCCCCACCTGCTGCCCCGTCACCGTCAGCGAGGGAACGACGGGGAGCCGGTCGTACTCCGCGCGCACGATGTAGAGGAGGAGGTCGTCCTGCTCGAAGTCGGGGCGCCGCGTGGTGTTGATGGCCACCCCCGTCTCGGCCGCCAGCGATGCCCCGCCGCGCGCCACCCGCCCGCCGACGAGCGCAAAGAAGTCGGTGGCGTCGCGATCCAGCCCCACCCGGTTGTCGGTGGTGGGGATGCGGGTGCCGAAGCGGAGGATGGCCAGCGCGCGGGAGCCCTCGGGCGTGAGCCTCACCAGCGTGGAGACGCGGTAATCCCCCGAGTCCTGGCGCCTGGGCCCTGCCTCGGTGACCGCCGGATCGGCCGGAGCGAAGCGCTCGTCGTCCTCGAAGAAGCGCCGCACCGTCCCCGCCGCTTCCAGCACCACCCGACCGGTCCTCCACACCGCCCTGAAGTTCCCCGCCTCCACCAGCGTCCCCTCCGTCCCCGCCAGCGACGCCCGCTGCCCGCTGAACGCCCCCCCGCCCACCTCCACCCACACCTGCGGCGCCTCCGCGAACGCCCGCCACTCCGCCGGATCCAGCGGACGCAGCTGGGCCCGCGCCGGCGCGGCGAGCACCAGGAAGGCGAGCAGCGATGCGGCGCGCGGGAATATCTGAAAGGTCATTGGCTCACACAGAGACACAGAGGCACAGAGGAGTTGTTCTGTGGCTCGGTGTGTTCAGGACGCGAGATGATCGAGGAGCGTTCGAAAGAGCCGATCGCAGTGCGGGGCACGGCTGCGCACCTTCGCGGGATCGATCTGCGCCAGGAGGTCGAAGGCGTGGCGCGTCTTGTGGTACTCACCCTTCGTAGTTCCACGCGTGGCACGCTTCAGCGTGGGAACCAGATCATCCTTGGGAATGGTCTCGACGTTATTCGTCTTCTGGATTGCATTGGCCGCGAATCCCTGACCGTAGTACCGCGCCAGCGTCTCCGGGTCTGCGATGAACCACGCCTCCATCGCCTGCACCATCAGGTGCACCTGGTCATCCGTGACCGAATCCAGCTTCCAACCACGTAGATAACTACGCGCGGTTCCTGTTACGGGTGCTTCGGAGTCGACCAGCAGCATGTTCAAGGCGGTCGGGTGCTCGGTTTGGGCGCGCCGGAACTTCTCATGAGCCGCCTCGCGAGAACCACACGCGACCACCCGCAACCCGCGCTCGCGTTCCCATGCCTCAGCGCCCACCTCGCTCAGGAACCTGCCGAAGGCCCTGCGCATCAACGCTTTGCTCTCTTTCCCGCCTCCTCCTTCTACGTAGAGGCGGATCTCCCTCACCATCGGGTGCCTCCGATCTCGCCCATCCGCCAGACATCGCCCAGCGAATACTCGTCAAGCCAGGCGGAGAGTTGCTGTGCATCCAAGCGGCGCAGCGAAGTCCCACCCTTCCCAGACTCGCAGACGATTACGCTCTCCGGCACGTCGGACAGCGCGGAAACCAGGGCGTCTGAGTGTGTCGTGACGATGAGCTGAGTCCGTGTGGACGCCTCTTTCAACAACTCCGCGATCGTCGGGAGAAGGTCCGGGTGCAACCCAAGCTCCGGCTCCTCGATGCAGATCAGCGGCGGCGGCGTCGGATGGCAGAGGATTGCGAGCAGACTGAGATAGCGCAGCGTCCCATCGGACAGCCGCGGCGCGGGGATCTGCTCGCCTCCACGCTCCTCGACGTAAAGCTGAACCGTCCCACCTTGGATTCTGGTGATGATGCGCTCCGCCTCCTCGTAAAGCTGGCGGAGGTATTTCTCCACTTGGTCCCGTGTCTTCGGTCGCTGCACTAGGTCGTGGAGCACCAGAACCAAGTTGCTCGCGTCGGGCAGCAGGAAGTCTGTCGGTAGATCCGCGCCCTGCGGGAATCGCGCGGGATTGCGCCGCCCGAAGCTCCATTCCTGGAAGAGCGTAATTCCCTCGAACGAGGACGCGAGATGTGTCAGTTCCGCGTACGCGACTGGATCCTTCCGTTGCGACAGGATCGATTGGTTTGGCTTAATATCCTGCTGATGCAAGTAGGTGAGCCTGCGCGTATCACTCTCCGCATCATAACCACTGATCATTGCTCCATCACGTCCTGAACTGTATACAGCTTTATAGCCGGGTGTCGAGTCCGAGCCCACGTCGTGGACCTGCGTAGCGATACCTTCTGTGACGATGTCGAGTCGATAATTGACCTGAGCGAAGCCGAGGCTGTATCGGACATGCTGCGGTGCGAGGAAGCTTGAATAATCCACCCAGGCCTGAATCATGGCGATACCCGATGTGCCCGCGCCGCGTCGGATGTACTCGCTCACACCACCGCGCTCTCGGAAATACGCCGCAAGTTCGGTGGGAGCCGCGCGCAGCACACCCAACGCCTCGATCAGATTCGACTTGCCGGAAGCGTTGGGGCCGATCAGGACATTGAGCGGCTGGAGGTCGATCTCCACCCCGGCGCTTCCATACGAGAGGAAGTCCTTTAGTTCCAATCGGTGGATTAGCCGTGAACCTTCCATGATCGTCGCCTTGGAGTACGTGGGTGTCCCTGAAGGATACATCCCGTAAACACCCGCCCGCAAACACCGAAGTTCATCTCTGTGCCTCTGTGTCTCTGTGTGAGGCCCTCTGTTCAGCCCAACCGCAGCACCGACGCCCCCCGCTCCAGCACCTCGTCCGGCGTGCCCAGCGCGCGCTTGATGGCGATCTCGCGCTGAAGCGGGTTGCGGATGCGCTCCAGGGTGGCGACGCGGCGGGGGCCCAGGCGGCGCAGGTGCCAGACGGCGTTGCAGGGAACGGGGAAGTCGCTCCCGTGCAGGGTGCGCGCGGCAAGCTCCGGGTCCGCGGCCAGGCGGCCGAGGGTGGCGGAGCGCGCGGGGTTGTTCATCCCCGAGTTGTCGGCCCACAGGTGGGGGAACTCGGCCATCAGGGCGCGCAGCAGCGGCGTCTGGTCCGGGTCGCGGCGAAAGGGGACGGGCGCGGCCAGGTGCGCCACGATCACCGGCACCCCCTCGCGCAGCGGGAGGAGGATGCGGCGCAGGTCCTTGAGCGCCGGACGGACCTCGGCGAAGGTGTTCTCGCTGCCGCCGGAGTGCACCAGCAGGGGGAGCCCCGCGTCGGCCATGCGGCGGTAGAAGGGGCGATGAGCCGGGTCCGCCGGGTCGATCCCCTGCGTGGAGGGGAGCCACTTGAGGAGCACCGCGCCCCCCTCGATGCACTCCTCCAGCCGCTCCATCGCGTCGCGCCGCGCGGGGTTCACGGAGGGGCCGGGGAGGAGCTCGGGGTGCTCGCGGCAGACGCGGAAAACCCAGCCGGGCGGGATCACCATCTGCGAGCGCGCCAGGTCGGGCTCGCCGCGGGCGTCGCACACGGCGTCGAAGCCCAGCGCCACCGCCCGGTCCACCTCGCTCCCGCGCACGTGGGCGGCCAGGCGCGCCGCCCAGTCCGCGTCCGCCATGGGAGAGTCGGGCCGGAAGCCGTGCATCCGCCCCAGCGCGCGGAAGGTGAGGCTGCGCCGGAAGCGCGGCGATACCCAGCATCCGCTCCCATTCGCCCCCACCCCGGCCAGGTGCGCGTGCACGTCGATGCGCGCGCTCACGCCAGCCACTCCGCCACCCGCGCCACGGCCCCCTCGTCGAAGGGCACGCTCCAGTGCGTGGGCCCATCCAGCACCTCCAGCTCCGAGCCGGGGATGCGGCTGGCCAGCAGCTCCCCCTGCTCCGCCGGCACCAGCGCGTCGCCGCGGCTGTAGACCAGCAGCACGGGCGTGCGGATGCGCGGCGCGGCTTCTTCGAGGTCCAGGTGCGCGAGGAGCGCCTGCACGCCCGCCACGTACCCGAACCCCGGCGCCGCCTTCTCCAGCCGAAAGGGATAGGCGCCGCGCTTGAGCGGCCCCACGGCGGGGACCACGCCCCACACCCCGTAGTGCTCGCGCTGCGCGAAGGTTGCGCGCCGCAGGAACCCGCGCAGCTCGCCCAGCGCCGACCGCGCCCCCAGCCGCAGCCGGATGGGCGCCGAAAGGACCGCCGCGGACACGACCCGCTCCCATCCCGGGCCCGACAGCGCGTGGAGCACGAGCGCCCCGCCCAGGCTGTGCCCGAGCAGGTGCAGCGGGAGGGGCGGGCGCCCAGCTTCGGCGCGCTCGGCGGCGTGGGCCAGCGCGCCGGTGATGCCGTCCACGCGAAAGGTGGTGGTGCTGTGGCGCCCGTGGCCGTCCAGGTCGAAGGCGAAGATCTCCCACCCCGCCCGCAGCAGCGGCTTGCAGAGGGCCAGGAGGGGGTAGAGCGCGTCGTTCCCCGCCCCGTGCGCCAGCAGGATGCGCCCTCGCGCCTCACCCGCGGGCACCAGGCGGCACCCGCGCGCGTGGCCGCCGGCGCGGGGGTAGCTCACCGTCTCGATGGCGGCCCCCGCGGAGGCGACCCACGCCTCGAACCGCGCCCTCAACGGCCGGAGCGCGCCTGGTGGCGGTCGCCGCCCATCCACCCGGTCGCCTCGGTGTCGGAGGGGGCGGTCTGGCCCTGGAGCTCGGCGGCGTCGGCGTCCTGGCCGGAGCGGCTCTGGTCCGTGTCCGGCGTGCCCAGCGGCTTGCCGGCGGGTGCCAGCTCCGCCCCCACCTCCCCCGTGATCAGCCGCGCGCCGCGCTGCCAGGTGAGGTACGACCAGGCCCACTGCGTGAACACCGAGAGGCGGTTGCGGAAGCCGACGAGGAAGAAGATGTGGATCAGGAGCCATCCCCACCACGCGAGGACGCCCGACATCTTGACGCGGCCCATGTGCAGCACGGCGGCGCGCCGCCCCATCACCGCCATGCTCCCCTTGTCCTTGTAGTGGAAGGGCTCCCGCACCCCTCCCTCGATGCTCACCACGATGTTGGAGGCCGCGCGCCGGCCCATCTGCATCGCCACCTGCGCCACGCCGGGGAGCGGCTTGCCGTCGTCGCCGTTCAGGCTGGCCAGGTCGCCGATGACGAACACCTCGGGATGCCCCGGCACCGACAGGTCGGGGAGGATCTGCACCCGCCCCACGCGGTCGGTGGGCACGCCCAGGCGCTTCCCCAGGGGCGATGCGGTGACGCCCGCGCCCCACACGACGTTGCGGGTGCGGATGACCTCGTCGCCCACGCGCACGTGGTCCGGCTGCACGTCGGTCACGATGCTCCCCGTGCGCACCTCCACGCCGCGCAGCTGGAGCGCCTCCGCCGCGTAGGCGGAGAGCTCCTCGGGGTACGCGGCAAGCAGGCGCGGCCCGCCCTCCAGCAGCATGATGCGGGCGCGGGCCGGGTCGATGTGGCGGAAGTCGCGGGCGATGGAGCGGCGCGCCGTCTCGGCCATGGCGCCCGCCATCTCCACCCCCGTGGGCCCGCCGCCGATGACGACGAAGGTGAGGAGGGCGCGCTGCTCCTCGGGATCATCCTCCTGCTCGGCGGCCTCGAAGGCCAGGAGGAAGCGGCGCCGGATCTCGGTGGCGTCTTCCAGCGTCTTGAGGCCGGGGGCGAGCGGCTCCCACTCCGGGTGCCCGAAGTAGGCGTGCGTGGCGCCGGTGGCCACGATGAGGTAGTCGTACTCCATCCGGTCCCCGTCCGCGAACACCACCTCCCTGCGCGCGGTGTCCACGTCCGTGACCTCCGCCATCCTCACCTCGGTGGAGCCCTGCTTCCTCAGCACCTGCCGGATGGGCGACGCGATGTCCGCCGGGGAGAGGGTAGCCGTCGCCACCTGGTACAGGAGCGGCTGGAAGATGTGGTGATTCCTCCGGTCCACCACCGTCACCGTCACGGGGGCCCGCCGCAGCGCCCGCGCCGCCCACAGTCCCCCGAACCCGCCCCCCACGATCACCACGTGCGGTACCCGCAGGATACGCGTCGCCATCGTCTCTCCCCGGATGAAGGCCCTCGACAAAATGGGGCCGCTGGCACCGCAAAAACAATGGCTCACACAGAGACACGGAGGCACAGAGATGAGGAGATTCATCTCACTTGCTGAAAGCGAGCCTAACACGACTTTATTGACACATCGCCACGTTCGGCCTATCCTGGCCGACAGCCACCAGACACCGCCTCACCCGTCTTTTATCAGCAGTTTTTGCAGGCGATTCGGGCGCTATCGCCTTCTCCCGCCCGCCAAGGTGACGGGCCGCTCGCACCTCCCCACCCGGCGTGCCGCCAGCCTGTTCCGCGCACCGCGGCACCGGCACGCGCCAATCGCACCTGCATCCGTAAAGACGGCACGCAGATGAGCCAGATCGAGCAACTCTCGCAGGACGTGCGGTACGCGCTGCGCGCGCTGCGGCGCACCCCCGCGATCACCGCGATCATGGTGGGCACGCTGGCGCTCGGGATCGGCGCCAACGCCACCATGTTCGGCGTACTCGACGCCCTCCTCCTGCGCGCCCCGCCGCACGTGGACGACCCGGCGCGGGTGGTCCGCATCCACTTTTCGCAGGTGATCCCCGGTTTCGGCGCCAACGTGCAGCGCGAGACGACGTATCGCGTGTTCGGAGGGCTTCGCGAGCGCTCGCGTACCTTTGAAGCGGTGGCGGCGGAGTACGCGGCGGAGCTGTCCCTGGGGCGCGGCGAGGCAGCGCGGCCGGTGAGGGCATCGCTCGTCTCTCCCGGGTACTTCGACCTGCTGGGAGTGAAGCCCGCGCGGGGGCGCTTTCTCCCGGACGCGGAAGACGAGCCGGCGGTGGTGATCAGCGACGCCCTCTGGCGCTCGGCGTACGGCGCGGACCCGCGCGTGCTGGGACGGCCGGTCGAGATCGGCCGCCACCGCTACGTCGTCGCCGGGATCGCGCCGCGGGGCTTCGTCGGCGTCGCCCCGGCACCCACCGACCTGTGGCTGCCGCTGTCGAGCGCGCCGAACAACGGCGTGGGAAGCGACTGGAAGGATCCGCGCAAATCCTGGCTCCAGATCGTGGGCCGGCTCCGCGCGGGGCGCGGCTGGAAGGAGGCGGAAGCGGAGACGACCGCGGAGTTCCGCGCGAGCGGAGCGGCGATCTCGCCCAGTTCGCCGGACACGCGGGCCATCCTGGGCCCGCTTCAGCCGGGACGGGGGCCCGATGCGCCCGAAGGGGCGGGCCTCTCGATCTGGCTCTCCGCCATGGCGGCCATCCTCCTGCTGGCCGCGTGCGTCAACGTGGCCACGCTCATCTTCCAGCGCGCCCTGCAGCGCCAGCGCGAGACCGCCATTCGCCTGGCTCTTGGAGTGGGCGCGCGCCGGCTCCTCCGCCAGCTCGCCACCGAGGCGCTGGTCCTGGCGGCGGCGGGCGGCTGCGCGGCGGTGGCGGTCGCGCTCTGGAGCAGCTACACCTTCCGCGCGTACCTCTTCCCCGACGGAGCGGCCCCCGAGAGGCTGATCGACGCGCGCGTGCTCGCGGCCACCGCGCTCGTCACCCTGGCGGTGGGAGTCCTGTGCGCGCTGCTCCCGCTCTGGCAGGTACGCCGGGCAGACATCGCGGGCGCGCTCCGTACCGGCGAGCGCGGCGCCACGCCCTCGCAGACCAGGGTCCGCTCGGTGCTCCTGGCCAGCCAGGTGGCGCTGTCGGTGATGCTGCTGGTGGGCGCGGGGCTCTTCGTGCGTAGCGCGCGCGGAGTGGCGGCGACCGACTTCGGCTTCGACGCCGGTCCGGTGCTGGTGGTCCGCGGGAACCTGGAGCGGGTGGGGGCCGGCCAGGCGGAGATCGAGGCGTTCTACGAGCGTGCCCGCGAGCGGCTGGCGGCCCGGCCGGAGGTGGAGGCCGCCAGCCTGGCGAGCGTTGGGCCCATGTCGGGGATGATGATGCTGCCGGTCGCGGTCCCGGGGCGCTCGTCGCTTCCCCAGGCGCCCGGGGGCGGGCCTTTCTTCAACGCGGTGGACGAGGACTACTTCCGCGCGCTGGAGATCCCGGTGGTGCGGGGCCGCCCCTTCGAGCGCGGCGGCCGGGCTCCGGCGGCCGCGGTGAACGAGACCATGGCCCGCCTCGTCTGGCCGGGGCGCAGCCCCGTGGGCGAGTGCATCCGCATCCTGACCGACCCGGCGCCCTGCTGGACCGTCGTCGCGGTGGTGCGCGACACCCGCACCCACTCGTTGCGCGAGCCGCCCTCCATGCAGGTGTACACGCCCCGGCGTGCCGGCTCCCCCGTCGGCGCGCTGGTGGTGCGCGTGGCGGGGCGCGGCGAAGACCAGGTGGCGAGCGTGCGCCGCGACCTCGCCGCGATGGACCCCGGCCTCCCGTACCTCGACGTGCAGCCGCTCACCGCCGTCATCGCGCCGCAGCTCAGGCCGTGGCGAGCGGGAGCGGTGCTGCTGGGCGCGTTCGGGGCCATGGCCCTGGCGCTGGCTCTCGTGGGGATGTACGGCTCCGTGAGCTACGGGGTGCTTCAGCGGCGCCGGGACATCGGCGTGCGGATGGCCATGGGCGCGACTCCGCGCCAGGTGCTTCGCTCCGTGATGGCGGGCGGAGCCAGGATCGCGCTGGCCGGCGTAGCCGTGGGCATCGCCGCCTCCCTCGCGCTCGCGCGCACCCTCCAGTCGCTGCTCTTTGGAGTGGGCGCCGCGGACCCGCCGACCTTCGCCGCGGTGACCCTCCTCTCGCTCGCCGCGTGCCTCCTGGCGAGCTACCTCCCCGCCCGCCGCGCCGCGCGCGTGGACCCCCTGGAGGCCCTGCGGGACGGATAAACGCAGAGGCACGGAGAAGAAGTTCTTCTCCGTGCCTCTGTGTCTCTGTGTGAGCCCGGTTGCTTAGACCGGCACCGGCAGCAGCGTGCGGAACGAGTTGCGAGCCCGGTTCAGGCGGCTCTTCACCGTGCCCACGGGGATGCCGATCTCCTCGGCGATCTCCTCGTAGGTGCGGTCCTCCACCTCGCGCATCACGAAGGGGATGCGGTGGTGCTCGTCCATGCGGCCGATGGCCGTGTCGATGGCCTCGCGCAGCTCGCGGCGGTACGCCTCGCGCTCCGGGTTGTGGCCCGTGGCCGCGAACTCCACGGGGCGCGCCGGCGCGCCCGAGGGCGACGTCTCCGGCCGCAGCTCCGAGAAGGTGGTCTCCCGGCGGCGCGAGCGGTTGCGGAACTCGTTCTTCAGCAGGTTGTTCGCGATCGTGTGGATCCACGTCGAGAACTTCCGGCTGGGATCGTAGCTCTCACGCGCGCGGTGGATGCGCAGGAAGGTGTCCTGCGTGAGGTCTTCCACCCGCTCCTCGTCGTTGAGGCGCTTGCGGAGGAAGCCCTGGATCCGCGGCTGATAGCGCTCCATGAGCAGGGCGAAACCCGCTTCCTCGCCCTGCGTGTAGCGCTGGAAAAGGTCCTCGTCCGTCATCTCCCGCAGCGGAGTCCGGAGCTGCGGGAGACGGCTGGAGGGGCGCGCACCCCGGCTGCCGGGGGCACCCTGCGCCGCGCCGAACTGGGCGGCCGCGCTGCTGAGGTCGATGGCAGTCTTCATGCTTCCAATATAAGCAAAGACCCCGGTTTTGTCGAGGTCCGTTCATGGATGAACCATTACTGCAAGTGTTTGCAGGACGATAATTTAACAGGTTGCTCAGCTTCCCGGCAGGGGGGTGCCGCCCGATGTCCGCTCGCGGGCCCGGGTGCGGGCGTCGGCCACGTTCATCACCACGAACAGGATGGCGCCCAGCGAGAGCTGCAGGTAGAAGGTCAGGAGCCTCCACCCCGCCGTCGCGATCCCCACCACGCTGGCCGGCAGCAGCGCCGAGTACACCAGGTAGAACGCCGCCTCCGCCCCGCCCGACGCGCCGGGGGTGGGCACGAAGAGCATGGCCGTGAAGATCACCCACTGCAGGAGGAAGAAGAGCACCGGGTCCACCTGCGCGCCCAGGAAGTACGCCACCGCCGTGGCCACCGAGTAGCGGCAGCTCCACTGCACGGCCGTCACCAGGAAGGTGAGGGCGAAGAGCCCCTTCCCCCGCTCGCGCACCATCGCCAGCACGCTCGCGAAGTCGCGCCGCGTCTTGCGGGAGCGGCGGCGGGTGCGGGCGGCCCGGCGCACGCTCCAGCGCCGCGAGCGCCGCCCCAGGTATCCGCGCAGCGCCATCTGCCAGAGCAGCACCACCAGCAGCAGCACGCCGATCACGGTGGGGATCACCCCCGACGCCTCGCCGCGCATCTCGCGCCCCATGCGCTGCAGCACGGGGAGCTCCCACGCCCGCGACACCACGAACGCCGCCGGCAGCGCCGTGGCGAAGAAGCAGAGGTCTTCCAGGTAGCCCAGCGTGACGATGGAGGCCGCCTCGCCCTTGGTGACGCCCTTCTGCACCATCATCCCCCACCGGAACACCTCGCCGCCGGAGGAGGTGGGGAAGACGGAGGAGGCCAGCTCGGCGCCCAGGGTGATGCGGAAGCAGTCGCGGAAGGTGAGGCGGTGCCCGATGAAGCGGGCCCACACCAGGATGCGGATGGTGTTGGTGATCCAGGGCATCAGCGCCAGCACGATGCCCAGGTACAGGTAGCGGCGGTCCAGCTCCCCGAAGCGGCGGAAGACGCTGCGGTCCGTGCCCGCCCACGAGATCCACAGGTTGAGCAGCACCCCGAAGGGCACCAGGATGATGGAGGTGGTGAAGACGCGGTTGAGGCCGCGCGAGAAGCGGGTCTCCTCCCTGGGCGCGCTCAACGCCGCTCCGGCCCGCGCTCCACGACGCGGGCGTAGCTGTCGATCAGCCGCCCGTTGATGGCCGCCCAGTCGCGCGCGCTCGCCGCCGCGCGCGCCAGGGCCCCCATCCGCCGCCGCTCCCCCGCGTCGCCCAGCAGGCGCTCCACGTGGCCGGCCAGGTCGGCCGGGTCGTTGGCGCGGGCCACGTACCCCGTCTCGCCGGGCTCCACCAGGTCGGGCGGGCCGCCGCGGTCCACCACCACGGCGGGGAGGCCGCTGGCCTGCGCCTCCAGCACCACGTTGCCAAAGGTTTCCGTGGTGGAGGGGAAGACGAAGACGTCGCCCGAGGCGTACCAGCGGGCGAGCGCTTCCCCGCCCTGGTGCCCCGGGAAGTGCGCGTCGGGGAGCTCGGCCTGCAGCTGCTCCCTCATCGGCCCGTCGCCCACCAGCACGAGGCGGTGGGTGCTCCCCCGCTCGCGGAGGATGCGCTCCATCGCCACCAGGTCCGCCAGGTCCTTTTCCTTCACCAGCCGGCTGACGAGGAGCAGGATGGGCGTGTCGTCGCTGTCCGCGCCGGCCAGGCGGCGCAGGGCCGGGTCGCGGAAGGCGGGGGAGAAGCGGCGCAGGTCGATGCCGCGCGACCACAGCTCGGTGTTGCGGATGCCGTGGCTGGCCAGCTCGTGGATGATGCTGTGCGAGGGCGCGTACACCACCTCGCAGCGCCCGTAGAAGCGCCTCATCATCTTCCACCCCAGCGGCTCCAGCCCGCCGAAGCCGTAGAAGCGGAAGTACGACACGAAGTGCGTGTGGAACGACGAGACCACCGGCACGCCGCGGCGCCGTCCGTACTTCTCCGCGCGCACGTTGATGGGCGTGGGGCTCACCACGTGGATCAGGTCCGGCCGGTACTCGTCCAGCCGCTGGGTGGCGCGGTGCCCGATGGGCGAGGCCAGCCGGTAGTCCTTGTAGAGCGGGAAGCGGATGTAGGGGATCTCCTGCACGCGCGTGCTCCACGAGATCTCCGGCCCCGGCTTGAAGGGCGAGAAGATGCGGAAGTCGATGCCGCGCGCCTCCAGCGTGCCGAAGAGCTGCGCCAGCGTCAGCGACACCCCGTCCACGTGTGGGAGAAGGCTTTCCGTGAAGTATGCGACCTTCATCCCGTTCCCGTCTGGCTTGTGCTGTGTAGGAGCGCGCAAATGTAAGCCCCGCGCCGCTGGCACCGCAAACGGCGTGGATCGCCTATGGCTCGCCCGCACGCAGCTCGGCCTCCAGCGCGGCGCGCAGGCGGAGCGTCTCGTTGCGCAGCGAGCGCAGGCCGCTCACGCGGTTGGAGATGGCCGCCTGCATGGTGAACAGGATTCCCACCACCTCGGGATCGCCGCGGATGCGGCGCAGCTCCGCTTCGTCCAGCCGCATCCCGCCCACGAAGGCGCGCCGCATGAAGGGCATGGCCCGCGCCATGGGCCCGGCCGCGCCGGTCATCGTCTCGCGGAACTGGCGCTGCCGGTCCGCCTCCGCGTCCACCGACGAGGCGTAGGAGGCGAGCAGGGCCCGCAGCGTGTCCGTGCGCACCAGCCGCAGCTCCCCCGTCCCCAGCAGGGCGCGGTAGTTCCCCGCCACCGGCCGGAAGTCGGCGGACCGGCCGGCCTGCCCCATCCACCTCATCATCGAATCCGGCGGCAGCGGCGCCTCCGGCCGGGTGAGCGCGTCCATGATGCGCGCCGCGGCGCCCACTCCCGCGCTGTCCCGCTCGATGGCCTCGGCCAGGCGGCTCTCGTTCTCGCGCGTGTCCGCCAGGATCTGGCGGAGGTAGTCGCGCTCCCGCCCGCGCTCCTCGTGCTGCTCCCACCACGCCTGCGCCCCCAGCGCGCACAGCACGCCCGCCACGATGATGCCGAACTCCCTCAGCGCGTTCCGCCACCCCCCTCCCTCGATGATGGCCGGCAGGCGGATGTGGCGCGCGGGGGGTGCCTGCGGGGGTTCGGCGGGTGCGGGGTGCTGCATGGTCTCGCCTCCGGGTGCGACGCGCGGCGCGGATGGTCCCGGCACGGTGCGCATCGGGCGTGCCGCTCGCCTCCGCGCCCGCGGGTGAGCAAGCTTCTTCTCTTTACATGCAGAAGGTTTGTCCACCTTGTGCGTCACGGCTCCGTCACACAGACTCAAATGGAATCCTTCGTGTTTCTCCTGCCCCGGATGTGTCCCGTGGAAGCTGTAGAATTCGCGCGCATCCCGCCCTGGGAGCGGATGCGCTCGCTGGTGGCCGAGCACCTCGACGAGCACCCGCTGCTCCGTGGCGTGGCCGTGGACCGCACCCTGGAAGCGAGCCGCTTCGGCGTGCGCATGCGCTGCGGGCCGGAGCCGGTGGCCGTGATGCGCTTCGAGTGGTTCCTTCCGCTCAGCGAGGAGCGGGCCCGCCGCCTCGCCGGGGAGCTCGCCCTGCAGGCCCGCGGAACCCTGGACAACGCCGCGGCGTAGCACCCAGGCAGGAGGGCCCGCATCCGCGGACCCGGCACCACGGCAGGACCCCACCCGCCGTACCTCATCTCCAGGAAAAGGGGGCCGATTCATGCCCTCCTACGAGTACCTCTGCGACACCTGCGGCCGCACGGCGGATCACATCCGCCCCCGCCAGGAGCGCGACCAGCCCGCGCGCTGCGGCGACCACGGCTGCAAGGGCCACCTGGCTCTTCATGTCACGCCCATCCCCGACCGCGCCCAGAAGCCGCCCGCGCGCTGAGCACCACATTGTCTACGCGACACCCCCCGCCCACCGGCGGGGGGTGTCGTGCTTTCGTGATCCCTGGTTGATCAATTCGCTGCAACAGCTACACGAGATCCCCTACGCGAGCTATCCTCTCTGCCCGAACAGAAACCCTGTAGTCCCCGGAGGGGGACTTCGTGTGGTCGTTGCCGCGGTTTCAACCGCCCGGCTACCGTCCCGGCGTCACGCACCCATTCTCCCGGATTCCGGGTGAATCCGCCGGCTCGCGTCCGACCAGAGGTTGCAGCGCCCGGGCGACGGTCCAGAACGGACCGGCCCGCCGCCACCTCCTGCCAGCGAGCACAGATGAGCGACGATTTCCGGACGCGCCTCGTTGCACATGCGGCCGTCGCCGTGGACCGGGCCGCCCGCGCCCAGAGCGAAGCCGCGACCAACCAGTACCTGGTGCTTCCCTTCTTCCACCTGCTCGGCTACGACCCGCTCGATCCCGACGAGGTGGTGCCGGAGGCGCACGCGTCGTTCTCGGACAAGTTCAAGAACCGCGTGGACTTCGCGATCTGCCAGGACAAGACGCCGGTCATCGCGGTGGAGAGCAAGAAGGTGGGAGCGCTGATCGAGGCGAACCGTGGGGAGCTCAAGGGCTACTTCAACGCGCTGGCCAGCGTGAAGCTCGGCATCCTGACGGACGGGCTGGTGTTCCAGCTGTACACGGACACGGGCGCCGAGAACATGATGGACGACGAGCCGTTCGTCGTCGTCGATCTCACCGAAGTCGCGCGCGACCAGGTGGAGGCCAACGCCCTGGACGCGCTGATGCGGCTGCGGAAGGGGACCTTCGACCCCGCGAACGTCGGCGCCGACGCGCGGCGGAAGATGCACGTCGCCGCCTACGCGGATGCGCTTCAGCGTGTGCTCGCGGCGCCCGACGAGCGTTTCGTGCGGGTGATGATGGAGGTGGCGAACATCGAAGGCCGCCGCACGTCGCGCATGGTGGAGGAGCACGCGCCGCTCATCCGCGAAGCGTCCGACGCGATGCTGGACCGGAAGATCCTGGAGCGGGTCGGCTTCGCGGACCGGAGCGATCTCGTGCGGATGCGGCAGGAATCGACCGCGCCGTCCGTGCCTCCCGAGGCTTCCCCCGAGCCGCCGCCCGCCGGCGAGCTGGGCGTGGTGACGACGGAGGCCGAGCTGCAGGTGTTCGACTACGTGCGCACCCGCCTCCCCTTCCTGATCGAGCGCGACGAGGAGCTGTACCAGAAGCTCTCCGGCGTGCGCTGCGTGGACCACAAGACCGTGTTCTGCGTCTTCTACCGCCAGGAGCGGAAGGGAAAGCTCTTCAACTTCACCGAAGGCACCCGCGGCTCCCGCTACCGGTTCGAGTTCGTGGCCCCGGAAGGCGCGGGCTGGGTGAACACCGACAACCTCTCCGACATCGACGCACCGCTCCTGGCCGCGTTCACGGCACGCGCGCAGGAGCTGGGCTGAGGCGGAGCCCCGTCCCCGGCGGCGGACGCGCTGAGCTTCCGGCACATGGAGGATGATACGAAATCCGCGTGGATCGTTCGTCATCCTGAAGGAGCCGCCGCTTCGTACTTCCCCACGCTCTACGCTGTGGCGGCGACTGAAGGATCTACGGGCGGGCCAGGGCGGAGCAGCGAGCCGCTCTCCAACGCGCGGACAGTAGATCCTTCGCTCCGCACCATCGTTGCGGGTGCGGCGGGATGCGTGCGGCGCTTCGCACAGGATGACAAAAATGGAGCCTGATTCGCCCGGCGGCAGGCTACCCGGAGGCGCGGAGAAGCTGCGCGCCTCTGCGCCTTTCCGTGCGCGCCGGACGTGCGTGGGAGCGGCGCCCGCTCTATAATGATCGTGCGCGACGGTTGTCCCGTTCCGCGCGCCTACCCACCCGACGCTCCATCGCGATCCGTGCATCCCCAGAGCAACGCCCTGCGCGCGCTCGCCGAGAAGTGGGCGGACGTCCCCGCCGGCGAGCTTGCCAACTCGCAGTCGTACCTCTCCGACCTGGCCACGGCACTCGGCGTGGCTCCGCCGCGGCCCCGCGGCACCGGGTACGAGTTCGAGTACACCCTCCCCGTGCTGGACCGCAGCGGGCGCAGCGTGAGCATCCGCATCGACCTGTACCGGGCCGGGCACTTCATCCTGGAGGCCAAGGACACCGGCGGCGGGGCAGGCGCAGACAAGACGCTGCGCGGGGCGTACGCGCAGGCCAAGGGGTACTCGGGCGAGGTGCCGCACGGCCCGCCGCCCTACCTGCTGGTGGTGGACGTGGGACGCACGCTGCTGGCGTGGGACCGCTGGGCGGGCACCTACGGCGGCTTCGCGCTGGCGCGCCGGGTGGACCTGCGCACCCTGTGGGAGCGGCCGGACGACATCGAGTTCCTGCGCGCCGTGTGGGAGAACCCCGCGTCGCTGGACCCGCGCGGGCGCGCCGCCGCCGTCACGCGCGACGTGGCCGGGCGCCTGGCCGAGCTCTCGGCGCTGCTGGAGGGGCGCGGCTTCGGCCAGGAGCGCGTCGCTCGCTTCCTGATGCGCTGCGTCTTCACCATGTTCGCCGAAGACGTGGAGCTCCTTCCCGAGAAGCCCTTCCAGACCGCCCTCCAGCAGTACGGCGAAGACCCCGCGGAGTTCGCCGAGGTCATGGCCGAGCTGTGGAAGTCCATGGACGAGGGTCGGCGCTTCGGGATGAGGAAGCTGCTGAGGTTCAACGGGCACTTCTTCCACGAGGCCGAGGTGCTGCCGCTGGGCCGCGACGACCTGGCCGTGCTGATGCGCGCCGCCCGCGCGGACTGGCGAGAGGTGGAGCCCACCATCTTCGGCACGCTGCTTACGCGGGCGCTGGACGCCGAGGAGCGCCACCGCCTGGGCGCCGAGTACACCCCGCGCGAGTACGTGGAGCGCGTGGTCCGCCAGACGGTGGACGTGCCCGTGCGCGAGCGCTGGGGCGCCACGCTCACCGAGGCGATCCGGCTGCGTGAACGGGGAAAGAAGAAGGACCGCGAGGCCGCCGAGCGCCTGCTGCGCGACTTCCTGGTGTGGCTGCGCGGGCTGCGGTTCCTGGACCCCGCGTGCGGCAGCGGCAACTTCCTCTATGTGACGCTCCACACGGTGAAGCGCATCGAGCTGGAGGTGCTGCACGAGATCGAGGAGATCACCGGCCACCCCGAGCTCCCTCTGGAGGACGTGGGTCCGGCGCAGTTCCACGGCATCGAGGTGAAGCCGTGGGCGCGCGAGATCGCGGAGCTCACCCTGTGGATCGGCTACCACCAGTTCCGCCTGGAGCACTTCAAGGGCGGCTCCGTTCCCGAGCCCGTGCTCAAGGACACGGGCACGCTGGAGCTGCGCGACGCCGTGCTGAGCGAAGATTCCGTTGCGGAAGTACCGGAACGAGCCCGCCCCGACCCGAGGCCACGAAAGACGGACGCAATCACAGGTGACCTTGTTCCTGATCCAGAAGCCCGTCTTCTGTATCGCGAACACATCGGTGCACAACAAGCTCCCTGGCCCGAAGCGGATTTCATCGTCGCGAATCCGCCATACCTCGGCAACAAACGCATGCGAGACGCGTTCGGGGATGGCTATGTCAATGCACTTCGAGGTGCGTACCCCGAGGTCCCTGAAAGCGCGGACTTCGTGATGTACTGGTGGCACCGTGCAGCAATGGAAGTCTCGTCTGGACGGACGATCCGTGCGGGACTCATCACCACCAACTCGATTACACAGGCGTTCAATCGGGGGGTACTTGAACGAGCTTTCGCACGAGGTGTTGGCATCTGCTGGGCGGTCGCAGATCACCCGTGGGTGGAGGAATCTGGAGGTGCCGCGGTCCGCGTGGCGATGACCGTCATCGCGTCGGCGGCACAGAGCGGAACGCTGGTCTCAGTTGACGCTGAGGCGAAGGTCATAAAGGAGGTGGAGGCAGCACGCATCAATGCTGATCTAACTGCACACGCGGATGTCGCTCGTGCGGCTTCGACTCCGCTTATGGCGAACAGGGGACTATCGTCGAACGGCTTCAACGTCGTTGGTCGCGGATTCGTACTCGACAAGACTGAGGTGCGCGGGTTAGTTGCGATAGACCCACGGCACGCTGAGATCATTAGACCCCACCTGAGCGGACGCGATCTCTCGTCGCTCAGTAGAACTGTGTGGATCGTCGACTTCGGTCGTCGCGATGAAGACGCTGCTGCGACATACCCAGTGCTGTTCGACCTCATTCGAACTCGTGTGAAGCCAGAACGCGACGCGAACAACGACCGGTCCACTCGTGAGAAATGGTGGCGTTTCGCGCGTAATCGTGATGACTTCCGGGATGCTGCCGAAGGGCAGGATCGGTATATCGCTACCCCATACACAGCCAAGCACCGATTCTTCGTCTTCCTTGACGGGGCCGTTGCTCCCGACGACACGCTCCGCGTCGTTGCTACAACAAGCGCGTTTCACCTGGGCGTATTGTCTGCTTCACATCACGCACTGTGGGCGGCTGCAGCAGGAAGCCGGCTAGGGGTCGGAAATGATCTCCGGTACAACCAGACGTCCTGTTTCAATCCCTTCCCCTTCCCCACCCCGTCCGACGACCTCCGCCAAAAAATCGGCGAACTCGCCGAGCGCCTGGACCAGCACCGCAAGGATGCCCTGGCGCGGGACGAGCGGGTGACGATGACGGGGATGTACAACGTGGTGGAGAAGCTCCGCTCGGGCGAAGCGCTCACGCCCAAGGAGCGCGAGGTGCACCAGATCGCCGCGTGCGGGGTGCTGCGCGACCTCCATGACGAGCTGGACCGCCTGGTGGCCGAGGCGTACGGCTGGCCCTGGCCGATGGAGCGCGAGGAGATCCTCGAGCGGCTGGTGGCGCTCCACGACGAGCGGGTGGCGGAAGAGCGGCGCGGCCTCGTCCGCTGGCTGCGCCCGGAGTACCAGGTCCCCCGCTTCGCGCGCGGCGACGCGGCACCCGCCGCCGAAGCGTCGCTCCCCGACGCCACGCCCGCGCCCGCGGCAGCGCGGCGCCCGTGGCCGGCCGGCGCCGTGGAGCAGATCACCGCGCTCAAGGCGCAGGTGGCCGCCGCCAGCGCCACCGCGGACGAAGTGGCGGCCTCCTTCCACGGAGCCCCGCCCCCGCTCGTCCGCCAGTACCTGGACGCGCTGGTGATGGCGGGCGAGGTGCGGTTCGACGCGGACACGGGACGATTCGCGGCGGTGGCCGAGCCGCTCTGACGCGCCGGCCGCCCGTCCGCGGAGTGGCGCGCGGAGCGTCGTAAGGGACACTCCACGTGCAGCTTCCAGCGGAACGGAGGATGCATATCGGCGGAGGGTCCTGAACAAGAGCAGGTACCCTTGGCCGATCCGAAGGAAGGACCCGTCGAGACGATGGACCGGTACCTCGCCACTACGTGCGCGTGGTGCCGGAGGATGCAGCGCCCGAACGGGGAGTGGATCGAAGTCTCCGCGCTCGTGGCCCGCTCCCTCCGCGCGCCCGCCGAGTACGTAGCGGTGACGCACGGGCTGTGTCCGTCGTGCGCGCGCGAGGCGTTCGGGACGGAGTAGGAGGGGAGCCCGTTCCCGCCCGGGAACCGGCCCGTTCCGTGGCGGGAACACCACACCCGTCGCCGCGCCGCGCCCACCGCGCGCAACACGATGCGCCGCAATCCACTTCGCGCGCGCGGCGCTCCGGTACGCATCCTGAACAAAAATGGGCATCGCACCCCACCCTCGCGAGCGCCCCCCGCCATGCCCTCCCCGTCCGATCCGTCGCGCCTGGAGCTTGCCCACCGCACCGTCGAGTGCGCCGGGCGCTGGGAGAGCGCGCTCCGGCTGTGGGGCCGGCGCTGGCGCTGCAGCCGGTGCGGCGCCGCGTATGCCGAGTCGCCGCTCGTGATCGCCGCCGTGTCGGCGGACTACGCCAGCGCGCACCTGCTGGAGAAGCTGGCCGCCGAGGGGAGAACGCTGCTCGGCCGATGAGGCGAGACGGCCAGCGCAGATCGCGCCGGGGGTTGGGGCACGCATCCTGGCATGCCCCCTCGCGGCCGGGCGAAGGGAGCAGAGGCATCCAACCCGCGGTTCAAATCCTTCGCACGCGAGACGAGGATCACCCGCGGCGGCCGGGATCCTGGACTTCCCTGGTCCGAGCGCCCAACCTTGCGCACCCGCCGTCGGAGGCTGACGCCGCGCGCTCCCCCACCGGATCGTTCGGCCTATCCCCCGCGACTCTTCTCCTGGCACGCTCCCGCGGTTCCGACTGCTGCCGGCTCGCCAGTGCCTCGCCGCGACCCAAGGAGCCCCAGATGAGGATCGTGCTCGTCGCCCTGACGCTGCTGTCCGCCGGCTGCGCCAGCGCACCCCGGCGCCCATCCGGACCCGCCGCGCCATCGCCGTACCTGCTGGTTTTCGCGGGGGACCGTGACGAGGCCGACGAAGACTTCTTCGCCGTAATCGACGTCCGGCCCGGGGGCAGCAAGGCGGGCCAGGTGGTCTCGACTACACGGATCGGGACGCGCGCGTCGATGCCGCACCACATGGAGTACGAGCTGCCCGCATCCGGCGAGTCGATCCTGGCCAACGCCCACCACCACGAGACCACCCTGCTGCTCGACGTGTCGGATCCTCGGAAGCCGGTCATCGAGCGCACCTTCGGTCCTCCCGCGCCCTACCGCTTCGGCCACGACTTCGCCCGTTTGATGAACGGCAACCTGCTCCTGGGCTTCCTGCGCAGCGAAGGCCCGAGCCCGAACGCCGCCGATCCCCTCGTCCCCGGCGGACACGGGGGAATCGCGGAGTATACTTCGCGCGGAGAGCTGCTCCGCTCCGCGAGCGCCGCGGTCGCCGGCCACGCGGAGCCGATCCGGCCCTACGCCATCGTGCCGATGCTGGACATCGACCGCGTCGTCACCACGAGCGCTCCGATGATGGAGGACCATGTAGCAGACGTCGTGCAGGTCTGGCGTTATTCGGATCTCTCGCTGCTCCACACGATCGCCGTACCCGCCGCGCGAACCCCCGACGGCTCCACCGTCGACGGCGCTCACCGGTATCCCTTCGGACCGCGCCGGATGGGGGACGGCTCGATCCTGATGAACGCCTACGGATGCGGGTTCTACCGGCTGTCCGGCATCGGCGGCGAGCGGCCTGAGCTCGCGCACGTGTACACGATCCAGGTGCCGGAACCGCTCAAGCCTGGGGGTACCCGCGGAGCCTGCAGCATCCCGGTGGTGATTGGCAGCCACTGGATCATGCCCGTGGGCCGCGCTCAGACGGTGGTCGTCCTCGACGTCTCCGACCCGGCCCGGCCCCGCGAGGTCTCCAGGCTGGACACGCCCGCCGATTTCAATCCCCACTGGGCCGCAAAGGACCCCGCGTCCGAACGGATCGTCATCGGCGCGGAGCTCGGCGGCGAACAGGGGATGTACATCCTCCGCTTCGATGCGTCCAGCGGCCGGCTGCGGTTCGATCCGACGATCGTCTCGCGCGACGGAAAGGCGGGGTACATCGACCTGGAGCAGCAGCAGTGGCCGCACGGCCCGAGCGGTGCCGCGTGGGGACATGCGGCACTGTTCCTGGCGGAATCGCGCTGAACGGGGGTTCGGGGCAGCAGCGCGATGGACATCCGTCTACACGATCACTAGTTCATCCGCACACCAGGAACCTGCCAGGAGGAGGCTGCCGCGTGTCCACGAGTGTCCTGTACGATGCGATCGGCCGGGGGTACGCGGGGCAGAGGCGCCCGGACCCGCGCATCCACGCGAGCCTGACGGAGGCGCTCGGCGGCGCCCGCTCCGTGCTCAACGTGGGCGCCGGGGCCGGCTCCTACGAGCCGGACGACCGCGTGGTGGCCGCGGCCGAGCCGTCTGCCGTGATGATCGCCCAGCGCCCGCCCGGGTCGGCGCCCGCGGTGCAGGCCCGCGCGGAGGCGCTGCCGTTCGCGGACGGCGCCTTCGACGCGGTGTTCGCGGTCCTCACCATCCACCACTGGTCGGACCGCGCCGCAGGCATCGGCGAGTGCGCGCGGGTGGCCCGCGAGCGCGTCGTTCTGCTCACCTTCGACGCGGAGGCCGGCGGATTCTGGCTCGTCCAGGACTACTTCCCCGAGTTCCAGGAGCTGGACCGCCGGCAGATGCCGGCCATGGACGAGTACCCGGCGATGTTCGGCCCCGGTGCACGCGTGGAGTCCATCCCCGTGCCGGTGCCGCGCGACTGCGTGGACGGCTTCCTGGGCGCCTACTGGGCACGGCCGGAGGCGTACCTCGACCCGCGGGTGCGTTCCAGCATCTCGTCCTTCGCGCGCCTCCCCACGGATGGCGGCCTCGCGCGCCTCGCCGCCGACCTCGCCTCCGGCGCGTGGCACCACCGGCACGGCCACCTGCTGGACGCGGACGCGCTGGACCTGGGCTACCGGATCGTCATCGCGCACCTGGGCGAGTGAACAACAGGGGCTCACACAGAGACACGGAGGCACAGAGATGAAGTCGTCTCCGTGCCTCTGTGCACACCGCGCATAAATTGGCGCCGTCGAATAGATTGAGGGTGCCCCTGGAACGACTCCAGCGCGGCACCCTCTACTCCTATCAGGAGCCTACCCAATGCGTTACGTCCGCCTCTCCATCGCCGCCCTCGCGCTCGCCAGCGCCGCCGCTTGCAGCGACGGTGCGAACCCCGCCGCAACGATGCAGCCCGCAGCGCCGCGCTTCGACGGTGGCGGCATGGTCGGCTCCGGCAACCGCAACGACACCACCCCGACTCAGGTCACCAGCGCCGCCGCCGCCACGGACACTACCGGCGCCGTCGGACGAGGCGGGGGAATGGTCGGCTCGGGTAACTAGCCGCCTGGCCGAGGATGAGGGTGCGCATTGGACTTTCCGGCGCGTCGTCCTTGCGTGCCCTCACCGCTCCCGCCAGCTCAGCCGCGAAAGCGTCCCGCTCCTCACGATCTTCCGTGCCCCCCCACGTATCCTCGTTCGGCACCGGCAGGTACAGCTGCTCCACGTGGTCCTGCCAGTTCCTGTCGTGCGCAAGGGCGCGCAGCATCTGGTCGGCCTCGATGATGAAGTAGCCTTCGCGCCGCCGCTCCGCCACGCCCCGGCACAGCTTCGCCATCTGGCGCGCCCGCTCCGGTTGGCCCGCAGCGATCGCCGCGAACGCCAGCTGCGCGTACCCGGCGGCGTGGCCCTCGTCCGTCCTCTGTGCCTGAATGAACGAATAAGCTTCCGCCGCCGCCAGCTCGTAGATGTGCTCCGCGCCGGTCTCCGCCGCGGCGCGGGCGATGTTCGCGAGCAGCACGGCGCGGAAGGCGGGCTCGTAGACCAGCGGCTCTATGCTCTGGAAGGTGATCAGCGCGAATCCGGCGTCCGCGTAGGCGTGCATGAAGATCCATGCTACGTCGTTCGCGAGTCTCACGAGCTGGCTGTGCCCCGGGCCGTAGGCAACGATCGCCTGGCGCACGTAGGCCATGCCTTCCTGCACCGCCATCCGCTCGAAAGACATCACCGCCAGGTCGTACAGCGCGTCACCCTCGATGCGGCGCACGCCATGGACGCGGGCGGATTCCAGAGCGAGCAGGTGGCAGCGGACGGCTTCCGGATAGTTGCCCCGCTCCCGGTGAAGGTTCCCTAGCCCGGAGAGTGCGAAACCGTGATTCTCCCAGTCCTGCTGGGTCTCCGCGCTGGCGCGGGTGTGCGTGAGCCACGCTTCCGCCAGCTCCCAAATGGCAAGCTTGCGAAGCAGCCTCCCGATCTGATAGGAAAGCCCTACGTTCTCCGGCAGCATCAACAGGGCGGCTTGAAGAAACACGACCGCGCTCCGCCGCGCCTGGTTTCGCTCCGCCCACTGCGAGACCATGAGGAGGCCCAATGCAATGGCGGGTTCTGTGTTGGAGTCCGGCACTTCGCGCAGCAGCTCAAACGTCCGCGTGACGTGAGACTTGATCTCACCGGGGAGACCCTCCAGGCCGGGCGGAGCACCTTTCCGTGGCCGCGCGGCGCGCCACGCCTGCACCTCGTCCAGCAAATCCTCAAGAGCCGCCTTCGCGCCGCCCGGCAATTCGTCCAGACCTGACGCGACGAATGGGAACGGAAACGGGGGCACGGAGGGAAGATGCGGATTCGGCATGATCGGGGGAGGCATCGAGCGAAGGCGTGACACCCAATTGAGGCGCTACTCTACAAGCCCCGAACACCGCGCGCAAGGTTCGGCGCTTTAGGTGCTATCCCATCCAACACAAAGACACAGAGGCACGGAGATGAAGTCGTCTCTGTGCCTCTGTGTCTCTGTGTGAGATCAGGAACCGTCCTCGCGCATCATCGACCCCTTCACGCGCACGATGGTCTTGCGGGTGGCGTCGATGACGCTGCGGGTGCGGGCGACGATGCCGTCCGTGTCCTGCACCGAGCGCATCCCGGCCAGGCTCACCCGCTCCACGTCGTCCACCAGCCGGCCCAGCGCGGCGACGCCGGCATCGGCGGCGGGCGAGCCGGATGGGAGGGGGCGGCGCACGGCGGCGGCGATCTCGGCGCGGAGGATGTCGTACTCGCGGCGCAGCGCGGCCTCCGTCCACCCCAGCCGCGCGCGCTGGCGCCCGTGGCGGTCGGCCAGGAGGTGGCGCAGGTCGGAGCCGTCGCGCAGCAGCTCCATGTCGCCACCCGCTTCGCCCGCGATCACCAGGTCCTGCCCCAGGTCGGCCAGGAGCGCGGCGAGGTGGTCCTCCAGCTCCACGCGAGACACGCCAGCCGCGGCGGGGACGCCGTCGTCCACCCGCAGGCGCGCCACGAACGCTTCCAGCACCGAGTCCACCGCCGCCACCAGCGCCTCGCCCGCCTGCGCCACCCCGTGCCCCCCCTCGTCGCCGGGCGCGGGCACACCCGGGCCCGCCGCCGCGGGGAGCCACAGGGTGAAGGTGGTGCCCTCGCCCAGCCTGCTCCTCACCGTGAGGTCGCCCCCCATCAGCCGGGCGAACTCGCGGCTGATGGTGAGCCCCAGCCCCGTGCCGCCCTGCGTCTTGGTGTGCCCCGCGTCCGCCTGCACGAAGGGGCGGAACACGGCCTCCACCTGGTCGGGCGCGATCCCGCACCCCGTGTCCGCCACGCGCACGCACACCCAGGGGCCCGTGCCCGAGAGCCGCGCCTCGAAAGCGGGGGTGGTGGTGAGATCGGCGTCCAGGGTGATGCGCCCGCCGGGGGCCGTGAACTTGACGGCGTTGGAGAGCAGGTTCACCAGGATCTGGCGCACGCGGGCGTCGTCGCCCAGGTACACGTAGGGCCCGCCGGGCACCACCCCGTCGTCCACCGCGATCCCCTTGGTGTCGGCCTGCGGCAGCACGAGGGCCATGGCGTCGGAGGCGGCGAGCGCCGCGTCGGCGTGCTCGCGCGTGACGGCCATGCGCCCCGCCTCCACCTTGGACAGGTCCAGCACGTCGTTCACCAGCCCCAGCAGGTGGCGGCTGCTGGCGCGGATGCGCTCCAGGTACTCGCGCTGCCGGTCCGTGACGGGCCCCGCGATCCCCATGTCCAGGAGGTCCGTGTAGCCCACCACGGCATTGATGGGGGTGCGGATCTCGTGGCTCATGTTGGCGAGGAACTCGCTCTTGGCGCGGCTCGCCGTCTCGGCCGCGTCGCGCGCGGCGTGGAGGGCCAGGTTGGTGCTCTGCAGCTCGAAGTTGGCCAGCTCCAGCTCTTCGTTCAGCGTCTGCGCCTGCTCGCGCTGGATCTCCAGCTCCTCGTTGAGCGACTTCATCCGCTCGGCCAGGCTCGCCGCCGCCTCGGCCGCCTCGGTGCGGGCGCGCAGCATGGCCTCGCGCGCCGCGGCCTCGGCCAGCAGGGCGGACTGGTGCTCCACCTCGCGGCGGGCGAGGTACAGGTCGGCGAAGGTCCTCACCTTGGAGATGAGGGCCTGCGGGTCCACCGGCTTGGGCAGGTAGTCCACCGCGCCCGCGGCGTAGCCGGCCGCCACCCGCGCCGGGTCCGTGTCGATGGCCGTGAGGAAGACGATGGGAAGGGTGCGCGAGCGCTGGCGGGCCTTGATGCGGCGCGCGGTCTCGATGCCGTCCATCCCCGGCATCTGCACGTCCAGCAGCACCAGGGCGAAGTCCCGCTCCAGCACGCGGCGGAGCGCCTCCTCGCCGGAAAGCGCCCTCACCATCTCCAGCCCCAGCGGGTCCAGCAGCGCCTCCAGGGCGAGCAGGTTCTGTGGGCGGTCGTCCACCAGCAGGACGGCGGGGCGTACGGCTTCGGGCGGGAGGGGCGACATCCGGTGAGCACACGGCCGCTGGTAGATGGGTGCACACGGTCCGCGCGCGGCGGTACCGGGGGTGCCCCGAAGGAAAGATTGCGGGAGATGCAAGAGTGGTGCGGGGAGGAGGAGAAAAAAACCGAAAGCTCACACAGAGGCACGGAGGCACGGAGGAGGAGGGGCGGACCGGGTGGGGCACAGATGCCCCACACGTACCCGGACTGCTACAGGAATGCGAGGGGGACGGAGCTGGGAATGGCGCAATTGCGTGCATTCGCGGGGTGCGGGGCGGCGGCACCCGAAGTGCGGCGCGGGGAGGCGGAACCCCATTCACCACGGAACCCGGACCCAGATGCGCATCCAGCAACTCGCACTCGTCGCGCTCGCGCTGGCCACGCCCGCCGCCGGGCAGGTGGTGGAGCGGGCGAAGGCGTGACCCTTCCCCCGCAGGTAGGGCGGCGGCTCGACCTGATGCCGCGGCCCGACGTGCCGCTGCTGATCGGGCTCAACAGCGGCCACGCGGTGCGTGTGGAGGACATGTCCGGCGCCGGCGCGCAGGAGCTGGCCGACGGGTTCGGGGACGTGGCGGGGGGGACGGCGGCACCCAGGCTGGGTCTGATGGCGCCGCAGGGGCGGCTGATCGCGGTCTCCCCGGGGGGCCCCCTCCGAACCCGCACCCTCCTCCCCACTCCGGGCTGGCAGGATATGAGGCGGCCGGTCCCGGTCGTCGACTTCACCTTCGACGCGTCGGGACGCGTGATGTACGGCGTCTCCAGCACCGGCAACACCATCTTCCGGTACGACACGCAGACCGACGACATCCAGTTCATCGGCGGGCCGGGATCGGGGCCGGGGCAGCTCATGCGCCCCGAGAGGATCGCGCTGGATGCGCAGGGGAGGATCTACGTGGCGGACGGCTACCGCATCGTGCGGATGAACGACATCACGGGGAACGGGTGGACCGCGTTCGGCTCTCCCGGCCACGGGAGGGGCCAGTTCACCTACATCAAGGGGCTGGCGGTGGATGGAAAGGGGCGGATCTACGCGTCCGACGTCCTTGCCAACCGCCTGGTGAAGATCGACGACATCACCGGCGCCGGGTGGGCGGTGTACCCGGGGGGCTTTCACCGTCCGGCCGGGGTGGCCACGGACAGCTTCGACCGCATCTACGTGGCCCTGCCGGTCGGAGGGCGCATCGTGAGGATGGACGACATCACGGGCGCGGGCCGCAAGGACCTGATGGTGGCGGACGCGCCGGGGCTGACCTGGGCGCGCCACCGCGGCCCGGCCACCGTGGTGCCCGTGCGGCCCGGCCGCCGCGACGACCGCCCACGTTAGCTCACACAGAGGCACGGAGACACAGCGAGGCGGGCATCTCCGCCATCGTTGCCCGGCGCGGGGTCCCGCACTATCCTGGGAAGAATCCTCCCCTCCGCGCGGCACATGAACGACACACTTCCTGACCCCATCGGCTCCGACAGGCTGTGGAGCGCCCTTCCGCCCGACGCCGCGCGCGCGGTGGCGGGGGAGGCGCGGCACGTGGTGCTCGGGCCGGGCGAGGCGCTGTTCGGGCCCGGCAAGCCCGCGCAGGCGCTTTACTTCGTGCTGGAAGGGAGGCTGCGCGCGGCCGGCCGCGTCCCCGGCGCGCCCGAGGTGACGGTGCGCACCTTTGCCCCCGGCGAGGCGCTGGACGAGATGCAGGTGGTCGCGGGCGCGGCGGGGCCCCTGGCCATCGTCGCCGAGGGGCCCGCGCGGCTGGCGTGCATCGAGGGCGACGCGGCCGACCGGCTGGCGGCGGCGTTCCCGGCCGTGCACGAGGCGCGCGACCGGGTGAGGCGCAGGCAGCTCCTCTGCCGCCTGCACGGGGTGTTCGGCGCCTTCGACCGCCCACTGCTGGACGACGTGGAGGCGTCCGCCGGGTGGGTGCACCGGGCGCGCGGCGAGCTGGTGTTCGAGCAGGGGACTCCCACCCGCGACCTCTTCTTCGTGCTGAGCGGGCGGGTGAGGATCGTGGAGTTTGGCGCCGACGACCTGCCGCGCACGCTGGGCGAGGCCGGGCCGGGCGAGAGCGTGGGCGAGGCCGCCTTCTTCGGCAGCGAGCGCCGCCCCGAGCGCGTGGAGGCCGCACGTGACAGCGTCCTGGTGGGCTTCACCCCCGCGGAGTTCGACGCGCTCTCCGCCCGCCGGCCGGGGCTGCTGCGCGCGGTCGCCTTCCGCCTGGCCGAGCGGCTCCACCGGCCGCCTCCGTCGGGACCGCCGCGCGTGTCGGCCGTGGCCATCCTCGCCGCAAGCCCGGGCGCGCCGGTGAGCGACTTCGCGGCGCGGCTGGCCCGCGCGCTGGAGCCGCACGGCTCCGTGCTGCGCCTGGACGCGCAGGCGGTCGAGGAGCGCATGGCCGAGCCCGGCATCGCGCAGGCGTGGGACGGCAGCGACGAGGCGGCTCACCTCCTGTCCTGGCTCGAAGGGCAGGAGACGGCTCACCGCTTCGTCATCTACGAGGCGGAGGAGCGCCCCACCGCCTGGACGCGCCGCTGCCTGCGCCGCGCCGACCGCGTGCTCCTGCTGGCCCGCGCCGGCGCGGATCCCAGGCCCGGCGAACTGGAGCTCGCCCTCGCCGCCAGGGACGACGGCCGCCTCCCCGCCCCGCGCACCCTGGTGCTGGTGCACCCCGACGGGTCCAGGATGCCGGAGCGCACGGGTGCCTGGCTCAAGCCGCGCAAAGTGGACAGCCACCACCACCTGCGCTGGGACCGTGAAGCGGACTTCGGGCGCATCGCGCGGCAGCTCGCGGGGCGCACGGTGGGCGTAGTGCTGGGGGGCGGCGGGGCGCGCGGGCTGGCGCACGTGGGGATGCTGCGGGCCATGGACGAGGCGGGGATCCCCATCGACCTGATCGGCGGCACCAGCATGGGAGCCATGGTGGCCGCGCAGTACGCCCACGGGTGGGATTGGGAGCGCATCGCCGCCACCAAGCGCCACGTCTACCATCGCATGGCGCCGCACCAGGGGTGGACGCTCCCCATCATCTCCCTTGTGGGCACGCGCCGCCCGGAGGCGAGCGGCAGGTGGGTGCACGGCGACACCGAGGTGGAGGACCTGTGGACTCCCTTTTTCTGCGTCTCCAGCGACCTCACCGCGGCGGAGATGGTGGTGCACCGCGAGGGGCTGGTGAGGCGCGTGGTGCTGGCGAGCAGCTCCCTGCCGGCGTTCGCCGTGCCCGTGCTGCACGGCAACCACCTGCTGGTGGACGGGGGGCTGGTGAACAACGTGCCGGTGGACGTGGCCCGCCAGCTCGGGTGCGGCACCGTGTTCGCGGCCGAGGTCTCCATCGAGTCCGACGCGGGGTTCACCTGCGAGCGGGTGCCCAGCGCGTGGGAGGTGGTGAAGGCCCGCCTCATGCGCCGCCCGCCGGTGCGCTTCCCCTCCCTGCTTGAGGTGGCGATGAGGGCCACCGTGCTCCACGCCACCTACCGCCAGCGCGTCACGCTGCTGGACGCCGACTTCGCCTTCCGGCCGCCGATCGAGCGGTTCGGGATGATGGACTTCCCCCGCCTGGACGAGATCGTGGAGGCGGGGTACGAGCACGCGCGCCAGGCGATCGCCGGGTGGCGCGAGGCCGGCCGGCTGGACGACCTCGTCGGCGCGGCTCCATCCCTTCACCCCCCCATCCCCACGCCATGAGCACCGTCGCGCCCCGCACGATCCGCCTCCTCCAGCTCCGCATCGCTCCCTCCACCGCGGCCCCCGCCTTCGCCCTGCGCATGCTGGACGGGTCGGAGCGCGTCTTCGGCGAGGGACCGACCGCGTTCACCCTGGTGCTGCGCGGCCCGCGCGGGGCTTCGGCGCTGGCGTCCATGGACAAGCTGGCCGTCGCGGACGCGTACGTGGAGGGGAGCCTGGACGTGGAGGGCGATCTCGAGCGCGCCTTCGAGATCCGCACCACACTGAACGACCGGCACCCGCTGCGCTTCGCCTGGCGTTTCCTGCGACCGCTCCTTTTTGGCCGCACACGTGCAGATGCGGCGTTTATTGCCGAGCACTACGACAACGAGGCGGAGTTCTTTCTCAAGTTCCTGGACACCCGCCACCGCTGCTATTCGCACGGCCTCTTCCGGCACGACGCGGAGCCGCTGGAAGACGCCATCACCCGCAAGCTGGTGACGGCGCTGGACGCGGTGGGCGCGCGCCCCGGCGACCGGGTGCTGGACATCGGCGGCGGGTGGGGGGCGATGACGGAGCTCGGCGGGCGCCGCGGCATTCGCGTCACCTCGCTGACCATCTCGAAAGCGTCGGAGGATTTCATCCGCGCGCTCATCGACCGCCAGGGGCTGCCCAGCCGCGTGCTGCGCGAGCACCTGATGGACCACGTGCCGGACGAGCCGTACGACGCCATCGTGAACCTGGGCGTGACCGAGCACCTCCCCGACTATCCGGGGACGCTGCGGAAGTACCAGTCGCTGCTGAAGCCGGGCGGCCGGATCTACCTGGACGCCAGTGCCACGCGCCGCAAGCACAGCCACTCCACCTTCACGGAGACGCGCATCTTCCCCGGCGACGGCTCGCTGATGTCGCTCCACGACTACCTGGCCGCCGTGGCCGAGTCGCCCTTCCAGGTGATCTCCGTGCACGACGACCGGCACAACTACGAGCTCACCTGCCGCGCCTGGGCCCGCAACCTGGACCTTCACCGCGGCGAGATCGAGCGCCGCTGGGGCTCGCGGCTCTACCGTACCTTTCGCCTGTACCTGTGGGGCAGCGCGGACGCCTTCCGCCGCGACATCACCCAGGCGTACCACGTGGTGCTGCGCCTTCCCAACTGAAGTGCGTGAGTGCGTTAGTGCGTTAGTGCGCTAACCAGAACGCTCAACGCACTAACGCACTAACG
>DASVSA010000045.1:0-5410 GCA_036388335.1 Longimicrobium sp. | reverse complement strand
ATCCCCGCACCCTGCAGCTCGTCGCCGAGGTCCTGTCCGAGGACGCGGTCGAGATGCGTCCCGGTACACCCGTCCGCGTGGAGCGCTGGGGCGGCGCGCAGGCGCTGGCGGGGCGCGTGCGCGTGGTGGAGCCCGCCGGCTTCGGGCGCGTCTCGGCGCTGGGGGTGGAGGAGCAGCGGGTCCGCGTCGTCATCGGGCTCGCCCACGCGCCCCCGGCCCTGGGCGACGGCTACCGCGTGGAGGCACGGATCGTCACCTGGGCATCGCCCGGCGCCCTCAAGATCCCCACCAGCGCCCTGGTGCGCGACGGGAGCCGCTGGATCGTGTGGATGGTGGAGGACGGGCGCGCGCGCCGCCGCCCGGTCCGCATCGGCCACCGCGGCGACGGCGAGACGGAGGTGCTGGGCGGAGTGTCGCCCGGCGAGCAGGTCGTGCTCTACCCCGACGACCGCGTCACCGAAGGCGTTCGCGTCCGCGCGACAGGGCCCGGGAGGAAGCAATGAACCGGCCGCTCCGGATCACCGCGGCCGTGGCGGTGGGCCTCGCCGCCACGCTCGCGGGCACCATCGCCGCCGGCACGCTGCTCTGGAACCGCGCCACCGCGCGGGAGGTGGCGCGGCTCGGCTCGTCCCAGCCGCACGCCACCGTCTACTCGCCGGAGCAGCTGGAGGGCCTTCCCGCGCCCGTCGCGCGGTACTTCCGCACCGCACTGCGCCCCGGGCAGCCGCTCATCCGCACCGCGCGCTTCCGGCAGGAGGGGCACTTCTGGCTCGGAGCCCGGGACGGCCGGTGGAGCCCCTTCACGGCGGAAGAGACCTTCTCCACGAGCCCGCCCGCGTTCGTCTGGGACGCCTCCATCCGCATGGCTCCCCTCCTCTCCGCGCGCGTCCGCGACAGCTATGCGGGCGGCACGGGCTCCATGCGCGCGCGCCTCGCCTCCGTGATCCCCCTGGTGGACCAGAGCGGCGGTCCGGAGCTCGCCGCCGGAGCCCTCCTGCGCTACCTCGGCGAGGCCGTGTGGCTTCCCACCGCCCTCCTCCCCGCCTCCGGCGTGGCGTGGACCCCGATCGATGACCGCACCTCACGCGCGACGATCACCGACCGCGGAGTCACCGTCTCGCTCGACTTCACTTTTGGGGAGAACGGCGAGATCCGCTCCACCTACACCCCCACCCGGAGCCGCGAGGTGGAGGGCCGCTGGGTCCCCACCCCGTGGAACGGCTCGTACCGCCGCTACGAGCGCGTCGCCGGAATGCTCGTGCCCATGGAGGGCGAAGTGGCATGGGTCCTCCCCGATGGCCCGCTCCCGTACTGGCGGGGGCGGATCACGGGGGCGGAATACGATCTCGGAGAGCAGCCGGGCCGTCCGAGCGAGCGGATGGAGCGGACCAGCCGCCTCGGACTCGCGTCGGTGGAGACTACCGCGAGGAGACGTGGATCATCACCGTAACCAATTCCGGCGGGCTCGACGTCCTAGTGCGCAAGGGTAGCCGGTGGAGCGTGTTCGTGGCCGCGGCGGACGCGCAAGAAGCCAAGTCCGCATCGGCACCGCCGCGGCGAGATGGGGCTCCCCTGCGGCCGTCGTCCCGCGAGCAGGTCGTGCTCTAGTCCGACGACCGCGTCACCGAGGGCGTTCGCGTCCGCGCGACAGACCTTGGGAGGAAGCCCTGAACCGGCCGGTCCGATCATCGCGGCCGTGGCGGTGGCCCTCGCCGCCAGCGTGCACATGAAGTGCTGCGGCTGAAGTCAGCCCCCCACGATGTGACGCAGGCGGCCCCCTGGTTTCGGACGGCGTTCTACTTTCCAGTCCCCGCGCCCCACGGACCCACTCCTATGGTCGCACCTCGCCTGCCGTGCGCTGGCGGAGCGGGCGCGGGAGATGGAGCGTGCCTCGCTCCGGGTATTGGAACGAACCCACCTCCCCTGCCGTGGTCGCTTCGAGAGCACGTGCCGCGGTCTCACAGTTCTGCTCCTCCAGGTCCACCCCATGAGCCGACATCCCGAGTTCCTTGGCCGCCACCAGGAAGTTCCCGCTCCCGAAGAACGTGTCAGCCATGCTGGTCGCCCCGAACAGGGTGAGCAGGTACTGGCCCAGCGTAACCGGCTTTTCGTGTATGTGCCGGCGCCGCCGCGGCGGGACTGGCCTGTGCCCGCGAATGATGCTCCCGCCCCGCTTGACCGCCAGCTTTCCGTCCCCCGCCGAGGCGATGAACTCGTAGTCGGTGCCCGGGTGAGCCTTGTCCCCGAGACCCGGGTGCCCCTTGTCCCAGATCAGGAGCCCGCGCGGGCGGAAATACTGGCCCACGATGTCGGACACGTCGGGATACGCCTTCCAATGGGCAAAACCAGAGGACGTGCTCTGCCTGGACCAGCGGCAGCAGCTGCCGGTATAGCCTCACCGACTGCCGGATGCCATCGTTCCGCACGGGCCGGAGCTTACGGCCGCGCACCCGGTTGCTCGCAAAGTGGTGCCCATAGGAGGGGTCCGTCAGCAATACGTCCACCGGCGGGATCGCGTCCGCTGCATCGCGCGCATCCGGATGGTAGAGCGTGGAGTGGGTGTCCTGGTAGTAGTAGCGCATCACTCCGGGTGCAGTGGGTCTGCCTCAGGTGGCAAGGCTGTCTTCGGGCGGCTGTTCTGCGTCAGGGGTTCCGCGGCCGAAGCTCCCGGCCGCTTCTCCCGGCGTTCCTCGAGGAGCCACGGCTGCGGGTGCTGTCCCGCCTCCTCGTGGAGACGGATCAGAAACGTGGTCAGCTGGCCACGCGCCCACCCACGCCGGTAGGCAGGGAACTCGGCAGTGAGTAGGTTAAGCGCGACCGCGCCTGGCGCGGTGTCCGGCTCTGGCTGATCCGCACACCATTCCCGGATCCGCTGTCGCGCCGCCCCGCTGGGGCTCGACCCATCAAGAAACTTCCGCAGGCTGCCGCGTGAGATCCCCACCAGCGCCGCCAGCAATCGCTGCGGGACCGACTGAAGGTTCCGGCGGAGCGCCGCTCTCCGAGACTCGGCGACACGCGCCCGCTCGAGCTCCCTGCGTTCTTCGCGGACACTCATTCAGCGGGTGCCCGAGATCCGTCCATTGTGTCCATTCCGTCTACTCCGGGGCCCAGATCGGCGGCCGTGGTAGGTTCTGCGCGGGTTTCCGCCCGAACCAGCGGGGCCCACGCAGTCTCCGCCTCCCGGCTGGACACGCGCGTCGAGTGCACCGCGACCTGGACGTGTGTGGGAGCAGCGGTTCCAGCGCGCGCGGCGTCGACCAGCGCGGCCGCCATCCCCAGCGCCGTCGGGCGGTAGAAGTATACGGGGCGCTGCCGGCCCTCGACCCGTGCACAGCGCCGTTCCACAAGACGGCGCGCGATCAGCCACGGGAGTTCCTCGCTGCAGAGCAGCGGGGGCCCCGCGCGTGTGATCTCCAGCGCATTCATCCACCCGTGCGCTCCCCATCTACGCGGCCCAACCTCCGCCTGCGCATACCTCCTGAGGATCTCCAGCGCCTCCCAGGCGCGCACCGGGACGTACAACGCACCCGCATCGGGATCCGGGTCCTCCGGGGTTCGCCACGCGCTGGGGAGCTCGGTCCCCTCCCACGCCGAGAGCGCGGACAAGCCCGCCACCGAAATCCTGTACAACCACTGAGGCCGAACTCGTCCTGGTTCGCGAATGTCCACACGGTCCACGCGACCCTGTGCGGCGAGCCGGGGCAGCATGTCCAGCAGGTACACGCCGGTCGCGGCCTGGATCTCTTCGCAGCTATGCCACCCGCGCACGGCTCGGCGCCGCCATCCCCGGTTCGCCAGTGCCTGGTCTCTCATGAACCGGAGCACCACGAAACGGGTGGTCCTCGCATCGGCCGTGGCTGCGGCAGATCGTAGCATCGCTCATCCGAAGCAGGGGGAATGACTGCACGCCCTCTCACGGCGTGTCCTGTATTGCTCGCCTATAGCAGCGAAGGCGCCCGATCTCTGGGCGCCTTGCTAGTTCAGCCAGACTTCGGGACGCCGGCCCCGCGACCGACTCGCCTCGCGTACCGATCGAAGCTCATCAGAGAACTCCCGGGCCACCGTCTGGAATGCACCTCGTTCCCGCAGCTCACCGGGCGTCATCCTCAGGATGTTGCGAAGGCCGGTCTTGAGCGCCGCCGCGCCCGCGTAGCCCACCCCCCGGGCGACCGATTCGATGGAACGCCTGGGATCGTCAAGCAGGTCCGCGGCGATCAGGAGTCTGAGCCACGCGAGCAGCCGCCGGGGCGCGGGCAGGTCCGCCCGGGCGAACCAGCGCGGCACCGTTCGGGTCGTAACACCGAGAGCCGTGGCCAGGTCAGGCACCTGGCCTCCCCGCGCGACCACGAGAGCGGCCATGGTGAGCAACGCCCGGCTTCGGCTCGGGACACCGCGCGGCAGCGCACGCGCGATCAGCCGCTCGACCGGGCGCGCTTCGACCGCGCGCAGCCGGCGAACCACGGCTGCCGTGGTGTCCTCGCGGTCCAGGTCGATCCAGTCCGCCACCCCCCAGTCCAGCAGGGTCGTGACGATCTGCGCGTCCGCGGGCGGGATCCGCAGCGCGGCCACCACCGTTAGCCCCGGCGTACCACGGAGCACGGCCCGGAGATCGTCCGCCAGCTTCGGCGGACCCTCGCCTGGCGCCAACGGATCAATCACCGTGAGGGTAAGGGGCGGGCTGCTCCGCAGGATTCGGCCGAGAGTCGCCCAGTCGGGCACTCGCTGAACACGGTACGGTTCGCCCGAAAGGCGAAGCAGGAGATCCCGCAGGACGGGATCGGAGTGCAGGAGGAGGATCGGCCGCGGAACCGTTTGCATGGACTCACCCAAGTTTTTTGCGACACGCCTTGACGCTGCGCGCGGCCGAATCGAGAGTTCGCTCGGGTCACGACGCCGTGTGCCCGTTCCTCACACTCTTCATCCGGAGCATCCCATGCGCGTAGTAATCACCACCCCGATCCTTGCCGCTGCCCTGTGCCTGCTCGCCGGCTGCGCACAACCGGGCCCCACCGAACCGGCCGCCGCCGACACTCCCCGCCTGAACGCTGGCGGCGGATGGGTGGGCGGCGGAGGACGCACCGACACCACGGGCGTCACGGTCACCTCCGGCGACGGCGGCGGCTGGGTCGGTGGAGGGGGGAGAGCCGTTCAGCCGGACAGCACCGGCGCCTGAGGCGCCGTCCAAGTCCCGCGTAGCCCCAACGTGTTCAGGCGGACGCGCCCGCCAGCGCGCCCGCCAATACGCCCGCCAGCCGCTCGGCCTGGCGCGCGATCACCGGGTTCTCGACACGCGCGTCTGCCCCGGTCTGGGCCGGAGCAGACGCGCGCGCGCGAACCTGGTCTTCCAGCGCTTCCGCCGAGAGCTCGACTTCCTTATTGCCAGCCGCCTGAGCCGCGGCGAAGGCGCGCT
>DASVSA010000044.1:0-9129 GCA_036388335.1 Longimicrobium sp. | reverse complement strand
TGGCGATCTCCATGATGGGCTCGTCGCGCTCCACCTTGTCGCCCACCTTCTTGAGCCACACCGACACGGTGCCTTCCGCGATGGACTCGCCCATCTGCGGCATGGGGACTTCGATACGGGCCATGTTTTTAGATTCCGCTGCGCTTCAGGGTTGATGCGAAAGTGCCTGGTGCCTGGTGCCTAGTGCCTAGTAACTACTGGGCACCAGGCACTGAGCACTTGGCACTGCTTTTCAGTAATTCGCCAGGTGCCGCGCCGCCTTCACGATGTCGTCCGTCTGCGGGAGGAAGTAGTCCTCCAGCGGCGGGGAGTACGGGATGGGGGCGTCCAGGGCCGTTACGCGCAGGATGGGCGCGTCCAGCCACTCGAAGGCCTTCTCGTTCACCCGCATCGCGATCTCGCCCGCGATGCCGCCGGTGCGCGTGTCCTCGTGCACGATCAGGAGGCGGTTGGTCTTCTTCACCGACTCCAGGATCGCGTCCTCGTCCAGCGGGAGGAGGGTGCGCAGGTCGATGATCTCCACCGACAGGCCGTCCTCCTTCTCCAGGATCTCGGCCGCTTCCTCGCTCTTGTGCACCATCGCCGCGTAGGTGACGATGGTGAGGTCCTTCCCCTCGCGGTGAGTGCGGGCCTTGCCGATGGGGACGATGTAGTCCTCGGCCGGGAGCACCTCGCGCAGCTGCGGGCGGCGGTAGAGCCACTTGTGCTCGAAGAAGAGCACCGGGTCGTCGTCGCGGATGGCGGCCTTGATCAGCCCCTTGGCGTCGCGCGGCGTGGACGGGTACACGATCTTGAGGCCCGGCGTGTGGAAGAACGCCGCCTCCGGGTTCTGCGAGTGGAACGGGCCGCCCCGCACGTACCCGCCGGAGGGGCCGCGGATCACGATGGGCTGCGGGCCGGAGCCGCGGTAGCGCGAGGTGGCCACGTAGTTGGTGATCATGTCGTACGCGCACGAGATGAAGTCGATGAACTGCATCTCGATCACCGGCCTCATCCCCATGTGCGCCGCGCCGGCCGCCGCCCCCGTGAAGCCGATCTCGGAGATGGGCGTGTCGATCACGCGCGGGCCGCCGAAGTACTGCTGCATCCCCTCGGTGACCTTGAAGGCGCCGCCGTACGCCCCGATGTCCTCGCCCATCAGGAAGACGCGCTCGTCGCGCTCCATCTCTTCCCAGATCCCCTCGCGGATCGCCTCCAGCAGCGTGACGGGCTTGCCCTGCTCGGACATGCGGACCGCTTCCGGCTTTTCCTTCAACACGGTTGCCATCGAGTTGCTCAGGCCTGGGTGGGGTCGGCGGGGGTGTGGCGCGTCCAGGGAGCGCGCACCGGCCCGTCCGCGTATACGTCGGTAAGCGCCTCTTCCGGCTCCGGGAGGGGCGACTTCTCGGCTTCGGCGATGGTGGCGTCCAGCTCCGCGTCGATCTCCGCGTCGACGGCGCGCAGCTCGTCGGCGGTGGCCCACCCGTTCCCCGTGAGCGCCGCCACGTAGCGGTCGATGGGGTCGTTGGTGGCGGCCCACTGGTCGATCTCGGCCGGGTCCACGTAGCTCTGGTTGTCGTGCTGCGCGTGGCCCTTGCGGCGGTAGGTCATCACCTCGATCAGCGTGACCCCCTCGCCGGCGCGGGCGCGGTCCACGGCGCGCCTGGCGGCGCCGTACACGGCCAGCATGTCGTTGCCGTCCACCTTCTCCGCCGCCACGCCGTAGCCGGGCGCCTTGTCCACGAACGACCTGGCGGCCGTCTGCAGGCGGGTGGGGGTGGTGTAGGCCCACTGGTTGTTCTCCACGATCACCACGAGCGGGCAGCGCTGCACGGCCGCGAAGTTGATCCCCTCGTGGAAAGCGCCCGTGGAGGTGGCGCCGTCACCGATGTAGACCATCCCCACCCGGTCCTGCCCGCGCTGCTTGAAGGTGAGCGTCACCCCCGCCATCACCGGCACCAGGTCGCCCAGCGGCGAGATCTGGCCGATGAAGCCGCGCTGGTAGTCGGTGAAGTGGATGTTGAGCTCCTTGCCGCGCGCGGGCGAGTCGCCCTTGGCCATGTACTGCCTCACCACCTCGGCCGGCGTGGCGCCCACGGTGATCATGGAGCCCAGGTTGCGGATCAGCGGCGAAAGCATGTCGCCCGTGCCGTCGGTGCGGCGGCGCAGGGCGTACGCGCTGGCCACCGACTCGCCCTCCTGGCCGAGCGAGCGGAAGAGGCCGCCCACCACCTTGCTCTGCCTGAAGAGCGTCTCCAGCTTCTCTTCGAGCGAGCGCGTGAGCCGCACCAGCCGGTACATCTCTATCAGCTGCTCGCGCGTGAGCCCATGGGGGATCGCGGCGGCCGGGGGTGATTTCTTGGTCTTGCTCGCCATGGATGATGCCGGTGTCGCGCTACGGGTTCGGAGCACGACAACTTGGCGCGCGCCCCCTGCCTGAGTCAAGCAACGGCGGCCTCACACAGAGACACAGAGGCACAGAGATCGGTTCTTCTCTGTGCCTCGGTTTGTGCCGGAGCCTCCGTTGCGGGCGGTTGAAACCGCTGCAACGACCACACGAAGTCCCCCTGCGGGGACTACAGGTTCGCTGTTCGGGCCGAAGGCCCAGTCCGCGCAGGCGGACTTCGTGTCGTTGTTGCAGCGAATTTATTCGCCCGCAACGGCGGGCCCGCAAAGCCACAGAGGCACGGAGATGAAGTCATCTCTGTGCCTCTGTGTCTCTGTGTGAGCCCAGCCGTTTCTACTTCTCGGCGCTCGCCTGGCGTGCCGGCGCGCCGCCCGCGGGCGGAACCAGGATGCGCCCGTTGGGATCGAACTTCCACACGCGCCCGGCGCGGATGCGCTCACCCCAGGTGGGGATCGGGTCGAACGGCTGGCCGTACTTCCGGTCCAGGTAGAAGTTGGCGACCTTGGCCGCCAGCGGCGCCGCGGCGTCGCCGTGCAGGCCGAACTCCACGATGGTGGCCACCACGATCTCCGGCTGCCGCCCCGGCACCCCGGCGAAGCCCACGAACCAGCCGTGGTCCGGGTTCGGCTTGTTCTGCGCCGTGCCCGTCTTCCCGTACAGCTTGTAGCGCTCCAGCGAGCTCTGCACGGCCGTGCCGTCTTCCTCCGTCACCAGCTGCAGCCCGGCCCAGATCTCCGCCAGCCCCTGGCGGTCCAGCCGCAGGTCGATGGACTGGCGGCTGGAGTTCTCCTCGTTCACCACCAGGTGCGGAGCGATGCCGGTGCCGTTCCCCGCCAGCGCGGCGTAGAACTGCGCCATGTTGATGACCGTCTGCGAGTTGGCGCCCTGCCCGATGGCGAAGCTCATGATCTCCGACGGCGCCACGTGCCCCTGGCGCCTGCGCAGAGCCGCCACGTTGCGCGGGAAGATGGACCTCACCTCGCCCGGGATGTCGATGCCCGTGCGGCGGTTGAAGCCGATGCGCGTCCCCTCGGCCAGCAGCGTCTCCAGCCCCATGCGGATGCCGAGCTGGTAGAAATAGACGTTGCAGCTCTTCTCGACGGCCTGCGCCAGGTTCAGGTTGCCGTGCCCGCGCGCGTAGTGGCAGCGAGCGTAGCGGCCCATGTACGCCATGCCGCCCGTGCAGGAGATCGGCATGTGCGTGCTGGCCGTCACCAGCCCGCGCTGCACGCCCATCACCGCCGTCGCCAGCTTCCAGGTGGAGGCGGGCGGGTAGATGGCCGTGATGGCGCGGTTGAGCAGCGGCTTGCGGGGGTCCGTGTTCAGCTCCCTCCACAGCACCGGCGGGATGCGGCCCACGAACGAGTTGGGGTCGAACGTCGGGTTGCTGTAGAGCGCCAGGATCTCGCCGGTGGACGGGATCATCGCCACCACCGACCCGTTCATGGTGTCCGGGAAGATCTCGTGCACGTAGCGCTGCAGCGCCAGGTCGATGGTCAGCTTCAGCTGCCCCCCCGGCCGCGGCGCCAGCGCGCCCACCGACGAGGTGGGGTTGACCACGCGCCCCTTCGCGTCCACCTCCACGTAGCGCGCGCCGTCCTCGCCCGTAAGCTGAAGCTCGTACTGCTTCTCCATCCCGGCCTGGCCGATCAGCCGCCCCTGCCGGTACCCCGCCTCCTTGTACTCCGGCAGCTCCAGCTGCTCCTTGGTGATCTCGGTGACGTAGCCGATCATGTGGCCGATGGCCGGCCCCGCCGGGTAATAGCGCTGCGGGCGCTCCACCACCAAGAGGTTGGGGAACGCGGCGCGCCGCTCCTCGATGGCCGCGGCCTGCGAGAAGGTCGCCCGGTCCGTGATCTCCAGCAGGTCGTGCGGGCGGCCGTTGCGCTTCCTCATCAGCTCCGTCACGTCCGCCTCGGCCAGCCCCAAGAAGGGCATCAGATCGCGCAGCGTGGTCTGGATGATGGTGGAGTCGCCCGGCAGCACCGCGATGGAGTAGGCGGTGAGCGACGTCGCCACCACGTCGCCGTTGCGGTCCACGATGGTGCCGCGCGGCGCGGGGATCACGATGGGCCGCAGCCGGTTTTCCTCGGCGCGGATGGCGAACTGCTTGCCGCTCACCACCTGCGTCTGGAAGAACGCGGTGAGCAGGATGCTCAGCACGAACGTGATCGTGAACACGGCGGCCAGCGTACGCTGCTGGCGCGAGTCCGTGGTGATGAGCTTCATGGTATCACTCGAGGTGTTCGCGGTGCCTGGGCCGGGCCGCGCTCCGTGCGCGGAAGGGCCGGTGCCGCCATGGATCCAACGCCTGCGTTCCGCAAGCTTCGCGCCCCGCCGCCGAGCCGCGCGCGCCGCGCCGCGACCTCGCCGCGGAGCCTCTCCACGGCCGTGAACGCGGCGCCGAATCCGCCCGGCGGCGGCGGGACGGGTGTCTCTTCTTCGTACCCCGGTGGGCCGTAGGAGGTTGCCGCCCAGCGCAGCACGGGCCCGCCGTCCGGTGCCCAGCGGCGCACCGCGTCTCCGCGACGCGGGCGTGTGTCGCCCCGCAGCAGCAGGGCGGCGGTGCACAGCCTCACCACGTCGTCGCGCACCCTCCGCGCGGCCCCCTCCACGTCGCCCGCGCGGAGGAGCGCGGCGGCTTCGGCGCTCCCCTCCTCCACCCGCTCCAGCAGCCGCGCCGTGCACCACACCGCATCCTCCGGCGTGAACGGCAGGTGGAGCGGCGGCGCCCCCGGCGGCCACACGGGGATGCCGTCGTCGAGCGCGTCCACCAGCATGGGCGTGCGGCACCCGCGCTCCAGGTCGGGGAGCGAGACGGACCACACCGTCACCGGCACCCCGCTCTCGCGCGCCACCCCGTCCGCGATGTCCTCCGCCTGCCCCGCCTGCGGCTCGCGGTCCGGCGGGAGCGCGCGGAAGATGAGGAGGAGGTCGACGTCGGAATCCGGCCGTGCCTGCCGGCGCGCGCGCGATCCGAAGAGGAAGACGCGCACCAGGTCGGCATCGATGGCTGCGCGCACGCGGCGCACCACTTCCAGGGAGGCGGCGTGCTGGCGGGGGGTGAGGAAGGCGCGGATGTCGGTCATCGTGAGCGGCGCGTCGGGCAAGAGACGTTCCGGCGATAAGCGGGGCTCACACAGAGACACGGAGGCACGGAGATGACTTCATCTCGGTGCCTCCGTTTTATAGCCTGTCCAGCACGTCGAGCGCGTTGGCCGTGGCGGCTCCGGCGGCGGTGTTGTCGAAGATGCACCACGTAGGGACCGCTGAGTCGCGGATGGACCGCGCGAGGGCGGCCAGGTAGTCGGGCGGGTACTCGGAGTAGTAGATGCGTGGGGAGCCGTGCAGCCGGTGGTAGACCAGGCCGGGCCAGCCGCCCGGCGCCGCGTCCCGTTCGGCGCGAGCGGGGTCGGCGGCGACGCGGGCGATGCGCCACTCCGCGAGCAGCGCCTCCGCGGGCTCGGTGAGCCACGTCGGGTGGCGCGGCTCGCACGCGACCGCTCCATCGTGGCGCTCGCGCAGGGTCCGGAAGAACGCGGCGGCCCTCTCCTCGGCCAGGGCCAGGCTGGGCGGAAGCTGGATCAGCAGGCATCCCAGCTTGGCGCCGAGCGACGCCGTCTCCGCGAGGAAGGCGTCGAGCAGCGCTTCCGTGTCCGTGAGCCTGGCGGTGTGGGTGATGGCCTTCGGCACCTTCACCGAGAAGCGGAACTCGGCGGGCACGCTCTCCGCCCAGCGAGCGTAGGTGGAGGGCCGGTGAGGGCGGTAGAAGGACGAGTTGATCTCCACGGCCGGAAAGCGCGCCGCGTAGCGCTGCAGGTGCGTGCCCTCCGAGGGAAAGCGCTCCTGCTCCTCGCGCGGCAGGCTCCACCCCGCGCACCCGACGTACGCCCTATGCTCCACGAATCCCGGCGAATGCGTCGGCCACCTTCACCCGGTACACGCCCTCGGCCTCCCCGGCCTGGGCGATGACGGCACGGAGCTGGGCGCGGTCCAGCGAGGACGCGTCGTAGCCGGCGGCGAGGAGCGCCTGGTACATGCTCTCCGTGTGGATGCGGCCACGCTTGTACACGTCCTTGTAGATGCGCAGCTCACCGTTCTCCACCACCACCGGCTCGTAGCGGATGGTGAGTGGCACCGGCGCGCCCAGCGTGGACCAGCGCGTCTGGCGGAAGCGCGCGAGGATGCCCGTGATCTCTTCCGGCGCAACGGTGGGGCTCGCGCGCTCGTGGAGGAGGCGGGCGAGGGCGATGACGTCGCGGTTGAGCATCCGCACGCACCCGTGCGACGCCGGACGGCCGATGGAAGCGGAGTCGGGGGTGCCGTGGATGTAGTACAGGGGCGCGAAGAAGAGCTTCACGCGGCCCATCGGGTTGTTGGGGCCCGGCGGAGTGAACCGCTTCTCCCGGGCCCACTCCCGCTCCGGCGGCGTCCACGACGGATTCCACTCGGCGCGCTGGACCTGGAAGTCGCCATCCGGCGTGTCGTGCCCCGGCAGCCCCACCGACACGCGGTAGGTGCGGATGACGCTGTCGCCATCGAACACCCGCAGCCGGTTGGCGGGGATGTTGAGGTCCAGCCGCAGCCCGGAGGGCGGCGCGGCCGGCTGCTCCTGTGCGCCCAGCGACGGCGCGGCGGCGAGGATCAGGGCGAGTGCGAGACTGTGGATCTTCATGGCGGAGCGCGGGTTGAGACGGAATCCGGGAGAAGCGGTGCGTGACGCCGGGGCCACCGGGCGGTTGAAACCGCTGCAACGAGGCGGCACGCAACGATACCCCGCGCACCGGCCCAGGGTTAGGGCAGGTGCTCGCGGATGCGGGCGGCGACCGCGTCCAGCCGCGCGCGGCGGCCCGCCCGGCGCGCGAAGTGGAGCACGCGGGAGAGGAACGCGCCCATCATCCCCACCCCGTCGCCGCGCGAGCGGGGGACGAGGTGGAGGTGGACGTGGGGGACCTGCTGCCCGGCCGCGGGGCCGTCGTTCACCAGGAGGTTGGCGGCGTCCGTGGCGAGGCCGGCGGCGCGCTGGGCGTCCATCAGCCGCATGGCAACGGCGAAGAGGTGCGCCTGCTCGGTGGCGGGCAGGTCGCGCAGGTGCACGGCGTGGCGGCGCGGCACCACCAGCAGGTGGCCGGGGCGCACCGGGTAGAGGTCCATGAAGGCGATGCAGGCGTCGTCCTGGTACACCACGCTGGACGGGCTCTCGCCGCGCGCGATCCGGCAGAAGAGGCACCCCACGCGCTCTAGTCCTTGAGCTCCCACGAGAGGACGACGGCCAGGAACACGCACGCGGCCCACACCGCCACCAGCCCCACTCCCACCGTGAAGAGCCCCACCACGGCCGCGGTGAAGAGCATGAAGAGCGCGGCCGCCGGGCTCACGTAGAACAGGCCGAGCGGACCCAGGAGCAGCGCCAGGATCACCGCCGTGCGCAGGCTGCGCGGCGCGGCGGGAGGCGGGGGAGGCGGGTCGGGAAAAGGGATCGCCATGGGACCAGGGGGTACGGGAAAACGAGAGTCCCGCCGCAGACCAGCTGCGGCGGGACTCCATTCAGTGGTCGATCAGGGACTCGAACCCCGGACCTCTCGCATGTGAGGCGAGCGCTCTAACCAACTGAGCTAATCGACCTTATCGCGGGCCGGCTTGCACCGCGCCCGCGCCAGGGGGTGGGCTGCTGCCTGCGGGGCCCTGACCCATTTTCCCCCAGATTTTTACAGTACCCCGTAGGGGAATCGAACCCCTGTTTACGCCGTGAGAGGGCGTTGTCCTAGGCCACTAGACGAACGGGGCGTGGCTGCCGCAAGACGTTGAAGCTAGCTACTTTACCTGCATCTGTCAACCCGTCGTGACCACCCGGGAACACAGAGGCGCCGCCCGGATTCGAACCGGGGGTCGAGGATTTGCAGTCCTCTGCCTTACCACTTGGCCACGGCGCCGACATACTGCGCTAAGCGGGCAACCGGGCTCGAACCGGTGACCTCAACCTTGGCAAGGTTGCGCTCTACCAACTGAGCTATGCCCGCGTAAGGAGCCGCAAAGATACACGCCCCCCCGGAGGCGGTCAACCCCTGGCGGGCGGGCCGCCGCCGCGCCCTCCGCGTTGACAGCCGCGCCCCCGCCCCGCTACCCTCCTGCCGCCGCGGACCCGCCGCGCGCGCCCAAACGACAGCCCCTTTTCCGCTGAACATGAAGCCGTTTCGCACCGCCGCGGCAGCCGCCGCCCTCGTCCTGGCGGCCGGCGCCGCTCACGCGCAGGGCCCCGACGCGCGCGTGCTGCCGCGGGGCATGGTGGAGTTCCGCGTGCTGGGGATCTACAGCGGCTACGACGATAGGTTCGGCGGGGGGCGCGATCCGCTGGGCGCCGCCTTCGCCGGGCTCCTGCAGGCGCCCGCGGACACGCTTGCCGCGCCCGAGCTGCGCGCGCTGAACACGGCGCTCGGCAGGTTCTTCGCGGCAACGGGCGGCGCGGCGGACACGGGCACGCTCACGGGCGGCACGGTGAACGCCCTCCTCTCGGGCGACGCGCGCGACGTCCCGGCGACCGTAGCGGTGGGGCTCACCAGCCGCCTCACGGTGGAGGCGACGCTCCCCCTGGTGCGGCGGGAGACGGAGGTGCGCGGGATCTTCCTGGAGAACGGCACGGTCGGCGCGAACCCCAACGCGGAGCGCAACCGCGGCATCCTGGCGGCGTTCGGCGCGGAGTTCGGCGAGCTGGGGGCCAGCCCCTTCCTCCCCGTGGCGGGGAC
>DASVSA010000043.1:0-2213 GCA_036388335.1 Longimicrobium sp. | reverse complement strand
GCCCCGCCTGGCCGGAGCGTGACCGAAGTAGTCCCCTCTCCCAGGGCAGTTACTGGGAGAGGGTGGCAGCTGTAAGCTGCCAGGTGAGGGCCCCACCGTCCGCGCCGCCAGACGCAAGCGGGGCCCGGAGATTGCCCCCGGGCCCCGCGTGCGTCATCTCTGTGCCTCCGTGTCTCTGGGTGAGATCAGGATCTCGCCCGGAAGTTCACGATGGTCTGGGCGCCGTCGGGGCGGCGGCCGACCATGGAGACGACGGCGCCGGCGCGCACGCTCTCCATGGCGGAGCGCAGCTCGGCGGCGGTGCGGATCTCGCGGCCGTTGAAGCGGTCCACGCGGAAGCCGGGCATCAGCTGCGCCGCGGCGGGGCCGCTGGGGTCCACCGCGGTGACCACCACGCCCTGCACGTCGTCCATGCGGAGCTGCTGGGCGATCTGCGGGGTCACGGGGGCGGCCTGGAAGCCCAGGCGCTCCACCACGCTGTTGGCATCGTCCGGCGCGCCGGCGGCGGAGCGGGCGGCGCGCGGGGTGTCGAAGCTGGCGAGCTTCACCTTCGCCTGCTGGCGGCGGCCGTAGCGCACCACCTCCAGCGCAACCTCGTCGCCCGGCTGCTTGCGCATCACCGTCTCCATCAGGTCGCCGCTGTTGCGCACGGGGGTGCCGTCCACCGCCACGATCACGTCGCCCAGGCGCAGCCCGGCGTCGCGCGCGCCCGCCTTGGGCTCGCTGGAGATCACGGCGCCCTCGGGGGCCCGCAGGCCGAACACCTCGGCGTCCGCCGCGGCGGCGTCGCGGATCTCCACGCCCAGCATGGGGCGGTGCACCACGCCGTAGCGGATCAGGTCGTCCGCGATGCGCTTGGCGAGGTCGATGGGCACCGCGAAGCCGTACCCGGAGTAATAACCGGTGGGCGAGGCGATGGCCGAGTTCACGCCCACCACGCGCCCCTGCAGGTCCACCAGCGGCCCGCCGGAGTTGCCGGGGTTGATGGCCGCGTCCGTCTGGATGAAGTGCTCCAGCGGGGCGGTGGCGCCGGTGTTGCGGCCCATGATGCCGATGCTGCGGCCCTTGGCGCTCACGATGCCGGCCGTGGTGGTCTGGCCCAGCGTGAGCGGGTAGCCCAGCGCGAGCACCCAGTCGCCCGTGGCCAGCGCGTCGGAGTTGCCCAGGCGCGCCACGGGAAGGTTCTTTGCCTCCACCTTGAGCACGGCGATGTCCGTGTTGGCGTCGCGCCCCACCACGCGCGCGTCCAGCTCGCGGCGGTCGCTCATGATGACCTTCACGCGCGAGGCGCCGTCCACCACGTGGTTGTTGGTGATCACGTAGCCGTCGGCCGACACGATGAAGCCGGAGCCGGACGACTGCGACGGGCCCGAGCGCTGAGGGCCGCGGAAGAAGTCTTCGAAGGGGGTGCCGCGCATCTCGGGCGGCACCTGCGCGCTCACCTGGCGCGCCGCGGACTCCACCTGGATGAACACCACGGCCGGGAGCGCCGCGCTGCTGGCGGCGCGGAAGGCGCTGGAAAGGGCGTCGGCGGACGGGGCGCCCCGCACCACGGGCGCCGTGGGGGCCGCCGCGAGGGGACCGCCGCTCTGCGCCTGGAGGTCGGGAAGAGGGTTCTGCGCCGCGTCCGCCAGCGTCAGCCCCGCTCCGAGGCCGACGACCAGCGTGGTGGGGAGTGTGAGCTTGCGAACGATCGGGTTCATGGCTTCGCTACGGTTCAGGGTCCTTGATGCGCGGCCCGGGCCGCGCCATCGTGTGAGAGATTACACATCAAGCATTCCACCGGTTCGCCGGCACGGTTAAGCACGGGTTAGACGTGGATTAGCTGCCTTTAATCTGCACCGGCGCGGGGCCCCGGCGGGCGCGTGGCGGGTATACCATACACAACGCCCGGACCCTCCGGGCGCTCCCCGGCACACAACCGTCAATGCGCATCCTGATCGTAGAAGACAACCCCCGCATCCTGGCCTTCCTGGCGAAGGGCCTGCGCGAGGAAGGGTACGTGGTGGAAACGGCGGCGGACGGCGACTCCGCCTTCGAGAAGGCCCGCACGCAGGGCTTCGACGCGGCGGTGGTGGACGTGATGATCCCCGGCCGCTCGGGGTTCGACCTGGTGCGCGACCTGCGCGCCACCGGCATCGCCCTCCCCGTGCTGATGCTCACGGCCCGCGACCGCACCGAGGACAAGGTGGAGGGGCTGGACTCCGGCGCGG
>DASVSA010000042.1:0-2751 GCA_036388335.1 Longimicrobium sp. | reverse complement strand
GCGTCGGCCGCACCCAGCACCAGCCGCGCGGTGGGGGGGAGCTGCTGCCCCAGGTCACCCAGGATGGTGGCGAAGCGGGGGAGACCGAAGCCGACCAGAAGGCCGACGGAGGCGGTCCCCGCGCCGGCCAGGATCAGCGGATACGCCAGCGCGGCACGAACGGCCCTGCGCGTCTCGGCCGCGGTCTCGGTGAGCTCGGCCGCGCGGGTGACCGCCGCGGCGAGGCCGCTCCCTCCCTCGCCCGCCTGGACCAGCCCCAGCACCAGCGGGGGGAAGGCGACGGGCGCCGCGGCCAGGGCGGCGGCCAGCGACTTCCCCTCGCGCACGGCGGCGCGCAGCTCCGGGAGCGCCGGCTTCCACGACGCCGGCACCAGGTCGTCGAGCGCCGCCAGCGCGCGGGACAGGGGCAGGCCGCTCTCCAGTAGCGTGGCCAGCACGCGCAGCCCCAGCGCCAGCTCCGCCGCGGAGAGCCCCGGGCGGTGAGTCTCCGCCCCGCGCTCGGCGCGTACTTCCAGGGGGAAGAGACCGCGGGCGAAGAGCTGCTCGCGGGCCGCTTCGGGGCTCTCGGCGCGCACGGTGCCCTGCTCCATCAGGCCGCTCGCGTGGGCGGCGCGGTAGCTCCAGCTCGTCCCTTCGCTCATCGCCTGGGCGCCTCGCCCCACGAGGTGACGTCCGCGTCCTCGTCCGTGCCGCCCTCGCGCCCGTCGCGCCCCAACGAGAAGAGGTCGTAGCCCTGCGGGTTGGCACGCCCCGGGGAGAGGTACTGATAGGGGCGCCCCCAGGGGTCGCTGGGGAGGGCACGGCGCAGGTAGGGACCCCGCCACCCGCGCGGCGGGTCGCCCGTGGTGGGCGCGGTGCGCAGCGCGGCCAGCCCCTGCTGGGTGGAGGGGTACGCCTGGTTGTCCAGCCGGTACTGGTTCAGCGCAAGCCCCAGCATCTCGATCTGGCTGCGGGCCGCGCCGGCGTTGGCGTCGCCCACGTTGCGAAAGATCTCGGGTCCCACCAGCGCCGCCAGCACGGCGATGATCGCCAGCACCACCAGCATCTCCACCAGGGTGAACCCCGCCGTCCCGCGTCTATTCCTGCACCACACGCAGCACCTCCTCCACGGTCGTGAGCCCCCGGGCCAACTTGCTCCACGCATCCACGCGCAGCGGCGCCATCCCCCCCTCCACCGCGCGGTCGCGCAGCTCGGAGCGGGGGGCGCGGCGCACCACGGCGTCGCGCAGGGCATCATCCACCTCCACCAGCTCGAACACCCCCAGCCGCCCGCGGTACCCGGTCCTCCGGCAGCGCGCGCACCCCGCCCCGCGCACGAAGCGGCCGGGCGCCGGCAGCCCCGCGCCCAGGCGCGCCACGGCGTCGCGCGGCGGATCGTACTCGGCCGCGCAGGCGTCGCACACGCGGCGCACCAGGCGCTGGGCCAGCACGGCGTCCAGCGTGGCGGCCACCAGGTAGTCCGGCACCCCCAGGTCCAGCAGGCGGGGGATGGCCCCCACGGCGTCGTTGGTGTGGAGGGTGGAGAAGACCATGTGCCCGGTCATCGCCGCCTGCACCGCCACCTCGGCCGTCTCCGGGTCGCGCATCTCTCCCACCATCACCACGTCGGGGTCCTGGCGCAGGATGGAGCGCAGCGCGGCGCCGAAGGTGACCCCCGCCTGCCGGTGCACGGGCACCTGGGTGACGCCGCCCAGCTGGTACTCCACCGGGTCCTCCACCGTCACCACCTTCTCCGCCGCCACGTCGCGCAGGCCCAGCGCGGCGTACAGCGTGGTGGTCTTCCCGCTTCCCGTGGGCCCCGTCACCAGCACCATCCCGTGTGGGCGACGTGCCAGGGCGCGCATCCGCTCCAGCACCGCGTCCGGCATCCCCAGCTCGCCCAGGCTCACGGGACGCCCGCCGCGGTCCAGCAGCCGCAGCACGACGCTCTCGCCGAACAGCGTAGGGACGGTGGAGACGCGCAGGTCCAGCTCGCGCGCCTCCAGCCGCACGCGGATGCGCCCGTCCTGCGGCCGGCGGCGCTCCGCGATGTCCAGCTCGGCCAGGAGCTTGATGCGGCTGACGACGGCGTGGTGGAGCTCGGCGGGGGGCTCGGGGGCGGGGGTGAGCACCCCGTCCAGGCGGAAGCGCGCGGCGAGCCCGCTGCGCCCCGCCTCCAGGTGGATGTCGCTGGCGCCCGCGTCGTAGGCGTCGCGCACCAGCAGGTTGACGTAGCGGATGACGGGCGGCTGGCTGGCGAGGTCGCGCACGTCGGCCGCCAGGTCGTCGTCGCCGGCCACCCGCGCCAGCTCGATGCGGCGGTCGGCGCGCGTGGTGAGCCGCTCGATCAGCCGCTCCACCTCCTCCGCGGGCGCCGGCTCGGCCACCGCGGGGCGCCCGTACGCGAAGGCGATCTCGTCCAGCGCGTCCAGCCGCGCGTCGGGGGCGGCGGCCACCACCAGGCTCCCCCCCTCGTCGAGGCGGTGCGGGCACACACGGTGGTGGAACAAAAATTCGCGCGAAAGGCCCTCAGCGAGCGGGAAGTCGCCGTCTGCCGCGTTTGACATTGCCAGGAGTACTCGGTGAACCTCGGGGCTTGATTTCGCTCCCGAAGATTAACCGAACCCAGCCTCGGCCCGCAAGCTGCGCGGATGAACGGATGTAGTGTGGACACTCCGCCCCGCCGCACCGGGGCGACAGCACCGTGGGACGTTGCCTGGCCATGGTACGGGGGCGGGCGAGGATCGCGCGCCGCGCTGGATCTGCAGGTCC
>DASVSA010000041.1:0-6277 GCA_036388335.1 Longimicrobium sp. | reverse complement strand
CTTGTGGTACCGGGCGTTCTTGAGGTCGAACTCGTCCTCGCCGATCCCGGAGCCGATCGCCGTGATGATGGCGCGGATCTCCTCGTTGGAGAGCACCTTGTCGAAGCGGGCGCGCTCCACGTTCAGGATCTTCCCCTTGAGGGGGAGGATCGCCTGGAACTCGCGCTTGCGGCCCTGCTTGGCCGACCCGCCGGCGGAGTCGCCCTCGACGATGTACAGCTCGCCGATCTCGGGGTTGCTGCTGGAGCAGTCGGCCAGCTTGCCGGGGAGCACGCCCGTCTCCAGCGCGCTCTTCTTGCGCGTGAGGTCGCGCGCCTTGCGGGCGGCCTCGCGGGCGCGGGCGGCCTGGATCGCCTTCTCGATGACGGCGCGGCCCACGCCGGGGCGCTCCTCCAGGTACTCGCTCAGCTTCTCGGCCACCACGCTCTCCACGGCGCCCTTGACCTCGCTGTTCCCCAGCTTGGTCTTGGTCTGCCCTTCGAACTGGGGCTCGCGCACCTTCACCGAGATCACGCAGGTGAGCCCCTCGCGGACGTCGTCGCCCGAGAGCGACTCGAGGCCGCCCTTCTTAAAGAGCCCGCTCTTGCGCGCGTAGTCGTTGATGGAGCGCGTAAGCGCGCTCTTGAAGCCCGTGAGGTGGGTGCCGCCCTCGTGGGTGTTGATGTTGTTGACGAAGGTGAACGTGTTCTCGTTGTACCCGTCGTCGTACTGCATGGCCAGCTCGATCTCGGCCTCGGGGCGCGACGCCTCGATGTACACCACCTCGGGGTGAAGCGGCTTGCGGTTGCCGCGCAGGTGCTCCACGAACTCGCGGAGGCCGCCCTCGTAGTGGTAGTCGTCGCGCTTGGCCTCGGCGCCCTCGCTGGTGGGCCGCTCGTCGGTGAGCGAGATGCGGACGCCCTTGTTGAGGAACGCCAGCTCGCGAAGGCGGTTGCTGAGCGTCTCGAACGAGAAGGTGAGCTCCTCGAAGATCTGCGCGTCCGGCTTGAACGAGACGGTGGTCCCCGTCACCTTGGAAGTTCCCGTGACGGCGAGCTCCTGCGTCTTGTCGCCGCGGGAGAAGGCCATCTCGTGCACCTTGCCGCCGCGGCGCACGGTCACCCGCGTCCACTCGGAGAGGGCGTTCACTACCGACACGCCCACGCCGTGCAGGCCGCCGGAGACCTTGTACGAGCCGCCTTCCTGGTTCTCGAACTTGCCGCCCGCGTGCAGCGCCGTCAGCGCCAGCTCCACGCCGGAGATCTTCTCGGTGGGGTGGATGTCCACGGGGATCCCGCGCCCGTTGTCCACCACCGTGATCGAGTTGTCCGGGTGGATGGTGACGTCCACGTGGTCCGCGAAGCCGGCGAGCGCCTCGTCGATGGAGTTGTCCACCACCTCGTACACCAGGTGGTGAAGGCCGCGCGCGCTGGTGGACCCGATGTACATCCCGGGGCGCTTGCGGACGGCCTCCAGCCCCTTGAGGACCTGGATCTGGCCGGCGTTGTATTCCCTGGCTGCGATAGGCGAAGCCATGGCCTCTTGTGTGCTTGGGTCAGGCATGTGAAGCGATGTCCATGGTACACCGAATGCGGGCCGAAGGTTCGGCAAAACCGGGGATTGGGGAACGGGGAACGGGGAACGGCAACTTCAGAGGATGCGCCGCTCGGCGGGTGCTTTCGCCGGCCCCCCGCTCCCCGTTCCCCCTTCCCCGTTCCCCATCACGAACACCAGCTGCCGGATGCGCCCCTCGCCCTTCCCGGCGTTGATCCGGCGCATCAGCTCGCCCTTCATCAGGTTGAGCTCCATCATCCACGCGCTGGTGGCGACGGCCACGAAGAGCGTGCCCTCGGAGACGCGCAGCGCCTCGGTGACGGCGGAGATCTGCGGGCCCACCTTCTCCGTCCACTCCGTGACGATGGAGGCCGCCTCCACCTTGGGAGCGAGCCCGGACCGGTCGAGGAATCGGCTGACCAGGTCGCCCACGGACTGCGGCTGGCCGGCGCGTGGATCGCGGATGCAGGTCACGATGAGGAGAACGGGCGAGACAGGAGGTGCGGACCATTCAATCTAGCGCCTCGCCCCCCTCCCGAATAGGCGAACAACCGCCGAAAGAAAATTATCACACAGAGACACGGAGGCACAGAGAATGAGCTCCACGCCTGAGCCTACACGCATCCTCTTCGTCTGCCTCGGCAACATCTGCCGCTCGCCGCTGGCCGAGGCGGTCTTCCGGCACATGGTGAGGGTGCGCGGCGTGGAGGGCGAGTTCGAGATCGACTCGGCCGGGACTTCAGGGTACCACAACGGGGCCGCGCCCGACCCGCGCAGCACCGAGACGGCCCGGCGGCGCGGCGTGGAGCTGGCCGGCCGCAGCCGCAAGCTGGGAGCGGACGACTTGCGCCGCTTCGACTACGTGATCGCGATGGACGCGGAGAACCTGCGCGAGATCCGGGCGCTGGAGGCCGCGGCGGGCGGGAGCGCGCGCATCCACCGCCTGCGCGACTGGGACCCGGAGCGCCCCGGCGCCGACGTGCCCGATCCGTACTACGGCGGCCCGCGCGGCTTCGACGACGTACACGACATCGTGGACCGCTCCTGCGAGGCGCTGCTGGAGCACCTGCTGGCGGAGCGGCGCGGCTAGGCGCAGTACATCCTCGTCAGCGTCATGATCGAAAGCGGCTTGCGGCTCGCCGCCTCGGGGAGCCACTCCAGGTACGCCCGGCTGTACCCGATGATCACCCGGCCACCACGCGCCAGGTACAGTCGGCCGAGGTCCGCCGGCCGGTAGAGCCGCAGCCCGTCCGTGCCGCTGGGGAGAGGCGCGTCGTCGATGATCACGCAGTCGCGCTCCGCGCTGCAATTCTCCGACGAAGTCAAGTTCACGCCGATGCACGCCATCGGGCGCCGGGGGAAGCGGTCTTCGATGGCCTCCAGCGCGTGAGGGGCCGTGCTCAGGGCGAGCTGCACGTCGTCGATGCGCCGCACGCTGAGCGGGCTGGTCTCAAAAGCGACGTCCAGCCGGTCGAGCTTCACCGTGAGCTCGGCCAGCATGATCGCACCGGCGTTCAGCGATGCCGTCACCGCCACCGCGTCCGCTTGCAGGTCCCAACTCACGACGCCCTGATCGTACCCGATCCGCTGGACGAGCGCGCTCCCCATCCCCCGTTCCGCCCGGAGCACGAACCGCCCCGCCGAGTCGCTGAGCACGCGCTGGCGCCCGCCGTCGGTGGAGACCACGGCGCGCGCCACCGGCGCTCCCGTCCCGGCATCCACCACCGTTCCGATTACCCGCCCCCGCTGCGCGCGCGTGGATTGTGCATCCGCCGCACCCGCGCCGAGCACCGCGCAGATCATCGCGAACACGATGAGGACAGCCGAGCGACGTGCCATGCGGGTTGCTCCAGAGGGGAAGTGGACGCTGCCGGCTCCGAAAACTCCTGGAGGCCAGCGGAGCGCGGGCGTGAGTGCGTGCAAGACGAGGCGCAGCCAGCGGAGCCCGACGCGAGATCCTGCCGTCCATCCTAATGCCCGATTCGATGGCGTCCAAGCCCGACGTGACTCAGCTCACGCGATTCTCACCCGACGCGCTCCACACCCGGCCGCCGAACCCATGCTCCCTGAACGCATCCGCCGCTCCCTGGAAGCGCGTCTCGGTCCCGTGCGCGAGGCACGCGCGGTCGGCGGCGGGTCCATCAGCCGCGCGGCGCGCGTGGAAGGGCCGGACGGCCCGTTCTTCGTGAAGCTCAATCCGAACACGCCTCCCGGGATGTTCGCCGCCGAGGCGGAGGGGCTTGAGGCGCTGACCGCCGCCGCGTCCGGGCTCGTCGTGCCCAGGGTGCTGGCCGTGGACGACGGGTGGATCGCCCTGGAGTGGCTGGAGCCCGCACCGCGCGCCGCCAGCACCGGCGAACGGCTGGGGCACGGCCTCGCGGCGCTTCACCGCTCCACCGGCGCGTGGGGCTGGCTGCGGGACAACTTCATCGGCTCGCTCCCCCAAGAGAACACGCCGGCCGCTACATGGGCGGAGTTCTGGTGGACCCGCCGCCTGGAGCCCCAGCTTCGCCGCGCCCGCGCCCTCGGCCGCCTCCCAGCGCACGAGTGCGATTGGGAGCGCCTCCGCGACGCCCTCCCCCACATCCTCGCCCCCGCGGAGGACGACGGCCCTTCCCTGCTCCACGGCGACCTTTGGAGCGGCAACTTCATGGCGACCGAGCGCGGCCCCGCCCTGGTGGACCCCGCCGTGTACCGTGGCCACCGGGAAGCCGACCTCGCGATGACCGAGCTCTTTGGCGGCTTCGGCGCGGACTTCTACGCCGCCTACGAGGAAGCCTGGCCGCTCCGCCCCGGCTACCGAGAGGAGCGTCGCGCCGTGTACCAGCTCTACTACCTCCTGGTCCACGTCAACCTCTTCGGCGGCGGCTACGTGCAGCAGACAGCGGAAGTGCTTCGTCAGGCAGTTGGACGAGGTAGCTTGAAGGCTCCAGGCCCGCGTCGTCGAACGCGGTCTTAGCGTGCCGGGCCTGATGCAGGACGCGCAGTATTAGAGCGCGAATCTGGTAGCGGGTCGGCGTGGGTAGAAAATACACGACGTACGGGTACTTTCTCACGAGATTGCTCCGCACTCCAGCGCCGAACTCTGGACGGTTTCTGCTGATCTGCGGAGCATCCGCGGAGCGCTGGCACATCGCGTAAATCGCAGCCAGTACTCTGCGCGCCGCTGACGGGTTCTTGTTCGTGACTGCGTAGAATTCCAGAATTTCGTGGATGTCGCGCTCCGCGCGCCTCGTGAGCCGATACGTCGTCAGGTCGCACCTCCCCCCTCGAGCTGCGCAATACGCTCGAAGGCGCGTCGGAAGACTTCTTCCCCGTCCACCAGCTCTCCCCGCTCGGCCTCGTCCAGCCCTATCTGGATGTCCTCGCGGAGTGCCTTCAAGCGCGCAGCGTATTCAGCCTTCTCCTCTAGCCGCTGCAGTTCCGCGTGTGCCGCTTCGCTCGTGCTCCTGTTCATCTCGCTCCTTCGGTGTTCGGGTGACGCTGCAGGATCGCGGCAGCGAGTGCCCGGTGTCAATCTCGCCATTCAACTCCGCCGGGGAGCACACGGCCGAACCCGCGCATGGCGCGACGGAGGCGCACAGATCCCGCCGCCGGCCGGACCAGTTCGCGGAGGGCGGGCGAGGCACCTTGCCAGCGCCCGCGGGCCGCGCTAGCGTCGGCACATGACACGGAATGCGGACGCGCTGGTGATCGGCGCGGGGGTGATCGGCCTCTCGTCGGCGATCCGGCTGCAGGAGGCCGGGATGCGGGTGCGCGTGTGGACCACGCATCCGCCGGCGGCGACCACGTCGGCGGTGGCGGCGGCGCTCTGGTACCCGTACAAGGCGTACCCGGCGGAGCGCGTGGCGGAGTGGGGGCGGCGTACCTTCACCGAGTTCCTGCGCCTGGCCGACGACCCCGCCACGAGCGTGCGCCTGGTGCCCGGCGCCGAGGTGTGGAGGCATCCGGTGGACGATCCCCCCTGGGCCGACGCCGTGCCCGGGCTGCGCCGCATCCCTCCGGCGGAGCTGCCGCCGGGGTTCGTGGACGGGCACTCCATCACCGTGCCGGTGGCGCGGATGGAGAGCTACCTCGGCTACCTGGCCGACCGGTTCGCGGCCGGGGGCGGGCGGCTGGAGCTGCGCGAGGTGCGGGTGCTCGCCCGCGCCGCGCAGGCCGCGCCGCTGGTGGTCAACTGCAGCGGCCTGGGCGCGCGCACCCTGGCCTCCGATCCAACCGTCACGCCGATCCGCGGCCAGATCGTGCGGGTGGAGAACCCCGGCGTGGAGCGCTTCTGGCTGGACGAGGGCCACCCGGACGGCGTGACCTACATCGTCCCGCGCGGCGAGGACTGCATCCTGGGCGGCACCGCCGAAGAGGGAGAGTGGGACACCACGCCGGACCCCGAGGTGGCCCGCGGCATCGTGCGCCGCTGCGCGGAGCTGGAGCCGCGGCTCGCGGAGGCGCGCATCCTGGAGCACCGGGTGGGCCTGCGCCCCGGGCGCCCCTCCGTGCGCCTGGAGGCCGAGCCGCTCCCCGGCGGCGCCCGCGTCATCCACTGCTACGGCCATGGCGGCGCCGGCGTCACCCTGTCGTGGGGCTGCGCGGACGACATCGCCGAGCTGGCCCGCGCCTGAACCGGACCGAAGGGAGATTCCGATGACCGAACCCTGGCACCCCGGCGAGACCCCCGAAGAGCAGGCCTCCCGCCGCGAAGCATACCAGCGCCTGGTGGACGCCGCGCGCCGCATCGGCGTGCCCC
>DASVSA010000040.1:0-4934 GCA_036388335.1 Longimicrobium sp. | reverse complement strand
CGCGGACGCGGGTGCCGCGCCCGGCCGCGCCGCCGCGCCGCCCCCCTCCGCGCTTCTCCCCGCCGATCCGGCGGACACGCTCTCGCTGGCGGAGCGTGGCTCCATCGCGGGGCAGATCGCCTTCATCGCCGAGCGCGATGGGAACAAGGAGCTGTACGCCGTGCGGCCCACGGGCGGCGGTGAGCGTCGCCTTACCGACCGACCCGAGCAGGACTTCCCCGGCGACGCGCTGCGCGACGGCTCCGGGCTCCTGGTGATCTCGCTTGAGGGTGAGGGCGAGTCGCGGGTGGAGCGGTTCTGGATATCGCAGGGAGAGGACGCGCCCCTTCGGCCGCTGGGGCCGCGCGGCGCGCTGATGAGGAACCCGAGCTGGGGGCCGGACGGGCAGTGGCTCGTGTACGAGTCCAACACCCGCGACGGCTACCGCGACGTCTACCGCCTGGACCGGGCCACGGGAGCGGTTCGTCCGCTCACGAACGACCCGGAGGGGAACTTCCGGCCGGTGGTGTCGCCGCGCGGCGACTGGGTGGTGTTCGGCTCCAGCCGCGACAGCGTTTCTGAGCTTTACCGCATGCGCCCCGACGGGAGCGCGCAGGAGCGCATCACCCACACCCCGCGCGACGAGTGGGGGGTGCGCTGGTCTTCCGACGGCGGGCTGCTGGCCTTCCTGAGCGACCGCGACGGGAGCGACCGGGTGTACCTGAGCTATCCCGATGGCCAGGCGGTGCGCCGGCTCTCGGACGAGCCGGTGGACCCGCACGTGATGGAGGACAAGCCGGCGTGGGCGCCGCGGGGCTTCGGGATCGCGTGGGTGCGCCGGAAGGCGAACGAGCCGTCACGCATCCTGATCCGCGACGTCACCACGGGCTTCCGCGGCGAGGTGCGCGCCCGCGGGCTGGGCTCGCTCGACGATCCCGCCTGGTCGCCCGACGGGCGCTACCTGGCGTTCACGCTCACCCGCGGCGACAGCGTGCAGGTGTACGTGGCCCGCGCCGACGGCTCCCGCCCCACCCGGGTCACGCACGCGACCGGCCCCAACTGGTACCCGGTCTGGCTCGCCGCCCGCTGAACGGCGGGCTCACACAGAGACACAGAGGCACAGAGACGACTTCATCTCTGTGCCTCTGTTCATTCCGCTAGCACTGAGCCATCGGTGCGTAGATGCGCGAGTAGAGGATCGGGCTGTTGCCCATGGCGTAGGTGGCCTGCACGGCGATCAGTGCGGCTCCTGCGGCAGGCGGAAGACGGGGAGGCGGAGGCCGCGCAGGATGGCCAGAAGGCGAAGCACCGCGACGGCGGTCATCCCCAGCACCGCCGCGGCGGGGCGGCCGATTCCCACTTCCTGCAGCAGCAGGTAGAGGGAGGCGCCCGCGATGGCGGCCGTCGCGTAGATGTCGCGGCGCAGGATCAGCGGGACTTCGGCGCTGAGCACGTCGCGGAGCACGCCGCCCGCCGCGCCGGTGATGGTGCCCATGAGCACCACGATGACGGCCGGCAGGCCGGCGGTCTCGGCGATCCCGGCGCCGGTGATGGTGAAGAGCGCCAGGCCCAGCGCATCCGCCAGGAGAAGCGAGTTGCGCGGCGCGGGCCACACGCGCACGTACGCGATGCTGAGCAGCGCCGCGACGGTGATGACGACAAGGTACGTGGGATCGGCGATCCAGAAGATGGGATGCCGGTCCAGCAGGAGGTCGCGGATGGTGCCGCCCCCGATGGCCGTGACCACCGCGATGACGAGCACGCCCAGCAGGTCCAGGCTCTTGCGCCCCGCGGAGATCGCGCCGCTGATGGCGAAGACGGCCACTCCGAGCAGATCCAGAAGGTAGACGATCACGCGCGGGAGTGCAGCAAGAGCGGCGCCATTTCCGCCACACCGGAACTGCCGCCGAGCGTCCCGGGAGCCGACATCGCGGGCGCCCGGTGGGGCGCCCGCGAATCATCGCCGCTCAGCCTTCCTTCGCCCTGTACCACTCCAGCGTGCGGCGAATGCCCTCCGCGTGCGGTGTGGCGGCGTCTCCGAAGGTGCGGGTGAACCTGGAGCCGTCGAGCACGAAGGGCTGCTCGAACTGGTACATCATCTCCACCAGCTCGCGCATCTGCGGGGAGAAGAGGCCCACCAGGCGGATGGCCGTGCGTGAGTACGTGCCGGCCTTGGGCGGCTTGCCCGCCTCACGGAACGCCGCCTCGATGAGCTCGCGGCCGGTGAGCGCCCCCGCGTCCGGCGTGTGCCACACCGATCCCAGCGCCTCGGGACGCTCGCCGAGCGTGGCGAGCACGCGGGCGAAGTCGTCGATGAAGGTGACGGAGTGCGGCTCGTCCAGCCTGCCCACCCACATCGCCTTCTTCCCGGCCCGCACGGCCCCGAACAGCCGCTCCCCCGCCACCGCGTTGAGCGGCCCCGGTCCGTAGAAGTCCGACCCCCGGCCGATGGCCGCCCGCACGCGGCCGCGCTCGTGGGCGCCGAGGAGCTGCTCGGCGAGGCGGGCCCGGATGGCTCCCTTCTTCGTGGTGGGGCGCACCGGCGTGTCCTCGGTCATGGGACCGGCGGTGGGGCCGTACATGTAGAGGTTGTCCGCGTAGACTACCCGCGCCCCCTCCGCTTCGCCCGCCGCAACCACGGCCTCCATGATCCCCGGGAGCTTCTCTCCCCACTCGGGATAGGGCACGTTGACGCAGTGGTAGACCACCGCCGCGCCGCGCGCCGCTTCACGCACCGAAGCCGGGTCCGTGGCTTCCATCTTCACGCGCTCCACGCCCGCGGGGAAGTCTCCGCGCCCGCTGCGGCTCGCCGCGCGCACCCGCTTGCCCCGGGCGGCCAGCGCGCGCACCAGCGCCTCGCCCGCTCCGCCGCTCGCCCCCAGCACCACGTGCATTTCTTTATCGTCGCTCATCCGCTGCCTCTGGATCGGGCCCCCGCCACAGCCACGCCGGCGCCGGTGCCGGCGGGTCTGGGCGTAAGGTAAGGCACGCCCTCCCGCCCGCGCGAGTCGCCGCCGTTCCGCCGAGGCTCGTGAGGCCCCCGGGCGACATCCACGGGCCTGGAATCGCGCTCGCGCCCGTCAGACGCAGTCGAAATATGCGACCGCAATCGGCCGCCGGTTGACACACAACGGTCGTTTCGTATATTAGCCTTTCACGCCAAACGTTTCTTGGCGCTCCCGTCCGGATACGTTCCCGCAAGCACTTACAAGTGCTCAAGCCCGCCGGCCAACGTCGCGTAGGGGCTCCACTCCGTGCGTCCTCGCGCATCGCGTAGATGCTCTTCAGGACATAATTGCACAGGTGCGAACCCGCGCTTCCGGCAGGCACGCACGGCATCCAGGCGCGAGCCGCCGCAGGCTCGGGAACCGCCCGCTGATCCCGCCCGAGGGGTCAGACCTGTTCATCCGCAACCGCGCGCTCGCTGCACCGAGGGTGACCAAGATGGCCGATCAGCTCCTACGACGTAGATCCAAACCGGCTCGCGGCCGGAATGAACGTGGACCGGCCGAATCGCCTCCCCTGGTGCTGAAGTTCGGCGGCAGCTCCGTGGAAGACGCCGCGGCCATGGAGCGGGTGGCCGCCATCGTCGCCGATGCGTGCGGGGCGGGCAGGCCGGTGGTGGTGACCTCCGCCATGAGAGGAGTCACGGACGGGCTCCTGGGCGCGGTGAGGAAAGCCGCCGGCGGCGAGGTCTCCCTGGCGCTGAAGTGGACCCGGGCGCTGATCGACCGGCACAGGGACGTGGCCGCCGCGCTGCTGGAGACCGCGGCCCGGCAGCGCCTGGAGCGGCGCTGGATGGACGCGGGCACGCGGCTTTCGCGGCTCCTGAAGGTGCTGGCGGAGCACCCGGGCACTCACCGCCCCCTGCAGGACGAGGTGGCCGCGTTCGGGGAGTGGTTCACGTCGCTCCTGCTGGCGGAGGTCCTGGGCGCGAAGGGGCTCCCCGCGCGCTGGGTGGATGCGCGCCGCTGCATCCGCACCGACGAGGAGTACACCTGCGCGGCGCCGCTGCCCGAGCTCACGCGCGAACACACCCGCGCGGAGCTCCTTCCCGTGCTGGCGCGGGGCGAGATCCCCGTGCTGGGCGGGTTCGTGGCGTCCAGCCTCCAGGGGGCCACCACCACCCTGGGGCGGGGAGGATCCGACTACTCGGCGGCGCTGCTGGGCGCGGCGCTGGATGCCCGCGAGATCCAGATCTGGACGGACGTCAGCGGCTTTCTCACCGCGGACCCGCGCGTGGTGGCGACCGCCCGCACCCTGCCGCGGCTGTCGTACGCCGAGGCGGCGGAGCTCGCCTTCTTCGGCGCCAAGGTGCTGCACCCGGGCACGATCCAGCCGGCCGTGCAGCGCCGCATCCCCGTGCGCGTGTGCAACTCACGCGCGCCCGGATCGGCGCAGACGGTGGTGGGCGGCGAAGCCGAGGCACCGGCGTGCGGCGTGAGGGCGGTGGCTCACAGGACGGGTGTCACCATCGTGCGGGTGACCTCCGCCCGGATGCTGGGGGCTCACGGCTTCCTCCACGCGATCTTCCAGGTGCTCAACCGGCACCGCCTGGCGGCCGACGTGGTGGCCACTTCCGACGTCAGCGTCTCGCTGGCGCTGAGCGCGCCGGAGTGCCTTCAACAGATCGTGGGCGAGCTGGAGCTGATCGGGTGCGTGCAGGTGGAGGCGGGATACGCCATCGTCTGCATCGTGGGCGAAGGTCTCCGCGGCACCTGCGGGATCGCCGCGGCGGTGTTCGGGGTGCTGGCGGACATCAACGTCTCGCTGATCTCGCAGGGTGCATCCAGCACCAACCTTTCGTTCGTGGTCCGCGAGCCCGAGGCCGAGGAAGCGGTGCGCAGGCTTCACGACGCCTTCTGCGTCGCCCAGGCCCCATCGCCCGATGAACGCGCGCCCGGGCTCCTGGCCGCGCGGCAGTGACGGCCGTCTCGACGGCCGCGTATCAACCA
>DASVSA010000039.1:0-7011 GCA_036388335.1 Longimicrobium sp. | reverse complement strand
GGGAGCGGCGGGCTCGCGTCGCAGTACCCCGACGTGCTGCAGGCGTACACGGAGGAGGAGGTGGCGGCCATCGACATGAGCAGCGCCCCGGCGGTGACCAACCGCTTCCCCTACGGCTTCGTGACGCGGCGGGTGGACAACGGCACCACGCGCGACCTGCCGGCCTCGCCGGCGCCGGAGCAGTACGACGGGGCGGTGACCTTTGCGTACCGCTTCTCCACGCAGAGCAGCGCGGCGAACAACCCGTTCACCATCAGCATCCTGGCGCTGGCGGTGGAGGATGACGTGACGAGGATCACGCAGTCGATCGAGGAGCAGGGCGGGGGGCAGGCGGCATTCGAGGCGCGCGCCGCGTCGCTGAACGCGAGCCAGGCGCGCATCTTCCCCGGCGGCGCTTACAACGGCCCGATCCCGCACATCGTGATCTGCTCGGTGCGTACCGCGGGGACGCGGGAGAGCCCCACCGCGCACATCGGCAGCGACGGGCCGGCTCTCGCCTCCCTCTCGCCCAACCCGTACGCGGGCAGCTTCATCGCGCGCGACGCGGAGCTGTCCGCCACCTTCAGCCGCGCCGTTTCCGGTGGCGCGCCCAACACCTTCGCGGTGCACACCTTCCAGGCGGCGGGGAGCTTCCTGAACGGCGCCTATCGCGACGACGAGCCCAACACGCTCACCTACACGCACGTGGGGCCGTTCTTCCCGGGCGAGGAGGTGGAAGTGTCGCTCACGAGCGGGCTCGCCTGCACGCCGCACGTGGCGCGGTACCGCGTGGCGACGGGGCCCGCCTCGGGCCGCTACGTGGGCGAGCAGTTCCCCGTGGGGGGCGCCCCGGCGGCGGTGCTGGTGCGCGACCTGGACGGCGACGGCGACCTGGATGTTGCCACGGGCGGGGCCGGCGGCGTGACCGTCCTGCGGGCCGACGGCACCGGCCGCTTCGCCCCCGCAGTCCAGTTCAGCACGGGCGGCGTACCGGTGTCGCTGGCGGCGGGCGACCTGAACGGCGACGGGCGGCTGGACCTGGTGGGCGCCAACCAGACGACCCACCGGGTGGCCGTGCTCATCAACGACGGCAGCGGCGGCTACACCACCTCCCTCCTCACCGTGGCAACCGGGCCGCGCTCGGTTACGCTGGGCGACGTGAACGGCGACGGACGGCTGGACATCGTCACCGCGAACAACACCTCGCACACCGTGAGCGTGCTGCTGGCGCTGGCCGGCGGCGGCTTCGGGGCGCCCACTGCGTACCCGTCGGGGAACCGCCCGACATTCGTGGCGCTTTCCGACATCAGCGGCGACGGGAACCTTGACATCGTGGTGGCGAACAGCGGCTCCAACAACATCGGCGTGCTGCGGGGGAACGGCAGCGGCGGGTTCGCGGCCATGATCACCTACCCGGTGGGCGAGTTCCCGCGCTCGTTCGCCCTGGGCGACCTGAACGGCGACGGACGCACCGACCTCGCGGCATCCAACGGGCACGTGCTGCTGGGCAACGCGGCCGGCGGCTTCACGGCGGGGACCTGGAACGGCATCAGCACCCCCTCGGTGGCGCTGGCCGACCTGAACGGCGACGGCAAGCTGGACCTGGTGACCAGCGACGTTCGGGTGTTGCTGGGCACCGGCACGGGCACCTTCGCGGGGGGCGGCGGCTACGCCGTGGGCAACGTGCCGCAGGCGGTGGCCGTGGGCGACGTGACGGGCGACGGGCGGCTGGACGTGGTCACGGCCAACGCGACGGTTGCCAGCACCCCGGTGATGAACTCCAACAACGTCAGCGTACTGGTGGGCAACGGCAGCGGCGGTTTCGCCACCGCCGGGTCGACCGCGGGTACCCTGTTCGCGGACGTGAACGGCGACGGGCGGCTGGACGGCCTCTCGGTGGGCGCCGGCGTGGGGGTGGTGTATCTGGGGAACGGGAGCGGCGGCTTCGTGTCGGTGACCGAGTTCCCGGCCCAGGGCCGCGCGCGCGACCTCGCGACGGGTGACGTGAACGGCGATGGGCACCTGGACGTCGTCACCGCCAACGCCGCCTCCAACAACGTGAGCGTGCACCTGGGCAACGGGAGCGGCAGCTTCCCCGCGCCCACGCTGTTCTCCAACTTCAACCATCCGTGGTCCGTGGCGCTGGGCGACGTGAATGCCGACGGGAACCTGGACATCGTCACCGGCAACAACAGCCAGAACTACGTGAGCGTGATGCTGGGCGACGGCAACGGCGCCTTCGGCCCGCCGACCTCCCTCGTGGACCCCGGCCCGGTCCGCGCGGAGGTGGCGCTGGGCGACATGAACAACGACGGCCGGCTGGACATCGTCGTCTCCAAGGGCCGCGTGCTGCTGGGCGACGGCAAGGGCGGCTTCGTGACCTCCGCGTCGTTCTCTCCCGGAACCGACGTGGCGGTGGGCGACGTGAACGGCGACGGCCGGCTGGACGTGGCCGCGGTGGCGTTCGGGGCCAACAAGGTGACCGTGCTGCTGGGCAACGGCGCGGGCGGCTTCAGCGGCAGCTTCGACCGGCCGACGGGTCCCGGCCCCATCGAGGTGGCGCTGGGTGACCTGAACGGCGACGGCCGCCTGGACGTCGCGACGGCCAACTCCACCGCGAACAGCGTGAGCGTGCTGCTGAACGACGGCGGCGGCGGATTCCCGGAGACGAGGTACTACCTCTCGGGCGCCACCGGCCAGGGCCCCTTCCACGTCGCGCTGGGCGACCTGAACGGCGATGAGCGGCTGGATATCATGACCGACCACGTCCTGCTCTTCGGCCGGGCTCCGTAAGCGGGCCGCGCGGGACGCATAGTGACACGGAGGCACGGAGAGATGTATTCTCCGTGCCTCCATGTTTCTGTTCGGCCCCGCTTTTCCCCTTGCTCGCGATGAATCCGCTGGAAGCCTGGCTCCTGGACCCGGAGCGGCCCGCTCCGCCCGCCGCGCTGCTCCGCCGCAACGCGCTGGCGGCGTACGCGTATACCGTGCTCCCGCCGGGGCATCCGGAGCGCGCGGGCCTGCGGGGCGACTACCTGGCCTCGCTCGCGCGGCACCAGCGCATCAGGGCGGAGCTCCTCCCGCTGCTGAAGGCGTGGAACGAGGCGGGGGTGGAGGTGCTCCTCTTCAAGGGCTTCCACCTGGCCGAGTTCGTCTACCCCGCCCCCGGCGCCCGCTTCCACGGCGACGTGGACGTGGTGGTGAGGCACGCCCAGGTGGAGCGCGCCCGTGAGGCGGCGCGCGCGCAGGGGTGGCGCGAGGAGGCGGATACGGGCCGCGCCTACGCGCACAACGTGTGCTCCCTCCACTCGCCGGGGGGCGAGGTGTGCGTGGATCTCCACCGCTTCGCGATCCAGAGCGAGCTCCCCTGGACCGGCGTCCCCCAGCGCGTGACCGATGCCGTGTGGAGCGCCTCGCGCGAGCGGGTGTGGGAGGGCGCGAGGATCCGCGAGGCGAGCGAGACGGACGCGCTCCTGGTGGGGCTGGTGCTCCAACGCTGCTGGGGCGGCGACCGGTGGCGGCTGAAGGCACACGACGCCATCGACTTCCGCCTCCTCTCGCGCCACGTGCCCCGCGCCGCGCTGGAGGCCCGCGCGCGCGAGCTGGGTGCCTCCGGCGCCCTCCGCCGCTTCCTGGAGCGCTGCGACCCGGACGCGGGACGCCTTTCCCTGGCCGTGCCGGCGCGGCGGGAGCGCTGGGCGTGGGACGTGGCCGCGCTGGCCGAGCGCGGACCCATCGGGCCGCTGCAGAAGGGGGCGGACGCGCTGGTGAACCTGCCGCGCTGGGCCCCCGCCGCCGCGCGCGCCGCCCTGCGCCTCCTGCAGGCCCGCCGGGCGCTGCGGCGCGACACCGGCCTCACCGGGCTGCTCCAGTCCATGACGCTCCCGGCCGTGCACCCGCGCCGGGACCCGCGGGAGCGCTACCACGCCGTGCGCGCCATCGTGCACCTCTCCCGCCTCGCTCCCCACAACCCGCGCGGCGACTGCCTGGTGCGCTCGCTGGCCGTCTACGCCGAGCTGAGGAGCCAGGGGTGGCCGGTGAGCTTCGTGAGCGGCATCCGGCGCGAGGGGGCCGGGCTGCTGGGGCACGCCTGGGTGGAGCTCGACGGGGCCGTGCTCCCCGAGCTGGGCGAGCCCGCGAACCGGAGCGTCTACACCGTCAACTTCACCTACCCGGGCTCACACGGAGGCACAGAGACACAGAGCAGAGGTTCAGAGGGGGAGGTGGGTGCTGCCGAGGACCAGCCTGCGAAGGTGGAGGCGGGGCAGGAGGGTGGGTAGGAGGGCCGACACGGCGCGGCGCGAGGTCTCGGAGAGGGGGACGCCGATGGCCTCCCAGAGCGCGCGGACGGCGTCGCGGGGGGGGAGCGGCTCCCAGGCGGAGGGGCGGGCGGGGTCGCGCTCCAGCAGGGCCAGGGTGGCGAGGCGGGCCACTCGCGGGCGCGGCTCCGCCAGGGCGTCCCAGGGGAGGAACAGCTTGCCCTCGGGGCCCGGCGCCCAGCGCGAGAGCCCGGCGGCGAAGCGCTGCCGGGCGTCGGGCCACAGGTGCACCCCGCGGTCCCAGCCGAAGAGGCGCAGCGAGCCGGGTTCCAGCCAGGCGAAATCCTCCGCGATGGGCTGCCACCCCGCGCCGATCGCCTGCACGAGCGTGCTGCTCTTGCCCGTGCCGCTGCACGCGGTGAGCGCGGTCGCTTCGCCGTCGCGCGCGAGCACGGAGGCGTGGAGGGGCACGAGGCCGCTGGCGCGCAGGGATTCGTAGATCGCGACGAAGAGGGCGGCGGACGGCTCGGCGCCCCAGAAGGCGATCTCGCTTCCGCCCGCGCGCAGCCGGAGGCGCACCCCGGCGCGCTCATCGCCGATGTGCCAGTGGTCGTCGCCCAGGACGCGGCAGGGGAGCTCGATGCCGGGGGCGCGCACCGGGGGCGCGGTGGGGGCGGGCAGCTCGGGCGGCGGGGCGCACGGCTCCAGGGTGATGCTGAAGCCGGCGTCCTCCACCTCGTAATCGAACCGCCAGTGGGTCCGCAGCCAGGCGTCCAGGGGCGGCGGGAGCCCGTCCGCGCGCAGGGTGCGGCCCAGGATGGAGAATTCCGTCATCCGGTGGTGATCAGCTCCGCGGCGCGCAGGCGGTCGAGCAGCGCGCTCACGTCGCGCTCGGCGGTCTCCAGGTCCACCTCCATCGCGGCCTCCAGCTCGCGCGCCAGGGTGGTGGCCGAATCGGCGGGGAGCGCGCGCCAGATGCGCCGCCCCGTCTCGTTGAGGCTGAACATCTCGCCCGTGCCGGGGTCCAGCAGGATGAGCTCGTGGGGGAGGTCCGTCTCGATGACGCGGGGATTCTTTTCGTACATGGAGCCGAGGTTGCGGGCGGGGGCGGGGGAAGCGAAAATGCCCCCGTGAACTATCTCGTAGATCTGACCGCGGGTCCCGTTGGGGGCCTCGTCGCCGTGTTCGGCGTGCTGGCCATCCTGGCGCGGGTGGGACGCTCGCTGCTGCGCGTGGGGATCACCGTGGCCGAGGAGACCGCCGCCGCCGGCATGGCCGAGGCGAGCGCCCGCCGCGGCGACCTCACCACGCTGGCCGAGCGGCGCGGGCAGGCCGTGGCGCTGCGCCGCGCGCGCTGGCTACAGCTCGCCGCCTCGGCGGGGTGGACGGCGCTGCTGGTGGTGCCGCCGCTGCTGGAGGTGGCGCGGCCGGTGTACGTCGCCGCCGTCCTGCTCTGGCTCCTCCCGCGCCCGCCCCTCCGCCGCCGGGTGCCCGCGCCGGAATCCTGAGCTCACATCGGCGTGTCCGCGGTGGGGCCGTAGATGGAGGGGAGCGGCACCTCGTTGAGGCGCAGGTACACGCTGAGCTGGCCGCGGTGGTGGATGATGTGGTTCATCAGCATCCCGCGCAGCACCGCCGCGCGCGGCATGGTGAAGAAGGTCTGGCCTCCGCCCTTGAGCGACCACTCCACCTGCAGCTCCTCGTCCGACGCGTTCGCGATGGCGGCGCGGCTGGCCGCCACGTTGGCGTCGAAGGTGGCGAGCAGCGCCTCGGTGGTGGTGAAGGCCGGCGGGGTGAAGCCGTTCCCGCCCGGCGGGTTCATGTCCAGCTCGGCCTGGCGCACCGTGGGCACGGCGAACCCGGCCAGCGAGGCGATGTGCGCCGCCAGGTCGCCGAGCGAGGTGGAGCGCGGGTGAGGCCGCCATCCGGCGCGGTCCGCGGGGACGCACGACAGCAGGTTGCGCGTGGTGGCCATCTCCTGTTCGAACTCGGGGAGGAGCGTCTGGGCGATCGGCATCTTTCGTGGGGTTGGAGGTGAGCGTGACGGGCCTATGATATCACACGAAGGCACGGAGGCACAGAGATGAACTTGTCTCCGTGCCTCCGTGCCTGCGTGTGAGCGTTGTTGGTTCAGCCCGGACGCTGGTTCCCGGGGTCGCCGTCGCCCTGGTCCAGGCTGGAGCGGTAGCCGCCGAAGCCCTGCTCGCCCGTGCCGTAGCCGGAGGCGCCGAAGTCGGCGTCGTCCTCCAGGCCGCGGTCGTAGTGCGAGCCCTGGCTGAAGCCGCGCTGCGGGTACTCGCCCCCGCCGTACGGGCCGCCGGTGTAGCCGGTGCCGCCGTACTCGCTCTCGCTGTACCCGGTGCCGCCGTAGCCGCGGCGCGGGTACGAGTCGGTCTCATACGCGGTGGAGGGCGAGTACGTCTCGCGGGTGGTGCGCACCTCCACCTCCACGTCGTACTCCTCTTCCTCCCTGCCGCCGCGGATCTGCCCCAGCAGCGTGCCGAACACCCCGCCGATGGCGCTCCCCAGCGAGCGGCGCCACCCCCTGCCGGTGTCCTCCTGCTCCGCTTCACGCGCGGCCTGGCGCTCCGCCGCCTCCAGGCGCGCACGCAGGCGGACGATCTCCTGCTCCTGCTCGCTGTTCTGCTTCATCAGGCGGCGCGACTGCTCTTCCCAGCGCCGGGCACGCTTGTCGGTCCCGCCGTTGTACTCCCGGTCGTACGAGCCGCCCGACGACTTGTGGTCGTCGTCGTCGTCGCCGGTGAGGTAGCCC
>DASVSA010000038.1:0-4169 GCA_036388335.1 Longimicrobium sp. | reverse complement strand
CCTTCCCCTCGTGCCCGGCTTCCAGGTACGCGGTTCGCAGCCATGCCGCGACCTGGCGTCGGATCGCCGCAGCGCTCGCCGCATCCCTCCGGTGGCTGGCGGCGCGTTCACCTATCGCCGCTATTTCCTTGGTCCCGCCGTGAAGCAGCAGGGCGACGATGCCGGCGAGGACCACGGCGATCAGGACCTCGACCAGGGTGAAGCCGTTGCTGCCGCCCCGCGGCACGGGCTCGTCGCCGCCCACGCGCGCCGGCACCCGTTGCGCACTTCGCTCCGCCAAACACCGGGGCGGGGTTTCGAGTCCGCCAGGCGACACGCATCTGATCACCGGACGACTTCATCGACGGGCCGAGCGACACGCGTTTGTACGGCGATGCGGCTGCTCGGCCCCGTGACTTCGGCCTCGACGGAGACGAGACCCTCGTGGCCGGGAACGCCGGCCGTGCGAATCCGCCAAGCGTACCGCTCCATGGACGGAGCGAACCGGCCGGTTACTCCCCCGCTCCACGCGGACAGCTCCGAGCCCGTTGCCAGATCGGCGCGGGCGAGAAGATCATCCGCGAGCGACGCCATCTCGTGCGCCTGTCCAGCGCGGCGCGAGGCGCGAAGCTCCGCCGCCGAAACCCCAAGCGCCGCGGTGAGCACCGTCGCGGCGAGCGTGAGCGCCACCACTACCTCCAGGAGCGTGAACCCGGCGGCCTCAACGTTCCTCACGGCGTACGCTCCCAGTCCAGGGGTTTACCGTCAGCTCGCGCGGGCGCCCGCGCCGGTCGGTCCACCGCAACCGCGGGGCGTGGGCCCGTCCGAGGGGATCGAAGCGCGCGATGTACAGAGAGTCCGATGCCGAACGCGCGAACGAGCTCCCCTCCCACGCGTCGACCTGGCGGCGCCACGTGACTACCGAGTCACCCCCGGCTTCAGTCAGCCGCAACCGGACTTGGATGCTCCCGCGCTTGCGGTTGAGGACCAGCGCCACTTCACCGCCGTGCTCCGCCGCGGCGGCGCGAGAGGTGGAGAGCGCCCGTACCAGGTCCGCTTCGACGTGCTCGTCGGCCCCCGCCCTCGGGAGGGAGGGCGTGGCGACGGCCAGGGCGATCCCCAGTACCAGGAGGGTGACCGTCACTTCCATGAGGGTGAACCCCGCTCGCGCGCCGACCACGCTCAGAGCGCCCCCGCGTGGATGCCGTAGATCGCCTGGAGCAGCGAAAGCGCAACCCCACCCACGAGCAGGCCGAGAGCGATGATCAACGCGGGCTCCAGCAGCGACACTGCTCGGTCCAGCCGCCTCGCTAGGTCAGCTTCCATCAGTGAAGCGGCGCGCGCGAGCATGCCATCCAGCTCTCCGGCTTCCTCGCCCGCCTGCACCAGCCTCACCAGGAGGTGCGGAAAGCCACGGCCGCGCTCCAATGCTCCGGAGAGCGACTCGCCGCGCCGCACGGAGAACTGCGCGTTCCGCAGGTCGGCCGCCACCGCCGCATCCAGGGCGGACGCGGCAGCGACGTCCAGGGCAGTGGCCAACGGAACTCCGCCCGCGAGCAGCGTCGACAGCGTGTGGGCGATACGCGCCGATGCGTACCGGGCGCGCAAAGCCCCGAGCACCGGTAGCCGCAGCAACCACGCGTCGATCCACTCTCGCCCCGCCGCGCTCCTGCGGGTACGCCACCAGAGCGCGGCACCGACTCCGGCGCAGGCTGGAAGCACCGGCCACCAGCGAGCGAACACGGCCGAGATCGAAAGAAGGATCGCCGTCGAGGTGGGAAGCGCCGCTCCCGCATCGTCGAGCAGGCCCACGAACTTCGGCAGCACGAAGGTAAGGAGGACGGACACAGCGGCGAGCCCGACAGTCGCCAGCAGCAGCGGATAGGTGAGTGCCGCGACGACTCGCGCGCGAAGTGCGCCTTCCCGTTCCATCGCGTCGGCCAAACGGTGGGTCGCCTCCGCCATGTGCCCCCCCCGGTCGCCCGCGTACAGGAGCCCGACTGCGAGCGGTGGGAAGAGCGCGCCCTGCGCCGCGACCGCATCCGTGATCGACGCGCCCCTCTGGATGGCGCGCCGAACCTCCTCCATCCCCTCGGCCACGTCGCGTCTCGCCGCCCCGCGCGCCGCAATCTCCAGCGCACGCTCGAGCGGTATCCCCGCCTCCAGAAGTGCGGCAAGGGTGGAGATCGCCTCGACGAGGTCCGCATTTCGCGAGATCCCCAGCCCACGCCCCCTGGACGGCAGTGCGGAGTGCGAAGGAGAGACTTGGAGCGGGTAGAGTCCGCGCCCCGCTAGAAGGCGCTCCAGCGCATCCTGGGTTGGCGATTCCTCCTCGCCACGAACCATGCGGCCATCCCCGTTCGCCGCCTGGTAGGAGAAGCGGGGCATCAGGTCCTACCAGCTTCGGACATCAGCGTCCTCGCCTTCCCCACCTTCGCGCCCGTCTCGCCCGAGGGACCACAGCTCGTAATCCCGGTGCTGCGTTCCGGGTGAACGATACACGTAACGGCGCCCCCACGGATCCGGGGGGACCTCCTTCTTCAGATACGGCCCGCGCCAATCCCGTGGGGGCGGCGCGGACGCGGGCTCCGTCTGCAGGGAGGCGAGCCCCTGTTCGGTCGTAGGGTATGAGTCGTTGTCGAGCCGGTAGGCGTCCAGCGCGGCGCCGAGCATCTCGATCTGTGACTTTGCGGTGGCCGTCCGCGACGTGCCCAGATGCCGGAAGACGTTCGGCGCCACCAGCGCGGCGAGCGCTCCGATCACGATGATCACTACCATGATCTCGACCAGAGTGAACCCCGCCCTGCTCGGCCGATCTCGACGTACCATCATCATAGACTCACACCCGGTGTGGGAGGGACGGCGACGTCGCGGATGGATCACGAGCCACGTCGTCACGCGTGAGCGACTCGAAATATCTCTTCCGGGGTGGTAAGCCCCATGGCCACGAGCCGCCACCCGTCTTCTCGCAGCCGGCGCATCCCCGCCTCGGCCGCAGCGCTTCGGATGGCCCCCGTCCCCTCGCCGCGGAGAAGCGCGTTCCGCACCCCTTGGTTCACTTCGAGCAGCTCGTAGATCCCGGTGCGGCCGCGGTACCCGGTGCTCCTGCACGCTCCGCATCCACGCGCACGGCGGACCCGCGCAGCGGACAAGTTCGCGGCCTCCATTTCTGCCGAGACCGTGGCGGGCGGCGGCACCTCGTCCGCGCACTCCGGGCAGACGGTGCGTACCAGCCGCTGAGCGAGCACCCCGTCCACGGTGCTCGCAACGAGATAGGGCGCGATGTTCAGATCGACGAGGCGCACAAGCGCACTAGGCGCATCGTTCGTGTGGAGCGTCGAAAGAACGAGGTGCCCGGTAAGCGCCGACTGGACGCATATCTCGGCTGTCTCCGGGTCGCGCATCTCGCCCACGAGGATCACGTCGGGGTCCTGCCGCAGGATGGAACGCAGCGCCGACGCGAACGTCACTCCGGCTTTGCGGTTGACGGGGACCTGGGCGACTCCCGTCAACGCGTACTCTACCGGATCCTCCACGGTCACCACCTTCTCGCGCCCTGTGCGCAGGTGGTCCAGCGCCGCGTACAGGGTGGTGGTCTTCCCGCTCCCGGTAGGGCCGGTGGCGAGGAGCAATCCCTGCGGCCGGGCGAGCATCTCCTCGAACCGCGCCCGAAGTGCGGGGTCCATCCCCAGATGCTCAAGGCCTACCCGTCTGTCCCCGGTTTCGAGGAGGCGCAGCACCAGGCTCTCGCCGTGGAGGGTCGGCAGGGTGCTGATGCGCACGTCCACGCCCCGGCCTTCTACCCTGAGCCTCACGCGGCCGTCCTGCGGGCGCCGCCGCTCTGCGACATCCAGTTCACCCATAACTTTGAGTCGCCCGATCACGGCGACGGCCATTTCGGGAGGTGGCGGTACAGCGCGCACGAGTACCCCGTCAATCCGATAGCGCACGTCGAGGCCGTGCTGGCCGGTTTCCAGGTGCACGTCGGACGCGTGCATCTCGAGGGCCTCCCGCAGCATGGCGTTGACGAGACGTATGACCGGTCCCTCCTGGACCCGCGCGCTCAGGTCGCCATCGCGGTCACCCGCGGCCGACTCCGGCTCGCTGAGCGCGGTGATGAGGTCGGCGGCGTCACGTGCGTCACCATGCTCAAGCCGCGTCAGCGCAGCGTCGACCTCCCCTTCGGAGAG
>DASVSA010000037.1:0-18540 GCA_036388335.1 Longimicrobium sp. | reverse complement strand
AACCGGGCGCCTCGCGGCCCCGTACACCCCGCCGTACGACCCAACCACATCCCTCACCCAGGTTCGCAGTCGCATGAACCACACACTTCTGCTGGAGGGCGTGTCCAAGCGCTACTCCGGCCACACCGCGGTGGACGACCTGAGCCTGGCCGTGCCGCCGGGCACCATCTACGGCATCCTGGGGCCCAACGGGGCCGGCAAGTCCACCACGCTGCGCATGGTGATGAACATCATCATCCGCGACGCGGGGCGCATCACCCTGCTGGGCGCGGACCCGGAGAGGGATCGCTCCGTGCTGCGGCGCATCGGCTTCCTCCCGGAAGAGCGGGGCCTCTACAAGAAGATGAGCGTGATGGACGTGATCGTGTTCTTTGCCCAGATCAAGGGGATGGACGCGAAGTCCGCGCGGCGCGAGGCGGCCGCCTGGCTGGAGCGGATGGGGCTGGGCGACTGGCGCGCCGCCAAGGTGGAGACGCTCTCCAAGGGGATGCAGCAGAAGGTGCAGTTCATCGCCACCGTCATCCACAAGCCCGAGCTGCTGATCCTGGACGAGCCGCAGTCCGGCCTGGACCCGGTGAACCAGGAGGTGCTGCGCGACACCATCCTCCAGCACCGCAACGACGGCAAGACGGTCATCTTCAGCACCCACAACATGGAGCAGGCGGAGCAGCTCTGCGAGCACGTCTGCATCATCGCGCAGGGGCGCAAGGTGCTGGACGGGCGGCTGCGCGACGTGCGCCGCGAGAACGCGGGGAACGCCTACCGCGTGCAGTTCGAGGGCGAGTCGGCGGCGGTGGACGCGTTCATGGGCGCGGGGCGCTTCGGCACGGCCGCGCGGCAGGGCGAGGAGTGGCGCCTGGAGCTGGCCGACGGCGCCGACACGCGCGCGCTGCTGGCCGCGCTCAACGACCTGGACGCGCCGCTGGTGCACTTCCAGCGCGACCAGCCCTCCCTGCACGACATCTTCGTGAGCCGCGTGGCCGATGCCGCGCAGACCCGCCGCCGCCCCGAGGTCGCCCATGTCTGAGGTCTGGATCATCCTGAAGCGCGAGTTCAACGAGCGGGTGAGGACCAAGAGCTTCCTCCTCGCCACGTTCCTCTTCCCCGTCTTCATCATCGCCATCTACACCCTCCCCTTCCTGATGGGCGGGGACAAGACCGTGCGGCGCGTGGTGGTGGTGGACGAGGGCCCGGCCGGCGTGGCCCAGATGGTGTCCGCCGCCCTCTCGGCCGACCTGCCGGAGCGCGAGGGGCGCAGCTACAAGGTGGAGGTGCTGAGGCAGCCGCTCGCCCAGGCGCAGGCCGGGCTCCGCGAGCGCGTCACGGCCAAGGAGATCGACGGCTACCTGCACATCCCGGCCGACGTGGTGGCGACGAGCAAGGTGGCGTACCGCGCGCGCAACGTCTCCAACCTGGAGGTGATGGGCGACATGCGCCGCGCGGCCACGCAGGCGGTGCAGGAGACGCGGCTGCGCACCGCCGGCCTGCAGGCCACCGACGTGCGGGCGCTGCTCCGCCCGGTGGAGGTGAGCACGGCCCGCGTCACCGCGACGGGCGAGGAGGGCGGGAGCGCCATCGTCACCTTCTTCGCCGCGTACGGCATGGCCATGCTGATGTGGCTGATGGTGTTCCTGCACGGCGTCAACGTGATGAGGAGCGTGCTGGAGGAGAAGACCAACCGCATCGTGGAGGTGCTGGTGAGCTCGATGAAGGCGAGCCACCTGATGCTCGGCAAGATCCTGGGTGTCGGCCTGGTGGCGCTGCTCCAGGTGGCGATCTGGGGCGTGCTGATCGCGGTGGGGCTCAAGCTGGCCGGGCAGGCGTTCGGCGACGGCGGCGCGGCGGGGGTCATCTCGTCGCTCAAGCTCACCCCGGCGGCGGGCTTCACGCTGCTGGCCTTCTTCGTCCTGGGCTTCTTCCTCTACGCCGCCGTCTTCGCGGCCATCGGCGCGGCGGTGACGACGGACCAGGAGGGGCAGCAGTTCCAGACCTTCGCCATGGTGCCGCTGATGCTCCCCGTCCTCTTCTTCCCCAAGGTCATCGGGGACCCGCTGGGGACCACGGCCACGGTGCTGGGGCTGGTGCCCTTCACGGCACCGGTCGCCAACGCGATGCGGCTGGGGAGCACGGAGATCCCCGCCACTCAGGTGGCCGCGTCGCTCGTCCTGCTGGCGCTCACCATGATGGTCGTAGTGTGGATCGCCGGTAAGATCTACCGCTTCGGCATCCTGAGCACCGGCAAGAAGGCGTCGCTGTCCGACGTCGGGCGGTGGCTGCGGGCTGCCTGAGAAGCTGGGCTCACACAGAGACACAGAGGCACGGAGACAAGCTTGTCTCTGTGTCTCTGTGCTTTCGGTGGGTATGCGTCGTGCGAGGCGCGGGGACTTAGAACCTGAACCGAGGGCCGCCGTTGATCGTCGACTGCCACACGCACCTGAACCGCTACCTTCCCGAGCAGCCGGCTTCCCTGCACGAGCGCTACGCGCGGCTGCGGGCGGAGATGGATGCCAATGGGATCGACTACTCCATCGTCCTTTCCAGCTACAAGGTGAACGAGGACCGTCCCAGCACCGCCGAGATCGTGCGCCTGGTGAACGGCGACGAGAGGATCGGCGTCGCGGCCGGCGTCAGCTTCTACGACCTGTCGGAGGAGGCGCTGGCGGAGCTGCGCACCCTGCTGGAGACGGGGCGGGTGCGGGCGCTCAAGCTTTACCCGGGCTACCAGGCCTTCTACGTGTACGATCCGCAGCTGCGCGGCGTGTACCGGCTGGCGGCGGAGTTCGGCGTGCCGGTGATGATCCACACGGGCGACACGTACGACCGGCTTGGCAAGCTCAAGTACACGCACCCGCTCACCATCGACGAGGCGGCGGTGGATTTCCGCGACGTCCACTTCGTCATCTGCCACATGGGGAACCCCTGGCTGATGGACGCAGCCGAGGTCATCTACAAGAACGAGAACGTGTCGGGCGACATCTCCGGCTTCACCCTGGGCACCTTCGAGGAGCGCTTCGAGCGGCTGATGATCGCCAAGATGCGCGACGTGATCGCCTACGCCAACGGCACCGGCGGCCTCCTCTACGGCACCGACTGGCCCATCAGCGACATGGCGAGCTACCTCCGCTTCGTGGAGAAGCTGGAGCTGACCGGCGACGAGGCCGAGAACCTCCTCTGGCGCAACGCATCGGCGCTGTTCCGGCTCGGCCTGGGAGGCGGCGATGAGCGCTGAGGACGGGATGAACTTCATCGAGATCCGCGACGAGCGCGACCCGCTCGCCGTGGAGGCGCTGCGGCTGGTGCAGGAGATGTTCGCGCCCGAGGACCGCCAGTCCACCCGCGCCCTCCTCTCCGAGATCGCCGAGTCGCGGATGGAGCTGCTGGAGGGCGACGGGTTCCACCTGATCACGGCGCTCGACGAGAACGGCCGGCCCATGGGGACCGTGGTCGGCGTGTACCTGATGGCCGTCAACGCCGGCTTCGTCCTGTACCTGGCCGTGCGGCCGGAGCACCGCAGCCGCGAGCTCGCCCGCACCCTGCGCCGCGAGCTGACCGCCGCCTTCCGATCCGACGCGCGGCGGAACGGGCGCGACGAGCTGGCGTGGGTCGTGGGCGAGATCGAGGCGGAGAGCGCGTGGCTGCGCCGCCTGGTCCGTGAGCGCAACGCGATCCCCTTCGACCTCACCTATTACCACCCGGGTATGTCGCCCGGCTCCGGTGACAAGGAGTACATCCTCTATCGTCAGCCCGTGGGCGACTCGCGCACGGAGCTCCCGGCGAAGCTCGTCCGCCAGATCATCTACGACGTCTACCGCCGCGCGTACCGCGTCTCGTACCCGCTGGTCCACCCCGGCTTCGCCGCCATGATCGACGAGCTGGAAGGCCGCGACCTGGTGGGCTCGCACCGGCGCGCGGAGGAGTGGAGGGAATAGGCCTCACACAGCGGCACAGAGGAGTTCACCAATCCCGCTCGGCGCGCTCCCCGGGCGGCGCCTGGCGCAGCTTGCGGCGCTGGAGCTCGCGCTCGCCGCGCTCCGCGTTGGAGAGGATGCGCTCGGCGGCGGACGGAGAGAGGTCCGGGTCGCCGGTGCCCGCGCTGGAGCGCGTGGGCTGCGGCGGGCCCGGGGCGGGCTCGGGGTCCTGCTGGTCGTCGTCCTCGCCGCCGCCGCCCGAATCCTGCCCGCCGCCCCCACCTCCGCCGCCGCTGGGCGGGTCCTGGGCGAGAAGGCGCAGCGCCAGCTCCAGGTTCCACTTGGCGTCGCCGTCCGCGGGGTCGATCAGCAGCGCGCGCTGGTACTGCGCGACCGCGCGGCGGAGGCGCGCCCTCCGCTCCTTGCTCCTGGAAGTGTCCGCGAGCGCGGGCTCCAGCTCCGTGTTGCCGATGTTGTAGTGCGCCCGCTCCCGCAGCGGCCGTGGCGCCCCCGGCACCGCGGCGGCCCCCTCCAGATTCGGCCGTGCCTCGTCGAAGCTCCGCAGCCGCAGCAGCGCCGTCCCCAGGTTGTACCGCGCCACCGCCGACGTATCCCCCTCCTGCACCGCGCGCGCGTACGCCTCCGCCGCCGGCCGCACCTCGCCCCGCCGATACTGCGCGTGCGGCGTCTCCCTGCACCCCGCGAGCAGCAAAAGGCAGACGGGCAGAACCATCCGCAGCACCGCGCCACCGTGGAAATCGCCCCCTCTCCCGCGCGGTTTGCGGGGGAGGGGGACGGGGGGAGGGGGCCCCTTCACGTCCATACCTCCTCCTTCCTCCGCCGGAGAATCCCGGCTTCGAGCACCGAGTCCAGCGCGAGGAGCGCCAGGGCCGCGCCCAGGAACCACTCGTAACGGTTCCCGGGGCGCACCTGCGTCCAGTCGGGACCGCCGGGGCGGATGGTGTTCACGGCGCCCGCCAGCTCCGCCGCCGAGCCCACGCCGATGTGGCGGTAGCTGCCGCGCGTGACCTCCGCCAGGCTCTGCAGGAGCGGCTCGCCCAGGGCGGAGCGCGCGATGGAGCCGTCCAGGTCGCGCTTGTAGCCCACGCGGCGACCCGTCTGCGGGTCCATGTCGGGCACGGGGCCGCCGGCCGGCGTGCCGATCCCCACGATGTGGAGCGGGACGCCGGCGCGGGCCAGGAGCGACGCGGCGAGCTCTATGTCGCGCGTCTCCTCCAGCGCGTCACCGTCCGTCATCACCACCAGCGCCCCGCGCGGACGCTCGCCGGGGGCGCCCAGGAGGAGCGCCGCGCCCTGCCGCACGGCGTTGGAGAGCGACGAGCCGCCCTGCGGCACCATCTCCGGCGCGAGCGCCTCCAGGTACGCGTCCAGCGCGTCATAGTCGCGGGTGAGCGGCGCCACCACGTACCCGGCGCCCGCGAACACCACGATGGCCACGCGCGACCCTTCCACGCGCCGCAGGAAGTCGCGCGCCAGCGCCCGCTCGCGCTCCAGCCGGTTGGGGCGCACGTCCTCCACCAGCATGGAGTTGGATGCGTCCAGCACCAGCACCAGGTCGGCGGCGCGCGGTGCGGCGACGGGCTCGCGTCCCCAGGTGGGGCCCGCGGCGGCCACGCCCAGAAGGAGCGCCGCCAGCGTAAGAAGGGCCACGCGGCGCCGGGGAAGATGCCCCAGCGCGGGCGCCAGCCGGTGCACCAGCGCGGGGTCGCCCAGCGCGGCGACGGCCTGGCTCCGGCGGCGCATCCACAGCACCGCCGCGACCAGCGCGAGCACCGGGAAGAGCGCGATCAGGTGGCGCAGCGCCGGGTGGGCCAGCGAGACGTCCAGGTTCATGGCACCCTCCCCCAGCGCGTGGCGCGGAAGAGCACTTCCAGCAGGAAGAGCGCGGCTCCGGCCAGCAGGAACGGCAGGTACCACTCGCGGTACTCCACCGTGCGGCGGACCTTCACGGGGCTCTTCACGAGCTGGTCGATCTCCTCGTAGATGCGCTGCAGCGCCCGCGTGTCCGTCGCGCGGAAGTAGCGGCCGCCGGTGAGGCCCGCGATGTCGCGCAGCAGCGGTTCATCTATACTCACCGGTAGGTATCCGTAGCGCAGCCCGGCCGGAGTGCGGGCGATGGGGATGCGCGCCCGCGTCTTGGAACCCACACCCACGGTGAAGACGCGGATGCCGTAGGTGGCGGCGGCGCGGGCCGCGTCACGCGGATTGACGCTGCCGCGGTTGTTCTCGCCGTCGCTCAGCAGGATCACCACGCGCGAGCCGGTGATGCGCCGCAGGCGGTTGGCCGCCGCGGCGAGGCCCAGGCCGATCGCCGTCCCGTCCTCCAGCTGCCCCACCTGCATCCCGTCCAGCACGGTGAGGAGCATGGAGTGGTCGGTGGTGAGCGGCACCATGGTCAGCGCCTCGCCCGCGAAAGTGACGAGGCCGATGCGGTCGCTCCCGCGCGTCTGGACGAAGCTCGCCAGGGTGCGCTTGGCAGCGCCGAGCCGGTTCACGGGGCGGAAGTCCTCGGCCAGCATCGACGAGGAGACGTCCATCGCCACCACGATGCCGATCCCCTCGGACTCGCTCTCGATGACGCGCCGGCCGGAGCGGGGACCGGCCAGTGCGGCCACCAGGAGGATGAAGGCGAGCGAGCGAAGGAGGCCCGGGAGCCACGCCCACACCCGCGTGCGCCGCGGCGCGAGCGACGCCAGCACGCCGGCGCGCGCAAAGGAGACCGCCGGACGCACCCTGCGGCGCCGGAGGAGCCACATCCAGAGCGGGAGGAGCACGAGGAGGCCGAAAGCCCACGGGTGCTCGAAGTCGAAGCTCATCGCCCCGTCTCCCGCCGCTCGCTTTCCTCGCGGCCGAAGCTCTCCACCCAGCGCCGCGCCTCGTCCCAGTCGCGGAGCGCCGTGTCCGGCGGGACGGGGTAGCGCCCGAACTTCGCCAGGTCCGCCGTGTGGAGGACGGAACGGAGCGGTCCCAGGTCGCGCGCGGCCACTCCATCCTTCTCCATGCGCCGCTCCAGCTCGGTCGTCGTCAGGTCCGGGCTCCAGCGCGGGCGGATGGCGTGCGCAAACCCGCGCAGCGCGTCGCTCACCAGCGTGTAGAACGCGCGGCCGTCCACCGCTCCCCGTGCGCGGGCGGCCTCCAGCGCCTCCAGCGCCTGCGCGCGCGCGTCCGGCGGCGCGACGATGGGCTCCGGGCGCGGGCGGTTTCGGCGGCGGCGCAGCCAGGCCATGAGGACCAGGAGCCACACGGCGGCGAGCGCACCCAGCGCCACCATCCGCCAGTCGATCTCCCGGTCGGGGCCGATCACGTCCTTGGGCGGCTTCGGCTTGAGCTTGGAGGTGTCCGCCGGGAGCACCGACCTCACTGTGGGGACCGGGAAGCGCAGCAGCAGCGGACGCGCCGTGCCGTCCGCCGTGACAATCCGCCCCCTCGCTGCGAAGCTGCTCGCGGGACCGGGGCTCCACACGACGAGAGTCGCCGTGGCGCGCGCGGTGCCGGGGCCCGCCTCGATGCGCACCGGGCGGATGGACCACACGCGTGCCGTATCGGCCCAGGGGAAGCTCACTTCCAGCCGCTCGCCCGCCGCCACGGGTGTCTCGACGACCGAGGTGACGCGCTCCCCGACCGTCACCTCGCGGGGAGAGACGCCGGCGCGCGTCTGCGCCTGCGCGCTCCCGGCCAGCAGGAGCGCGAGCAGGGCGCGCTTCATTGCCGCAGCCTCCGCTCGCGGCGGCGGAAGAAGGAGAGGACGGCGTTGGAGGTGGGCTGGTCCGTGGCCAGCTCGATCGCCTCCATCCCCAGGCGGCGGAAGATACGGCGCAGCGCCGCGCGCTCCTGGGTCACGGCGGCCGTGTAGCGCTCGCGGATCTCCGGCGAGCTGGTGTCCACCCACGTGTCCGCGCCGCTCTCCGGGTCGCGCACGCGCACGATCCCCGCGTCCGGCAGCTCGGCGTCGGCGGGGTCGGTGAGCACGACGGGGATGACGTCGTGGCGCACGGAGGCGGCCGTGAAGGCGCGCTCCACCTCGGCCAACGCGGGGCCTACCACGAAGTCGGAGACGACGAATACGATCGAGCGCGAGCGGAGGAGGCGCGACGCGTAGCTCAGCGACGCCGCCAGGTCGGTCCCCCGCCCCTCCGGCCGGAACGCCAGCAGGTCGCGCAGGATGCGCAGGACGTGGCGGCGCCCCTTTCGCGGCGGCACGAACAGCTCCACGCGGTCGGTGAAGACGAGGAGCCCCACGCGGTCGTTATTGCGCACGGCGGACATGGCCAGCGTCGCGGCGGCCTCCACCACCATCTCGCTCTTGAAGCGTGCCCGCGTCCCCCAGCGCTGCGAGCCGGAGAGGTCCACGGCCAGGAGCACCGTGAGCTCGCGTTCCTCCACGTACTTCTTCACGAACACCCCGCCCGTGCGCGCGGACACGTTCCAGTCGATGGTGCGCACGTCGTCGCCGGGGAGGTACTCGCGCACCTCCACGAACTCGATCCCCTGCCCCTTGAACACCGAGTGGTACTCGCCGCTGAAGCGCGAGGTCACCAGGCCGCGCGTGCGCAGCTCCACCCGCCGCACCTGGCGCAGGATCTCCTGCAGCGGCGGCCGGGCGGGGGGCGGGGGGACGGCGGCGCGCCCCAGGAGGCGGTCCAGCAGGCCCATCAGGGTACGCGCACCACTTCGAAGATGCGGCGCACCACGTCCTCCGAGGTCACCTCTTCGGCCTCCGCCTCGTAGGTAAGCACCACGCGGTGGCGCAGCACGTCCGCTCCTATCGCCTTCACGTCGTCCGGCACCACGAAGTTGCGGCCGCGCAGGTAGGCGTGGGCGCGGGCGCACGCCGCCAGCGCCAGCGTGGCCCGCGGCGAGGCGCCGAACTCGATGAGCGGCTGAAGCTCGGCGGCGCCGTGGGCCCGGGGGTCGCGCGTGGCGATCACCAGGTCAAGGATGTAGTCCGCGATCTTCTCGTCCAGGTACAGCCCCGACACCACCTTGCGGGCGGCCAGGATGTCCTCGGGGCCCGCCACGCGCTGCACGGGCTCGTCGGCCAGCCCGGAGCCGCGGCGCAGCACCTCGCGCTCCTCGTCGCGCGTGGGGTAGCCCACGCGCACCTTGAGCATGAAGCGGTCTACCTGCGCCTCGGGGAGCGGATACGTGCCCGTCTGCTCGATGGGGTTCTGCGTGGCGAGCACCAGGAACGGCTGCGGCAGCGGGTGCGTCTCGCCGCCGATGGTCACCTGGCGCTCCTGCATGGCCTCCAGCAGCGCGGCCTGCACCTTGGCCGGCGCGCGGTTCACCTCGTCCGCCAGCACGATGTTGGCGAAGATCGGCCCCCGGTGCGGGACGAACTCGCCGGTGCGGTTGTTGTAGATGGTCGTCCCCACCACGTCCGCGGGGAGGAGGTCGGGGGTGAACTGGATGCGCTGGAAGGAGGCGTGCATCGTCTCCGCCAGCGTGCGCACGGCCAGTGTCTTGGCGAGGCCGGGCAGCCCCTCGAACAGGACGTGGCCGCCCGTGAGCAGCCCGATCAGGAGGCGCTCGATCATGTACTGCTGGCCCACCACGCGGCGGTGAACCTCCGTCACGATGCGGTCCAGGAACTCGGCGCGCGGGATCTCCGCGGGCGCGTACGGCGAAGGCGTGCTCATCCGCTAAGTATACGAGGGCGTCGGGGAAAGTTTACACGCGCAATCTAACTGCAATTATCACACAGAGGCACAGAGGCACAGAGATGAAGTCGTCTCCGTGCCTCTGTGTCTCCGTGTGAGTCATGCTGGTTCCGGGCTGAGAGCCTTGAACGCGGCGTCGCGAACCTCGCCGCTGCGGTCCTTGAGAAGGCGCTGGAGGAGGCCGCGGTCGCCGCCGAGCTCGCCGAGGGCGCGGACGGCTTCGACGCGCACGGGGACCGGCGTGCGGGAAAAGAAGCCGCCGGCGGAGGCGCGCGCGGCCAGCACCGGGACGGCGCGCGGGTCGCCGATGCGGCCCAGGGCGCGGATGATCTCCACGGCCGCCTCCACGTCGGTCTCCTCGCCCAGGCGCTTGAGGAGTGGGAGGGTGGCGGCGGCGGACCTGGTGAGGCCCAGGCCCAGCGCCGCGGCGGCGCGCAGGCTGGCCTCGCGGTCGGCGAGCGCCTTCACCAGCAGGGGAACGGCCTGCGCGTCGCCGTGCTTGCTGAGCGCCAGGATCGTCTCGCGGCGCACGCGGGCGTCCGTGTGGCGGATGGTGCGCGCGAAGTGGACCAGCGCGTCGGCGCTGCGGATCTCGCCCAGGATGCCCACGATGTTGCGCACCACGAACCAGCGCTGGTCGCCCACCATGTCCTCCATGAGCGGCACTCCCACGGCGTCCAGCGCCACCAGCGTGTCGCGGTAGGCGCGGCGGGCGGAGAGGTCGGTGGCGGCGGTGAGCTCGCGCACCAGCGGCGTCACCACCTCGGCGCCCAGGTGAAGCAGGGTGGAGCGGTGAGCGGCGCGCTCCGCCTCCGAGCGCGCGCGGCCCAGGCGCAGCACCAGCTCGTCGATGATGGCGTGGGTGGCCGTGCGGTGCATCGCCAGCATCACCGCGCCGCGCGTGACCGGGTTGCGAAGCTGCTCCGCGTCGCCGCGCAGCTCGTCCAGGATGGTGAGGGCGCGGTCCAGGTCGCCGCGCTGAACGCAGTACTGGGCCACGAACTCCAGCCGCTGCAGCGCCTCCAGCCGCTCCGAGTCGCCCCCGTCGTGGAGCATGCGGCGCAGCTCGGCGGTGTCCTCCTTCTCCACGCGCATCGCCGAAAACTGCACCTGCTGGTACATGTCGTGGGCGGTCCACAGCGCGATCCCGTCGTCCGCGCGCCCCGCCGCGGCGGGGTGGGAGGCAGGCTGCACCCACTGCCCGTTCACCGCCAGCCGCGCCGCGCCCGCGGCCTCCAGCACCGACACGAATCCCCCCGCCGCCTTCGCGACGCGCGGCGGAAGGGTGCAGGCGGAGAGGAAGCGGCCGATGGAGTCGCCGCCGACGTCACGGCGGATGGCGAGCGAGCGCACGCCGTGCTCCGTGAGGCGCGCGGCGAAGCGCTCCACGTGCGGCGAGCGCCGGGCGGACGCCTCGCCGGCCAGCGAGAGCGTGGCGGGGTGCACTTCGATGCGGGAATCGTCGGGACGGCCCTGGAAGGCGCCGTCCAGCTTCTGGATCCCCTGCACCAGCGTGGGGTGCTTGAGAGGGTAGAACTCGCTGAGCGCGAACCCTTTGGCCAGGTTCACCAGCAGCGTGGAACCGCTCGTGTTGCCGCTCACGGTCGCCTCCCGGGGGTAAGACGAAGTGCTGAGTCCTAGAGTCCTGAGTGCTGAACAGCAGTGCGTGTGTGCGTTAGTGCGTGAGTGCGTTGTACAACCAGGACTTAGGATTTAGCACTTCTCCTCGTCTACCGTTTGATGCGCTCGCCCTCGTCTTCGTAGCGGAAGATCCACGCGGCGAGCGCGCCCGGGCGGATGCGGCGCTCGCGCTGCCAGGGCTCCATGTCCCAGCGGGAGCCCCCCTCGGCGCCGTGCTGCGCGTCGAGCCGCCGCAGCACCTCGCCCACGCGCCGGGCCCACGTGGCCCAGTTCTCCGCGCGCAGGTCCACCCACCCGCGCCGTGCCGCGGTGTCGGCGCCGCCTTCTTCGATCCCCACCTTCACGTCGCGCCCGCGCAGCATCCGCGCGCCGTCCGACAAAAGGATGGGGAGGCCGATGGAGAGCATGCGGGTGCGCAGGTCGGCGTCGTCCCCCACCAGCCGCTCGGCGCGTTCCGCGAAGCCGGCGGGGTCCAGCGCGGCGGCTGCGTCCAGGCTGCCGTCGGCCAGGCGGCGCAGGATCTCGCCCTCGAAGAGGAGCTTGGCCAGGCGCGGCGGGCCCAGCATCTCGTACGCTACGGCGTGAGTGCCGCTCTCCTCCTCCAGCGCGTCCATGTGGGCAAGCGCGGCGGTCCTCAGCACGCCGGCCCGGTACGTGGGCCCGCTGGTGGACGCGTCCAGAGCCGCCACCACGTCGTGCCCGCTGGGGCGCCCCTCGATCTCCCACACCACGTCGCGGGCGATCTCCTCGGGGGTGATGAACTCCATCAGCCCCAGCGCCGTGAGCGCCTCGAACTCGCCGGGGCTGAAGAGGCCGTTCTCCCCCGCGTCCAGGAACACGCCGTCCAGCGTCGTCCCCGTCTCCTTCCACCCATCGCTACCCGAAGCCGCGTCCAGCGCCACGGGCCCCGCCGAGTCGATGCGCGGGATGGGACGGCGGCCGCGCATCACCTCGCCCGACCCGATGCGCTTCCACGAGATTGCGGCGGTGGGCTTGATCTCCTTGACCGCGGGGGCGCCGGGAGTGCGCGCCATCAGGTAAAGGAGGAGGGTGTGGGCGCCGGCCACCGCGCTCTTGGCCAGCAGGGGGCGCGAGGGGCGGTTCTCGGAGTGGGTGAAGGGGATGTTGAGGCCCATGCCGCCCGTGCCCGCGGTGCCCACCTTGAGGTACACGCGCGTCCCCACCTCCATCATGGCGTTGAGGGCCACGTAGACGTGGTGGATCAGGTTGGGGAGGTACAGGGTGAGGAGGTGCTGCTCCACGCGCTCGGCGTCCACCTGGCCGGCGTGGGCGGCCTCGCGCAACCCGGCGGCGCTCTGGAAGACGTTCTGGTAGGCGAACCCGGTGGCCGTGTTCACGCAGTCGATCACGATCTCCGGCCGGTGGCGGAAGATGAGGTCGCCCAGCGCGTTGGCCCTCACCGCCTCGCCGCCCAGGGGGCCGTACAGCCCGTCCAGCACCTGTCCGCGCGCCGCCGGGTCGTTCACCAGCGCGTCGCGCGGCGCGTCCTTGAGCGCGGTGGGCACGAACAGGTTCCCCCACTCCGCCAGGAGCTCCGTGCCCCCCGCGTCGGCGCGGAGCACCTCCACCCCCTCGCGCGCCTCCCCCTCGCTGAGCGCCGCGATGACGAGCATGGCCGGCCGGTGCGGAAAGAGCTCCCGCGCCACGGCGAGCCCCACCAGCCCGGAGCCGCCCAGGATCAGGATGCGCGAACCCTTGATGTCCATTCTCTCTCTGTGTCTCTGTGCCTCCGCGTGAGGCTGCTATTCTTCGGGCTCGGACTCGGGCCGCGCCGGACGCTTGCGGGCGGGGCGCTTCCCTTCCTTGTGGATCGCGCTCAGCTCGTTGGGGGCGATCACGCGCCACTTCCCCGACGGGAGCTCGCCCAGCTCCACCGGCCCGAAGCGGCGGCGCGTGAGGCGGCGCACCGGGTGGCCCACCGCCTCCATCATCCGGCGGATCTCGCGCTTCTTCCCCTCGCGCAGCACCACGCGCACGCGGAAGATGTCGATGTCCACGGGGTGCAGGCGCTGCACCTCCTCCGCCTTCGCGAGCCCTTCCTCCAGCTGCACGCCCTTGATCAGGCGCTCCATCTCCTCGTTGTTCAGCTTCCCCTCCACGTCCACCAGGTACTCCTTGGTGGTGCCCGTGGAGGGATGGAGGAGGCGGTTGGCGGTGTCGCCGTCGTTGGTGAGCAGCAGGAGGCCCTCGCTGTCGCGGTCCAGGCGGCCCACGTGGAAGAGCGAGTGGTACTTCTCGGGAAGGAGGTCGTAGATGGTGCGCCGGCCGTAGTTGTCGTGGCGCGTGGTGACGTAGCCCTTGGGCTTGTGGAGGGCCACCCAGGTGGTCTCCTCCAGCGCCACCGCCTCGCCGTCCACGGTCACGCGGTCCTGCCCCGGGCGCACCTTGGTGCCGGGGGTGGTGACCGGGTGGCCGTTCACGGAGACCCGGCCCTGCGCGATGAGCTCTTCGCTTGCGCGGCGGGAGGCCACGCCGGAGCGCGCCAGGTAGGCCTGAAGGCGTACGGGCTCGCCGCTCTCCTGCGGGGCACGCTCACCCCGGGGGGGCTTCGGCATCGCTGCTGGCTCCAGGTTCGCGTCGGGCCAGCACCACCGGGAGCTCCTCGGGTCGCGGGAGGTCGTCCAGGGTGCGGAACCCGAAGTGTTGAAGGAAAAACGGTGTCGTACCGTACAATAACGGGCGGCCCAGTCCTTCGCCGCGCCCCACCACGTCCACCAGCCCGCGCTCCTGCAGCGTCCTGAGCACGCCGCCCGCGCCCACGCCGCGGATCTCCTCCACCTCGGCGCGTCCCACCGGCTGGCGGTAGGCGATGATGGCGAGCGTCTCCAGCGCCGGCCCGGAGAGGCGGTGCGCCGCCGGCACCGAGTCGAAGCGCTCCAGCACCGGCGCGTACTCGGGCCGCGTGAGGAGCTGGAAGCCGCCGCCCACCTCGAACACGGTGAACGCCCGCTCCTGCTGGTCGTACTCGGCGCGCAGCTCGGCGATGGCCGCCTCCACCCGCTCCTCGTCCAGCTCCTCGTCCGCCCGCGCCAGCTCCGCCGCGCTGAGCGGCGCCTCGCTGGCGAACAGGAGCGCCTCCACGATGCGGCTCGCCCTCATGCGGAACGGCGGCTCACGTAGAGACCCGGAGAGACGGAGGCAGGGAGAGAGCCACGCCGCTACCCTTCCTGCGGGCCGCTCCGGTAGATCCAGAGCGAGGCGAAGGGGCCGGCCTGGCGCACCCGCACCATCGAGCGCTTCGCCATCTCCAGGCAGGCGAGGAGCGACGCCACCGCGTGGATGCGCGTTCCCCAGGGAGCCACGAGCTGCCGGAACTCCACGCGGCGGGCGCGGTGAAGGGCGGCGGCGATCTCGTCCATCTTGTCTTCCACGCGCACCTCGCGCCCGCGCACCGTGTGAACGGGCTCCGGGGCGCCCAGCCGCTCGCCCATCTTCACGGCGGCGCTCCACACCTCGTCCCAGCCGCTCTCCAGCGGCAGGTCGGCGAGGCGGGGCGCGGGGCGCACCTCCACGAAGCCGCGGGCAAAGAGGCGGCTGCGCTCGCGCTCGGCCTGCTCCAGCAGGCGCGCGGCCTCGCGGAAGTGCTCGTACTCCAGCAGGCGGCGCACCAGGTCGGCGCGCGGGTCCTCCCCCTCCTCGTCGTCGGCGCGGCGCGGGAAGAGCATCTGCGCCTTGATCCTCACCAGCGTCGCCGCCATCTCCAGGAACTCCCCCGCCCTCTCCAGCTCCCACCGCTCCAGCGTGCGGATCGCGTCCAGGAACTGCTGGGTGATGGTGGCGATGGGGATGTCGAAGATGTCGACGTCCTGGTTGCGGATCAGGTGGAGCAGCAGGTCCAGCGGCCCGGAGAAGCGCTCCAGGTCGATCTCGAACGGTCCCCGGCCCACCGCCTCCGCCGTGCTCACGCCGCCAGCGAGGCGATGCCGAAGAAGATCCTCGTGATCCCGAAGATGAGCGGCCCCAGGAAGCCGAACGCCCCGGTGAGCACCAGGCCCCACAGGATCAGGAAGCCGTACCGCTCCAGCTGCCGGTACTGCTCGCGCGCGCTCACCGGGAGGTAGTGGTACAGCACCTTGGACCCGTCCAGCGGCGGGATGGGGAGGATGTTGAAGAAGATGAGCCCGATGTTCACCATGATCCCGGCCATGATGAACCGGTAGAACACGAAGGCGGTGCTGTCCTCCGCCGGAACCCCGCCGGTGACCGCGAACATCACCGCCAGCGCCGCCGTGAAGACGACCACGAGCAGGAAGTTCATGAACACCCCCGCCAGCGACACCAGGATGTCGCCCGTGCGGTAGTTGCGAAGCTTCCTCACGTCCACCGGCACCGGCTTCGCCCACCCGATGAAGGGGAGCCCGCCGCTGAGTGTGGCCAGCGCGGGAAAGAGCAGGCTCCCGATGGGGTCGATGTGCGACCTCGGGTCCAGCGTCACGCGTCCCAGCCGGTACGCCGTGTCGTCGCCCTGTTTGAGCGCCACCCAGGCGTGCCCGAACTCGTGGACGGTGAAGGCGAGGAGGAGTACCGGCAGGTAGAGCAGCAGGTCGTTGATTCTGTCCATGGCTCGCAAGCTAGCGGGGGGCTACAATGTTGTCAAAGAAGTGTCGCGGGCGCGGCGGGTTGACACGCCGGGCGCCCGGGGGTATCTTTTGGGCTTCCGTTTTCCCGGAACTCATCCGCGAACAACATCGAGTGGCGCCTCGGCGCCGATCTGCTGGAGGCCAGCCTTGCCCAACGTCAAGTCCGCCGAGAAGAGGATGCGGACGAGCGCGCTCCGCAACGAGCGTAACCGCGCGTTCCGCTCCAAGCTCCGCACCGCTCTCAAGAGGGTCCGCGCCGCCGACACCGCCGACACCGGCAACGAGGCGTTCCGCGAGGCTGCCTCGCTGCTGGATCGTGCCGCGCACAAGCGCATCATCCACCCGAACAAGGCCGCCCGCGCGAAGTCGCGCATCCTGGCGCGCCTCAGCAAGCTGGCCGCGTAAGCGACCCTTTCGGGGATGACGCAAAGAGGCCCGCCGACACCACGTCGGCGGGCCTCTTTCGTGCCGCCCGCCTCCGAGCGAACCTCACCGGGAGCCGCATGATGAACCGCATCTCCACCGAGCGGATCGCCGCCGCGTCGCGCGAGATCGATCCCGTCTTCACCAGCACCCCGCAGTTCGAGGTGGAGGCGCTCGGCCGCGAGCTTGGCTTCCGCCTCGTCTGCAAAGTGGAGACGCTGAACCCGGTGCGCTCCTTCAAGGGCCGCGGCACGGACTTCTTCGTCCGCCAGCTGGCCGGTGGCGAGCCGCTGGTGTGCGCCTCCGCGGGGAACTTCGGGCAGGCGCTGGCCTACGCCGCCCGCCGCCGCTCGATCCCGGTCACCGTCTTCGCCGCCGAGAGCGCATCGCCGCTCAAGATAGAGCAGATGCGGGCCCTCGGCGCCACCGTCCGCCTCCATGGCGCGGACCTGGACGAGGCCAAGGACCGGGCGCGCGCATTCGCCGCCGAAGCGGGCCAGCGCTTCGTGGAGGATGGCCGCGAGGTGGCGATCTCCGAGGGCGCCGGCACCATCGCCGTGGAGCTCTGCCGCTGGCCGGAGCCGCTCGACACGGTCCTCGTCCCCCTCGGCAACGGGGCGCTGCTGGCCGGCGTGGGCCACTGGGTCCGCGCGGCCTCGCCCGCCACGCGCATCATCGGCGTGTGCGCCGCGGAAGCGTCCGCGATGGAGCGCTCCTGGCGCCTGGGCCGCCCCGTCTCCACCGACAGCGCCCGCACCATCGCCGACGGCATCGCCGTCCGCGTCCCCGTTCCCGAAGCGCTCGACGACCTGCGCGGCGTGGTCGACGACATCCTCCTCGTCAGCGAGGACGACCTCCGCCACGCCACCCGTGCCGCCCTCGATGCCCTGGGCCTCGTCGTTGAGCCCGCCGGCGCCGCCGCCCTCGCCGCGGCCTTCGCCTTTCGCGAGCGCTTCGCCGGCCAGCTCGTCGCCCTCCCCCTCTGCGGCGGAAACTACAAAGGCACGGAGACGATGTAGTCTCCGTGCCTCCGTGTTCTCTGTGTGAGCCCGCTTTCTACAGCTCGGACCCGCAGATCTCGCAGTACCAGGAGTGGGGCTCGTTGATGGCCCCGCACTCCTTGCAGAGCAGCGGACCGCCGCTCCCGCCCGGAGCCGGATCGCCGCTGGCCGCCGGGGGGGGCGTCGCGGGACGGCTGGCGGAGGGGGCGCCGGAGATCGCGCGGTCCAGCTCCTCCAGGAAGGCGAGGTCGTCTTCCGCCAGGTCGCCCGTCGACGGCGTCTCCGGGACGGAGGTGCCCAGGTCGTTGAGGAACTCCAGGCCGTCGCCCTCGGACGAGGCGGGGGACCACGGCTCCGGTGTGGCGGGCTCGGACGTCTCCAGCCAGGGGAGGTCGCCCTCCGTGTCTGCCCTGGTCTCGGCCGCGCCGCCGAAGCCCTCGCCGAAGGGGTCCCACTCGTCCGCGGAGGCGTCGGCGGCGGGCGGGGCCGGGTCGGAGGCGGGAGCGGGGTCCAGCGAGATCTCGTTGAGCCACCCGGCCGTCTCCGCCTCCGCCTCCGCTTCCGGCGCGGGCTCGCTCGCCACGGGCGCGTCCTCGATGAAGGCGAGCGGCTCGGCCGTCTCGTCCGCCGGCTCCTCCGCCACGGAGGCGAAGGCCGTCTGGGCGGAAGCGGGCTCGCCGCTCACCTCCGCGGCGAGGGCGGCCAGGCGCTCCGTCTCGCCGGTGAGGCGCCGCATCTCGGCCTCGGCGGAGGCGACCTCCACGTCCAGCCGGCCGCGCTGCGTCTCCCACTCGGCGTCGCCCAGCTCGCCGATCAGGTGGCGGAGGCGCATCTCCTCCAGCGCCTCGCCGGCCAGCGTGTGGCGCTCCTCCGCCTCGTGAAGCTCCAGCCGCATCGCCTCCAGGCTGCGCCCGATCTCGTCGCGGTGCTCCCCAAGCGCGGAGGTCACGCGCTCAAGTCGCTCGCGATAGTCCTGGCGGATGCGCTCGGCGACGCGCGTGGGAGCGCCCGCGCTGACCTCGTCCAGCTTCGCGATCCAGCCGCGAAGCTGCTCGCGCTGCTGAACCAGTGCGTGAACCGGCGAATCGGCGTTGAGATCGGTCATGCGAAACCTCTTGGTAAGTTAAATCTAATTCGGGCGACCTGTTGCGGGCGACTGAAGTCGCTGCAACAACAGCACGAAGTCCCCCTGCGGGGACTGGTCGTTCAGGTCCCGCGGGAGCGACCGCGGGTTCAATTTGTCATCCTGCAGGAGCCCGCCGCGCGGTTCGTGGCCGCATTAAGG
>DASVSA010000036.1:0-15355 GCA_036388335.1 Longimicrobium sp. | reverse complement strand
ACGTCGCGCTGACACGGAAGATGCGCCCCCACCCCACGCTCCCCCGCACGCGGGGGAGGGGGCCGGGGGGAGGGGGCCCGGCCCCTTCGCAGGTGAAAACTTTCGGTGAAAACGACCCGCGAAAACCCTTGCGTGACGCGGGTTTTGTGGGTACACTTTCGCCTTGTCTTCGGGAACGCATCCGGGGCTGGCGGGGTATACAGCAGGTCTGCATTTCCGCTCCCACCAGAGCATCCACACAGGGAATCCAATGGCAAAAGTCGAGATCGCGGACGACAAGAAAAAGGCCCTGAACGTCGCGATCGGCCAGATCGAGAAGGCGTACGGGAAGGGGTCGATCATGCGCATGGGCGTGAACGCCCCCGCGATCAGGGTCAGCGCGATCCCGACGGGCGCGGTCAACCTGGATGCCGCCATCGGCATCGGCGGGGTGCCGCGCGGGCGCATTACCGAGATCTACGGGCCGGAGTCTTCGGGTAAGACGACGCTCTGTCTCCACGTGATCGCCAACGCGCAGCGCGCCGGCGGCGTGGCCGCGTTCGTGGACGCCGAGCACGCCCTGGACATCGAGTACGCGCGCAAGCTGGGGGTGGACGTCGACAACCTCCTCGTGTCGCAGCCGGACACCGGCGAGCAGGCGCTGGAGATCGCCGAGGTGCTGGTGAGGTCGAGCGCCGTGGACGTGGTGGTGATCGACTCGGTGGCGGCGCTGGTGCCCCGCGCCGAGATCGAGGGCGAGATGGGCGACAGCCACGTGGGCCTGCAGGCGCGCCTGATGAGCCAGGCGCTCCGCAAGCTGACCGGCGCCATCAACCGCTCCAACACCACGGTGATCTTCACCAACCAGATCCGCGAGAAAATCGGCGTGATGTTCGGCAACCCGGAGACCACCACCGGCGGCCGGGCGCTGAAGTTCTACGCCTCGCTGCGCATCGACATCCGCCGCATCGGGTCGATCAAGGACAAGGAGGTCCTGGTCGGCAACAAGACGCGGGCAAAGATCGTGAAGAACAAGGTGGCGCCGCCCTTCAAGCAGGCGGACTTCGACATCATGTTCAACGTGGGGATCGACCACTACGGCATCATCGTGGACCTGGGCGTGGAGAACGAGGTGGTGCAGAAGTCCGGCGCCTGGTTCTCGTACGGCGACGTCCGCCTGGGCCAGGGGCGCGAGAACGCCAAGCAGTTCCTGCAGGAGAACCCGCAGCTGGCCGCCGAGGTGGAGGCCAAGGTCAAGGACATCCTGGGGATGCGCGGCGTGAACGCGGCGGCGGACGCGGACGGCGGGGCGTCGGACGACTAAAAAGGGCTCACACAGAGACACGGAGGCACAGAGATCACTTCATCTCTGTGCCTTCTTGGCTGTGGGAGTCCATGTAGGCCTCGACGGCGCTGGGGTCGAAGTGCGAGCCGGCGCCTGCCTGCAGCAGCCGGATGCGGGTGCGGGGCGGGAGGGGCGCCTGGTACGGGCGGGGGCGGGTGACGGCCTCCACCACGTCCGCGATGCGCAGGATGCCGGCGAGGGCGAGCGCCTCGCCGTCCAGGCGCTGACGGAGCGTGACGTAGTCGTCGTACTGGTGGCGGATGACCGTGGCCGCGAGAGGGCCGCAGGTGGCGCGCGCGATCTCCGCGCCCAGGGCGGCCTGGTCGCGCACCCGGTGGAGCTCGTCGTGGGTGAGGACGCCGGGCTTGCTCAGGAGCTCGCCGGGGACGCCGATCATCCCCACCTCGTGCAGGAGCGCGGCGTGGCGCAGCACGGCCCTCAGCGCCGGCTCCACGTCCAGGAGCACGGCCATGCGCTCGGCGTGAGACGCCACGCGGGCGCAGTGCGGGGCCGGTCCAGCTCCTGGTCGCGCCGCTCCAGCGCCACGATCAGCGCGGACGCGGCGGCCAGCGAGGCCTCGTCTTCGGCCTCGGTCATGTCGGCGGGCTCACGCGGGCGCTCGCCGAAGAGGTTGCGGAGAAACTTCACGGTGTTCCGGTGGGGAAGGTCAGCCGGGCGCAGGGCGCTCTTCCGTCAAAAGCAGTCCCCGTGCCGGTGGACTGCTACGCGGCGGGGCCGCCGTCACGCGCTCGGAACGCGCCGTGGCGTAGCAGTTAGGCGGTCCGGCGCAAAACAGGTGCAGGGCGGCGCAAACTTTTCCGCCGCATGGGGATGCGGGGTCTCCGTTGACGGGCGGGGCGCGGGCCGCGACCTTGTCGCGCGCTGCGACCAGGAACACGGCATCGGGGTTGCACCGGGCGCCATGCGCGGGATCAGCAGCAGCACGGGCCACCTGCCCCTCCACGAGGATTCCATTGACCGACCCCAGCCGTCCGGCACCGACCGGCCGCTACTTCTACGTCCTGGCGCTCACGGCGCTGGGCGTGGTCTACGGAGACATCGGGACCAGCCCCCTCTACGCCATCCGTGAGTCGTTCCACGGGCACTACGGGATCGCCGCCTCGCGCGACAACGTGTTCGGAGTGCTGTCGCTGATCTTCTGGGCGCTGATCATCGTGATCTCCATCAAGTACCTGTTGTTCGTGATGAAGGCGGACAATCGGGGCGAGGGGGGGATGATCGCGCTGACCGCGCTGGTGGCGCCGCGCCGCGCGACGGAGCGCGGGCACCGCTGGGTGCTGGCGCTGGCGGGGCTCTTCGGGGCCTCGCTGCTGTACGGCGACAGCATGATCACCCCGGCCATCTCCGTGATGAGCGCCGTGGAGGGGCTGAAGGTGGCCACTCCGCTCTTCGAGCCCTACATCATCCCCATCACCATCACCATCCTGGTGCTGCTGTTCGCCGTGCAGAGCCGCGGCACGGCGGGGATCGGCAAGGTGTTCGGGCCGGTGACGGTGCTGTGGTTCGTGACGCTGGGCGCGCTGGGGCTGGTGCAGATCCTCCAGTCGCCGGGCGTGCTGGCGGCGGTGAACCCGGCGTACGGGGTGAGCTTCTTCGCGCGCAACGGCTGGCACGGCTACCTGGTGCTCGGCTCCGTGTTCCTGGTGGTGACGGGCGGCGAGGCGCTCTACGCGGACATGGGGCACTTCGGGAAGAAGCCCATCCAGTTCACCTGGTTCACCCTGGTCCTTCCCGCGCTGGCGCTCAACTACTTCGGGCAGGGGGCGCTGATCCTGCGCGACCCCAAGGCGGTGGAGCACCCGTTCTTCCACATGGCGCCGCAGTGGGCCACTTATCCCCTGGTGGCGCTCGCCACGCTGGCCACCGTGATCGCGTCGCAGGCGGTGATCTCGGGCGCCTTCTCGCTCACGCGGCAGGCGGTGCAGCTGGGATACCTGCCGCGCATGGAGATCGAGCACACCTCCGCGCGGGAGATGGGGCAGATCTACATCCCCGCCGTGAACTGGGCGCTGATGGCGGCGTGCATCGGGCTGGTGCTGGGCTTCCGCTCGTCCAGCCGGCTGGCGGCGGCGTACGGCGTGGCGGTGACCACGGACATGGTGTTCACCACCATCCTCTTCGCCTTCGTGGCCCGCACGCTGTGGAAGTGGAGCGCGCTGCGCGTGGGGCTGCTGGCCTCCGCGTTCCTGGTGGTGGACCTGGCGTTCTGGGGCGCCAACATCGTCAAGATCCCGCAGGGCGGCTGGTTCCCCCTCTTGATCGCGGCGGTGATGTTCGCCGTGATGACCACCTGGAAGAAGGGCCGCCAGATCCTGGGCTCGCGCCTCCAGTCGCGCACGCTCCCCGTGGAGCTGTTCATGGCGGACGTGGAGAAGAACCCACCCGCGCGCGTGGCGGGGACGGCCGTGTTCATGTACGGCACCAGCGGCGCCACGCCGCCGGCGCTCCTCCACAACCTGATCCACAACAAGGTGCTGCACCAACGGGTGGTGCTCCTTACCGTCACCACCCTGGAGGTGCCCACGGTGGAGGAGGAGGAGCGGCACGAGGTGCAGGAGCTGGGCGCGGGGTTCTGGAGGGTGGAGATCCGCTACGGCTTCACCGAGGACCCGCACATCCCCGAGGCGCTGGCGCAGCTCGCGCACCCGGGGCTGCAGTTCAAGCCCATGGAGACGAGCTACTTCCTGGGCCGCGAGACGCTGATCCCCAGCAAGAACCCGGGGATGGCGCTGTGGCGCGAGCACTTCTTCTGGATCATGTCGCGCAACGCCCGCACGGCCACCTCGTTCTTCTCGCTCCCGCCCAACCGGGTGGTGGAGCTGGGGGCGCAGATCGAGCTGTAGAAAATGATGGCCTCACACGGAGACACAGAGGCACGGAGAAGGGCGGGATGGATCAACGGGAAGGGGTCGGCGGTATGAGGGGCGGACCCCGCCCGCGGTGGATGGGGGTGACCGAGCCAGGGGAGAAGCGGTGTTCGACCACATCGTCCGCGGACGCAGGCCAGACAAGAAGAAGGTGAGCGGAGCGGTGGCCGTTTCGGCGGGCATCCACCTGCTCATCGTGTTCCTGCTGGTGTTCGCCATCCGCGAAGACCTGGTGCTGGCGGGCGAGGCGGCGGGCGACGGGCCCAACGCCGCCGATCCGCTGGGGGCGGGCGGGGGTGGCGGCGGCGGGGGCGAGCAGGTAACCTACTACGAAGTCCCCGCGCCATCCGTCCCACAGCCGGCCCCGGTGCCCGTTCCTCCCGAGGAAGAGGTGCTGCCGCCCGTGGTTCCGCCCCCCGTGACGCCTCCGCAGGAGACGCCTCCCCCGGTGGCCACCCCCGCGCCACCCTCACCCCGGCCCACACCGCCCGCGCCCGATGCAGCGGCCGGGCCCGGCGGAGGAGCGGGCGGCAACGCGGGCACGGGGCAGGGGCCGGGCACCGGTCCCGGCGTGGGTCCGGGCTCCGGCGGCGGATCGGGAGGGGGAACGGGCGGCGGCACCGGGAGCGGCACCGGTCCCGGCGCCGCGGGCGGCGAGGGGAGCGTGATCCCTCCCGTAGCGGACCTCCAGCTGTTCCCGCCCGACCCGCCGCGCGCCCTGCGCGGCCGCGCCGTGGAGGTCACGGTGGCGGTGGACGAGCAGGGCAAGGTGACCGGCGCCGACGTCACCGTCTCCAGCGGCGACCGGCGCTACGACCAGCTTCTTCGCCGCCAGGCGATGGAGTGGCACTTCCGTCCCGCGCGCGACCGCGCCTCCGGGCGTCCCGTCGCGGTGCGATATCCCATCGGCTTCGACATCTGATCTACGGCTTCCCGAGACACAGAGCGAAGCTTCCCCCGCGTCCCGGTCCCGCCGGGACGCAGACCTTCCCTGAACGGAGCTTCCATGCCCCTCTCCACCGCCGCCGAGCCCGCGGCGCCCGTATCCCCTGAGAGCGAGTTCAAGCGCGGCCTGTCGCTGCTGGACGCCACCATGCTGGTGGTGGGGTCGATGATCGGCTCCGGCATCTTCATCGTATCCGCCGACATCGCGCGGCAGATGAACTCGCCCGCGGGGCTCCTGCTGGTGTGGGTCGTCACGGGGCTCATCACCATCTTCGGCGCGCTTTCGTACGGCGAGCTGGCGGCGGCGATGCCGCGGGCCGGCGGCCAGTACGTCTTCCTGCGCGAGGGGCTGGGGCACCTCCCCGGGTTCCTGTACGGGTGGACGCTGTTCCTGGTGATCCAGACGGGGACGATCGCGGCGGTGGCGGTGGCGTTCTCGCGCTTCCTGGGGGTGTTCGTGCCCGCGGTGACGCCCGACCTGTTCGTGTCGTTCGGCAAGGTGCCGATGCCCGGCGGCGAGATCGAGCTGGGGCTGAGCTGGCAGCGCGTGGTGGCCATGGCCATCATCGCCATCCTGACGGCGGTGAACATGCGCGGGCTGCGCGAGGCGAAGTGGATCCAGAACACCTTCACCTTCGCCAAGACGGGCGCGCTGCTGGGGCTGATCGCGCTGGCCTTCATCATCGGCCGCGACCCGGGCGCCATCGCCAGCAACTTCAACATGATGTGGGCGGACACGGTCACGGGCACGCGCCCCACCGCCTTCCTGGGGATGAACCTGGTGCTCCCCGCCTTCATCCTCGCCTTCGGCGGGGCGATGGTGGGGTCGCTCTTCTCGTCCGACGCGTGGAACAACGTGACCTTCGCGGCGGCCGAGGTGCGCAACCCGCAGCGCAACCTGCCGCTGGCCCTGGCGCTGGGCACGGGGCTGGTGACGGGGCTCTACCTGCTGGCCAACGTAGCCTACCTGGTGGTGCTTCGCCTCTCCGCCATCCAGAACGCCCCCGAGGACCGCGTGGGCACCCTGGCGATGCGCGAGATGCTGGGCGACACCGGCCTGTACCTGATGGCCGCCGCCATCCTCATCTCCACCTTCGGCTGCATCAACGGGCTGATCCTGGCCGGCGCCCGCGTGTACTACGCCATGGCGCGTGACGGGCTCTTCTTCGAGGCCGCCGGGCGCCTCTCGCCGAAGACGCACGTCCCCACCTGGGCGCTGCTGGTGCAGGGGATCTGGACGGCGTTCCTCACGCTGACCGGCTCGTACGGCCAGCTGCTGGACTACGTGATCTTCGCCGCGCTGATCTTCTACGTGCTCACCACGGCCGCGCTCTTTTCGCTGCGCATCAAAAGGCCGGACATGGAGCGCCCCTACCGCGCCGTCGGCTACCCGGTGATCCCGGCGCTCTACATGGCATCCGCTCTCGGCATCGCGCTGATCCTGCTCGTCGCGAAGCCGCAGTACTCGTTCGCGGGGCTCTTCATCGTGCTGCTGGGCGTCCCGGTCTACTATCTCTGGAAAAAATAGGGCTCACACAGAGACACGGAGGCACAGAGATGAAGTCGTCTCTGTGCCTCCGTGTCTCTGTGTGAGATCTATTCCTCGCCGGTGACCGGCTCCACCTCGTCGTCCGCCAGCCCGACGACCGTGCCGTCGGCGAACTGCACCATGTGGCCCTCGCGCCCGCTCTCGCTGTTGTCCGGCCCCCAGTGGCCGATCACCTCGCCCACCTGGCCCACGTACCTCTCCGACTGGTCGTACATCGACTTCACCACGCGGACCTTGAACATCGCTCCCCTCCGGTTTGGGCGTCCAGGGAGGGGGGCGTGCATCTTCTGCGCCTGGCGCGGGAAGGCGCGGCGCCGCACATTGGCGGCCCTTCGCAACCCGTGGCGGTGATCTGAGATGAAGCAGGAGGAAGCACCCTGGCGCGCCCGGCTCCGCTCTCCCGGAGCGTGGGCGCGCCTCATCGTGGGGCTGGCGGGGTTCGGCGTAGCGGTGGACCTGATGGTGAGCAGCCGGCTGGGGCTGGGTCCCTGGGACGCGTTTCACAAGGGCATCTCCGAGCGCACGGGGATCACCCTGGGCGCGGCGAGCGTCCTCGTGGGGGTGGCGATCATCGCGTTCTCGTGGACCATCGGCATCCGGCCGGGGGTGGGGACGCTGGCCAACATGGTGCTGATCGGGTGGTTCATCGACCTTTTCGCGCCCTGGGTGCCGCTCGCCCCGTCGCTGCCGTGGGGGTACGCGTACTACGTGGCGGCCATCGTCATCTGCGGGCTCTCCACCGGCTTCTACATCAGCGCGGGGCTCGGCAAAGGTCCGCGCGACGGGCTCATCCTGGGCCTGGTGGAGCGCAGCGGCTGGCCCGTGCGCCGCGTGAGGACGCTGGTGGAGCTGGCCGCGCTGGGATTTGGGTGGTGGATGGGTGGCTCGGTGGGCGTGGGCACGCTGATCTTCGCCTTCGGCATCGGGCCGGCCATGCAGTGGGGGCTTCACCTGTGCGGCGTCCACGGGGGCGTGAGGCCCGCGACGGAGCCCTGAACGGCGGGCTGCGTGGGTTTGCCCGGAGCCGTGCGGATCGTGACTGAACGCGCGGCCGGTTCAAGGAGCGAATGAATTCGCCGCTGGAACCACGCGAAGTGCCCCTGCGGGCACTGTGTTCCGAGAGCCCGAGCCGCGGGGACAGACCGCGGAGGCGGTCTTCGCGTAGGTCCAGCGGCGAATTCATTCGCTCCTGGTGCGTGCCGCGAGACCCGGGGAGAGCACGTGTATCCTGGCGTGGTGCTTGCATTTGCGCGGCGGATCACGTGTCTTCAGGGGAGGGGCGATGACGGAGGGGGAGAGGCCGCGCGAGTGGGAGCGGGTGGGGAGCGAGGAGGGGCCGGAGTTCGCGATCTTCCGCGTGAGGACGGACCGCGCGCGGTCGCCGCGCACCGGCGAGGTGGAGGAGTTCAACATCGCCCAGTCGCCGGACGGGGTCACGGTGGTGGCGCGCACGGCGGCGGGGGAGCTGGTGATGGTGGAGCAGTTCCGCCACGCCCTGCGCACCGTGACCATGGAGACCCCCAGCGGCTTCATGGACCCCGGCGAGGAGCCCGTGGAAGCCGCCCTCCGCGAGCTGCGCGAGGAGACGGGGTACGAGGGCGACGACCCGCGCGTCATCGGCTGCCTGGAGCTCAACCCCTCGTGGCAGACCACGCGGGTGTACGTGGTGGAGGTGAGGAACGCCCGCCGCTCGGCCGCGCGGGAGCTGGACGAGGCGGAGGACATCCGCGTGTGCACCCTGCCGCGCGAGCGCGTGATCGAGCTGGTGCGCACGGGCGGCATCCGCGCGGCGGTGGCGGTGAGCGCGCTGGCGTTGCTGGAATGGGCCGGCGGGGCGTAGACAAAGCTTGCGCGGCGGCGGGCCCTCAGCTATTTCTGGCATCCTCCGGCGCACCGGCCGGGGGGAGATCCATGGGATCCGGCGGATGCGGCCCCGGCCGCGCGCCGGCGCATCGCGGGAGTGGATGGCCGAAAGCACCGCCCCGCAGGGCACCCCCGACACGCCGGAGCGCTTCGTCGCCGCGCTGCTGGCGGGCGACCGGCGGGCCGCGTTCGCCGTGGTGGACGAGGCGCTCGCCGCGGGCACCCACCTGCGCGAGCTGTACCTGGACGTCTTCCAGCCGGCGCTGCGCGAGGTGGGGCGGCTGTGGGAGAGCAACCGCATCACCGTGGCCGACGAGCACCTGGCCACGGCCATCACCCAGGCGGCCATGGGGCGCCTGTACGAGCGTCTCTTCACCACGTCGCACCCCGGCGACCGGCTGCTGATCGCGGCGTGCGCGGACTCCGAGCGCCACGAGGTGGGGCTGCGGATGCTGTGCGACGTGCTGGAGATGGAGGGGTGGGATACGGCCTTCCTGGGGCCGTCGGTGCCCATCCCGGACCTGGTGAAGATGGTGAGCGCGCGGGAGCCGGACGTGGTGGCCCTCTCCGCCTCCATCGCCCCGCACCTGCCGAGGGTGCGCGCGGCGGTGGAAGCGCTGCGGGCGTCGCTGGGCGACCGCGCACCGCTGATCGCCGTGGGGGGGCGCGCCTTCCACGACGACCCGGGGCTGGCGGCGCAGATCGGCGCGGACTTCACGGCGCAGGACGCCGTGCAGGCCGCCCGCGAGCTGAAGGAGCGTTTCCCATGATCACCCGGACCGGCCAGGGTATGCACCCGGCCCTCCGCGCCTTTCCGGGCGTGGTGGTGGAGCTGGGCGCGGACGGCGTGGTGATGGACTCCAACGGGCGGCTGGAGCGGGTGCTCGGGCGTCCGGTGGTGGGGTCGCGCCTGGAAGCGATGCTCGACCGCCCCAGCCGGCTGAAGCTGGAGCAGCTCCTCGTCCGCCGGCCGGAGGCGGGCGCCTGCTGGGAGCTGATGGTGGAGGGGAGCGACACGGTGCACCCCATGGCCTTCCACCCGTCGTGGGAGGAAGACGCCGCGGCGCCGCGCCTGTGGCTGGTGGAGGCGCCGCGCGACCCGCGGCTGGAGACGCTGTACGAGGAGCTTGCCTCCGTCAACTCCGAGCAGGCCGGCACCCAGCGGCAGCTCGCCAAGGAGAAGGCCCGGCTGGGGCGCGCCCTGGACGAGCTGGAGCGGGAGCTGGGCGAGAACGCCAAGCTTTCGCGCGCCCTGCAGTCGCAGAACGAGGAAATGGAGGCGCAGAACGAGGAGCTCCTGGCCATGACCGAGGAGCTCCACGCGGGGCAGGAGCAGCTGATGCAGCTCAACCACCAGCTGGAGCGGCGCACCCGCGAGCTGCAGCTGGCCCTGTCGGCGCGGAACCGCTTCTACGCCAACATGAGCCACGAGCTGCGCACCCCCATCAACGCGGTGATGGGGTACAACGACCTCCTCCTTGCCTCCATCTACGGCCCGCTGGGCGAGCAGCAGGAGCTGGCCATCGAGCGCTCGCAGCGCGCCGCCCGCCACCTGCGCGAGCTGGTGAACGACGTGCTGGACATCTCGCGGCTGGAGGTGGGGAAGCCGGAGATCCAGGTGGAGGAGGTGGACGTGGCGGGGCTGGCGGAGGAGGTGTTCGCCGCCCTGCGCCCCATGGCCGACTCCACGGGCGCGGTGCTCCGCGTGTCCGCGCCGCACCGGCCCTTCGTGGCGCGCACGGACCCGCGGCGGCTGCGGCAGGTGCTCTCCAACCTCCTCTCCAACGCCATCAAGTTCGGCAAGGGGATGCCGGTGTGGGTCAACTGCTCGCGCGGCTACGGCGGCGGGGTGGAGATCGAGGTGGTGGACGGGGGCGACGGGATCGCGCCGGAAGACCAGGCGCGCGTCTTCGACGAGTTCGTGCAGCTCGCGCGGCACGAGAACGACGAGTCGGCGGGGCACGACGGCACGGGGCTGGGGCTCCCCATCGCGCGCCGGGTGGCGGCGCTGCTGGGAGGCACGCTCGACGCCGCCTCCACCCCCGGTCTGGGGAGCACCTTCCGGCTTACGCTCCCCCCGTCGCCGCCGGCCGCGCTCTGATCCCGCCACAGGAAGCGCGCCCCTCGCGGCGCGCTCCCTGCATCTGACCCGGCCCCAATGGCACAGCCGAACGAATCTCCCCGCGAGGCGCGCAGCGATGGCGACCGCCGCGGAAACGACCGCAGGCGCGTGGAGCGGCGCGCCCCTGTCCCCCCCTGGCGGAGGCCGTGGGCGTACGTCGGCTACGGGGTGGCGGCGGCGCTGGTGGCGGTGCTCCTGCTGAGGACCCTGGGCGGCGGCGGCGACACGCCCGCCCCCGACGACGACGCGCCCATGGTGGCGCGCGGGCCCGGCGCCCCCGCGGTGCGGGCCGACACCGTGCCGGCGCAGCGCGTCCCCGCCGGCGCGCCCGAGGCGGCGTTCGGGGCCGCGGGGTACGAGCGGCTGGTGCTGCAAGGCGCCGCCGCCACCGGGCGCACGGTGAGGGCGGAGCTCTACTGCGCGCAGCCCACCTCGTACCAGGTGCGCACCAACGTGACCGCCGAGCCGGCGGTGGCGGCGCTCACGGACAATGGCCGCATCCCCGCCGCCGAGTGCAAGTGGGGCGGCGCCAACGACCCGCGCCGCGAGGACTTCCTCCTCCTGGTGCCGCCCGACCGGGCGGAGGCGTTCGCCAGCACCCCCGTGATCAGCGACGACTTCCAGCGTCGCCGCCGCGTGATCGCCAACGTGGAGTGGGTGGGGCGCAGCGAGGCCCTCTCCCTCCGCACCGCGGGCGGGTTCCGCGGCCTGGCGCGCTGAACCACATTATCCCGTCCCCCGGCCCCGCAGCCGGGCGGTTGAAACCGCTGCAACGACCACACGAAGTCCCCCTGCGGGGACTACAGGGCTTCTGTTCGGGCCGAAGGCCCAGTCCCCGCAGGGGAATTTCGTGTAGTTGTTGCCGCGAATCTATTCGCCCGCTCCGGACCGCGATCCTCCCGAATTTTGCCATGAGATCATGAGACACGCTGCCCTCGCGGTCGCCGCCCTCGGGCTGGCGGCCGCCGTGACCCCCGCGCGCGCCCAGCAGGACGACGCCGCCCTCCTGGCCCGCGCCCGCCGCCTCCACGCGCAGACGCCGCTGGTGGACGGCCACAACGACCTCCCGTGGGAGATCCGCGAGAAGGCGGGGGGCGATCTGGCCCGCCTCGATCCGCGCCGCTCCCAGCCCGCTCAGCACACGGACATCCCGCGGCTGCGCGCCGGGGCGGTGGGCGGGGTGTTCTGGGCCGCCTACGTCCCCGCCCAGTTCTCGCGCGGGGGCGCCGCGCGCGTGGCGCTGGAGCAGGTGGACCTCATCCACCGCATGACCGAGCAGTCGCCCGACCTTCAGCTCGCGCTGACGGCCGACGACATCGAGCGGGCTCACCGCGGCGGGAAGATCGCCTCGCTGATCGGGATCGAGGGGGGGCACACGATCGAGAACTCGCTGGCGGCGCTGCGGCAGTTCCACTCGCTGGGGGTGCGCTACATGACCCTCACCCACGCCAGCACGCTTGACTGGGCCGACGCCGCCACCGACTCCGCCCGCCACGATGGGCTCACGCGCTTCGGCGAGGAGGTGGTGCGTGAGATGAACCGGGTGGGGATGCTGGTGGACCTCTCGCACGTTTCGCCCGCCACCATGCACGACGCCATCCGCGTGTCGGCGGCGCCGGTGATCTTTTCGCACTCGTCGGCCCGTGCGCTGGCGGACCACCCGCGCAATGTGCCGGACGACGTGCTGAGGCTGCTGAAGGCCAACGGCGGGATGGTGATGGTGAACTTCTACAGCGGCTTCGTGGAGCCCCGCGCCGCCGCCTCCATGCGCAACATGTTCGAGGTGCAGCGCCGCTTCCAGGCGCAGTTCCCCAACGACCCGCAGGCGGCCCAGCGCGCCTACCGCGATTGGCAGCGCCAGAACCCCACCCCGCGCGGCACCATCGCCACGGTGGCCGACCACATCGACCACATCGCCAAGGTAGCCGGCGTCGACCACGTGGGCCTGGGCTCGGACTACGACGGCATCACCTCGCTCCCCGAGGGGATGGACGACGTCTCGCGCTTCCCGTACCTCACCGTGGAGCTGCTGCGCCGCGGCTGGTCGGACGCGGACGTGCGCAAGGTGCTGGGCGGCAACCTGCTGCGCGTGATGCGCCAGGCCGAGTCTACCGCCGCCCGCCTGCAGCGCGAGCGCCCCGCATCGGTGGCGCGCATCGACGAGATGGATGGCGGGCTGGTAAGAAAATAATCTCACACAGAGACACAGAGGCACAGAGATGAAGTCATCTCTGTGCCTCTGTGTCTCTGTGTGAGACTTCTTTTATACGACGCCGGCCGAGGTCTTCGCCCAGTCGAGGCGGCGGAGCAGGTCCTTCTCGCTCATGGAGCGGATGGCGAGGTCGGCGGCCGCCTGGCTGTTGAAGGCGATGGTGGTGCGCACCGGCTCGGAGGCGGGCTCGTCCGCGGGGCGGAAGGCGAGCACGGCGCCCTTGCGCATGTGTGCAACCACGGCGTCGGCGCCCAGCGCTTTCCAGACGCGTCCCTGGTCGTCGGTTATCTGTCTCATCGTCCCTTGGATATCGGTTCAGATCGCCTTGAGGAGCGCCTCGCCCAGCGCCTCCACCTGCCAGCGGCGCACACCCTGGACCGCCGCGAAATCATCCAGCGTGCGGGGGCGCGCCTTGCCCACCTCCTCCAGGAGCGCGCGGCTCATCAGGAAGCCGCCGTCCATGTCCAGCTCCTCGGCGCGCGCGTTGCGCGCCTGCTTCAGGCGCTCCACCCGCGCCTCCAGCTCCATGTCGCGGTCGAAGCGCTGGGCGCGGGGGAAGCGGGGGAGCTGGTCTTCGGGCACGGCCAGGCCGCGCTGCACGGCGGCCAGGATGTCGCGCCCGCGGCGCTGGGCCATCCCGTCCGACACGCCGGTGATGTTGCGCAGTGCGCGCCCGTCTTCCGGCGGGGCGGCGCTCATCTCCAGCAGCGCCTGGTTGTTGAGCACGCGGAAGGTGGCCTGGTCGCGCTCGCGGGCCACTCCCTCGCGCCACTCGTGGAGCTCCTTGAGGATGGCCAGCCCCCGCGGCGACAGGTCGCGCGCGCCCTTCATCTTCAGGAACGCCTCGCGCCCCTCCTCCGGCTCCACGAACTTGGTGAGCTCACGGCGGCGGAACTCCTCCTCGGCCCAGGCCAGGCGCCCCTTCTCCTCCAGCGCGGCCCTCAGCTTGTCGCGCAGGGCGGGGAGGTGGGCCGTGTCGGTGGCGGCGTACTGCTTCATCCCCTCCGAGAGCGGACGCTCGGCCCAGTCGGCGCGCTGGAACTCCTTCGGGAGCTTGAGGCCCAGGTACTTCTCCACGATGCTCCCCAGCCCCAGCGAGCGCTCGCCCAGGAAGGCGGCGGCGATCTGCGTGTCGAAAAGGTTCGTCACGGAGAGGCCGGCGTCGCGATCCAGGATGCGCAGGTCGTAATCCGCGTCGTGGAAGACCGTCTCCACGGCCGGGTCTTCCAGGAGGTCCGCGAGCGGGTCCAGGATGCCGACGGTGAAGGGATCCACCAGGAAGTGCTCTTCGCGCGAGGAGATCTGCACCAGGCTCATCCGGTCGAAGAACCGGTGGTAGCCCGCCGCCTCGGTGTCCACCGCGATCAGGGGGAGGCCGCGCAGCCGCTCTACGGTGCGCCGGAGCCCTTCGGGGGTGTCGATGTATTCGTATTCCATTGCCGCCGCGGTAGAAGACGCGCCAAAATCGCCCCTCGCGCTGGCCGTCGCAAGGAGGGGCGTTGCTCTCTGTGTCTCCGTGCCTCTGTGTGAGATCGCCGTTACCGGGCGCCTTCGTCGCGGAAGACGTTGGCGTAGCGGCGCTGGCCGGTGGTGCGCAGCGGGGTGCGCGCGGACGGGTCGTCGTGGCGCGCCAGCACCCGGTTGGTCACCATGCCGGAGATGTGCTCGTCCAGCGGGATGAGCTCGGCGTACAGCTCAAGGGCGCGGTCCACGTCCACCTCGCCGCCCAGTGCATCCACCAGGTCGAAGATGTTGGACACGTGGGTCTCCACGATCGCCTCCTCGCTGCGGGCGGCGACGATCAGGAGCTTGCGCTTGGCTTCGGCGGAGAGGCGGCGGCGGCGCAGCCAATCGAACATGAGGATTTCCTTGCGTTTCGGTTGCGTCGGGGCGCGTTGAATCTGGCCGCGCGGGCGCCGCTCTGCAACCCCGCTCCCCCGCGCGCGCCGTGGGTCTTGGTGCGGGGTCCGCGGGGCGATTATATTCCACCGGGGCCATCGAAGGGGCCCCGCCGCCGCGCGGGCCGTCACGCCGCGCGCGCTCCCGTCTTCTGGGACCGGTACATGGGAACGTCTTTCCTCAGCTCCGAAGAGTTCGACGAACGGGCTCACCGCCTCTACGAATCGGGCGACTACGACGAGGCGCTCGACGTCCTCCGCGAAGGGCTGCGCCACCACCCCGACTCCGCGCTGCTCCACGTGGGGCTGGGCTACGTGCGCATCGCGCGCGAGGAGTACGCGTGGGCCCGCCGCTCGTTCGAGGAAGCGCTGCGCGCGGACGAGGAGTACGAGGACGCCTGGGTGGGCCTGGGCGAGACGCTCCTCAAGTTCGGGCAGCTGGACCAGGCGCTGGGGTGCTTCGCCCGCGTGGACGACCTGGGGCTGGCCGACGACCTGGAGCTGGGGCTCACCATGGGCCGCGCCCTCTACCGCGAAGGGCTCTTCGCCGACGC
>DASVSA010000035.1:0-4030 GCA_036388335.1 Longimicrobium sp. | reverse complement strand
CAGCAACTGCAACTTGGTCGAGGCCCTCTGCCTCTGGAACTGGATGCGCAGCCTCGGAAACGGCCTTTCGCGCCGCCTGGTAGTTCCGTTGGGCCGCATCGGCGAGGTGGTTCCGCTGCGTCTCATCAGCGCGCCGCGTCGAGAGCGCCTCGTCGGCGCGTACCCGCACCTCGCCAGCTTCGGCCAGTGCGGAGAGCTCCGGAAGCGCGCGGAGCCGGACGGCGATCGAGCGCGCCCGTTCCGCTGCGGCATGGAGCGCCATGAGCTCGCGCTCGACCGCCGCGAGTTCGGTTTCCACGTTTCGCAGCTGGGCTTCCACCTTATCCAGCATGGCCCGCTTCGCCCGTTCCCGGTTCTCCGCGCCCAGGAAGCGCGGGAATGACTGGTCCGAAGATGCGGTCTGGCCGATGAGGGCGCCGAGGCGCCACCCCCCCGCACCGTCAACCCGGGTGGAGGCATCGCTCTCCGGGCCGATCGCTACGCACCTCAGGGCGGCGAGTACGTCGCCAACCACGACAGCTCCGCCCTCCACAGGAATCAGAAGGTCCGCTAAAGTTTTCTCCTCCACCAGGGGATCGCCTCGGATCCAGCTTCCGGAAAGGTCACAGGTGCGTAGCACCCGCTCGGTGGTCTTCCAAGCAGCTCCGGGAACTATCAGCGCGTCCAACAATCCCGTCTCGTCGAGGGCAAGCTCCAGACGGATCGCGAGCACCGGGTCGATGTCCGGTCGGAGCTCGCATGCAAGGAATAGTGGCACACACGCGACCCCCTCACGCGCTAGGGCCTCCCTGGCGTGGTCCCGGTCCGTGAGGCGATGCGAAGGAGACCAGGTACGCAGTGCGACAGCTTTTCGTTCTACCTCGAGTGCTGCACGCGTCTCCCGCAGCGCGCCACGCCGCTCCCGCGACTTCTCCCCGTCACGCGCGAGGCGCACCGCCGCCTTCTCCGCAGAGGCACACGCTGGCTCGACTACGTTTGCTACATCTCCGGAGCCGGTGTACGTGCGCACCCGGGTTAGCAACTCGTCTCGCGTCTCCTCGTTGAAGATCTCGGTGCCCGTAGCTTCGAGAATGGATTCGATTGCGGAAGCGACACTCTCTTGGGCCTCCATCACCTTCTGGCGGGCCGCTACCTCGTTCCGTTCCGCCGCTTCGCGATCGCGCCGCGCGAGCTCGACGGCCGAATGCGCGGACGCCCGTGCCGTGTCCGCATCTGACCTTCGGCCCAGCGCCCCGATGAGCGCATCGAGGAGTGAAGAGCGCCGCTGACTTTCCGTGGACAGCGAGCCGGTCGGGATCTCGACGGAGTGCCACCTCTCGGTGTCGGTTTCCGCCGCCTCGGCAGCTGCCCGTGCCGTGCCGATCCACTCCATGGCGAGGGGCCACTGCGCCTCCTGCGCATCGGAGGCGAGCCGGCGGATGGTCTGAACCATTCTATGTACCGAGCGCTTCCATGTCTCCTCCGCCTCCTGCGTTTCTCTTTCGCGATCGTGTATTCTGCGCTTCAACTCGCCGCGCCGTTCTTCCTCGCGCTTTACCGATTCTTCCGCGCTGCCGATCCGCTCGTCGGAGTGAATGAGCTCATGCCGCCGTAGCACCTCCGGGTCGCTCGCGAGAACCTCCAGCCGCGCCCTTGTTTCGGTGTCCTCACGGCGGAGAGTGTCTTCCTGGCGTTCCGCTTCACCAAGTTCCGCTTCCAGAGCGCGGATGTCGGCGGATACCCCCTCCTTCTCCTGGCGTGCCGTCCTCAATGTCCTGTCGTCGTTCAGCACCTGGACCGCGGCTTCGTTGGCGCGGGCACGCAGGAAGCCGCCATACACGTCATCAAGATGGGCGGCGTGCCGAATTCGGGTGCGTGTGCGGTCGACCTCTTCCCTCATTCCGGAAATGCGCACGATGGTATCCGACACCTGATCGAGGATCTCCTCCCCTATCGGTGGGAGCGACTCAACCAAGGCACGCTCTACCTCCTTCAACAGGATTCGCCCGTTCAGCTTAGGGCTGCGCAATTGAAGAAGAGTTTTGACGAGGTCGCGGAGCTGGCCAGTGTCTGCGAATCCAAACAGCGCATCGTTGACGAGGTCCTGGTACTCGGACGGAGTCCGGACGAATCCATTCCCATGCCCCAAAACCAGTGCCGCTTCAAGTTCGGCAAAGGTCAATGCGTTCCCCGCCGACGATAGCGCGAAGTCGTGCCCGATCCGCCGGCCATCCCGAAGGACAAAGCCCCGGAAATCCGCGCCCGCACGCTTGGGTGTAGCCCGCAATGCGACACCGATCGTCAGGAACTCGTCGGTTTCTCCATGCCGAAATTCCAGTGCGACGATCCCGTTCCCCTCATCACGGCTGAAGGTCGGGCCCTGCTCCTCGCCTCCCAAGAGCAGATACTCGACGCTGCGGTTTCTGGACCCGAACGGGTCTAGGCTTTCGGGACGCGTCACTCCGTCCAGCACCACCGGGAGCGCGGACGCCAGCACGACGGACTTACCGGACTGATTTGCACCCCTCAGGTTGAGGCGTCCATCCAGAAAGGCAAACTCCTGATATTCGAACAACCAGTATCGCTGGAGGATAAGACGCGATGGCAGCCATCGGCGGGGCCTTCCGCTCCGAGCGGAGAGCTCCTCCAGCAGGAGGAGCATATGGGGTGACGGTGTAGCACAGTCTTGGTTGAGCGTTTCCAATAGATCCATCATGGTAAGCTCCCCGTGGCGTCTTCCTCGTTTGTCGCATAGCTCCCCACGTAGCGAGCCGCGAGCGGGAGGAACGTGTAATCGCCCCCGTGCCGAGGGCCATCGATCATCCCCCATTCTCGCATCATGCTGGTAACCTCCTCCACCAAAGAGGCCAAAGGCCTTGTCGCCTCACGGGCGGACCAGTTCGCTTCCCACTCGGACCGGATAGCATCCACAGTGCGCTCCACCCACAACGATGTCGCCTCAACACAGTCGTTCGCGTCCACTTCCAGATCGCCCGACCCGACGGCGTCCCGCACCTTAGCGCAGAGTAGGAGCGCCGCATGGCCAATTGAGCTATCCGCAGAAAACACCTTTCCACTCGAATGCTCCGTCGGCCGCATCAAGAGTGCGTAGTGCGGCTCGACGCGGAGCTCCCATCCTAACAGTTCGCGGATCTCATCCGCGTACAACTCTCGCGACTCTTCGGTGCGAAGCAGGGCGAACGCTTCGGGATCTTCTGTCTGGTAGAGCACCGGCGCCATAAGCAGAGCACGGAAGAGCCGCTGCTCGGCCGGGGGAGGGCAGTTCCCGGGCTCCACGGGCGCGTCCGGTCCCTCAGCGTGGAGGGACACGCTGAGGAACGAGACGAGAGGGGTAAATTCATACAGCACGTTCCCTTCGGCGGTATCCACCCACGCGCCGATCTGCGAGTCAGGCGTATGGCCCATGACCCCTAGATCTTCAAGTGTCTCCATCGCGCGCTGCATCGCAGAGCGGTGCGCCCGGTTCGTCCAGTCAATATGCCCGACTCCGGACATCATGTTGGCTTGTGTCCGGATGGCTTCCAAGGCGTGCGTCAGGAGGAACTGCTGCGAGCGAGATCCTTCCGCGAACCACAGGAGCCAAATTAGGATCTCATAATCAAACGCATCATGAATCCTGCGGAAGGGCCGTCCGACCCGTCCGGTGTCGCCGTGCTTCTCCAAGCGCACCATCTCGTGATTGGAGACGAGCTGCCACCCAGTGCGGTATGCGAACCATTCCCGCAGGCCTGGGACGGCCCGCTTCGCGCGTCTGAACGCCGCTGGGCTCCGCTCCGCTGTAAGGGCTACGTGGTCGAGCACGTCGGCACACGCCCGGGTACGCTCGGCGGGGTCGAGGTGGCGCGTCACCGTCCCTCCGGCGTAGTCCGCTCTAGGCAGAAGCGCGGCAGCACGAGTACGCCTTGAGGCATCATGAATTTACCCGGTGGGCTTCCGGCGGAGGGGTAAACGAGGCGAACACGGCGTCCGTCTGGCGCCAGCGCGGTTTTTTCGGTCGACGCCAGGCACCGGCCGAGAAGTGAGAGGATGG
>DASVSA010000034.1:0-8745 GCA_036388335.1 Longimicrobium sp. | reverse complement strand
CTTGCGTGTGAGCACGAGCAGGTCGCTGCGCTCCTGCTCGCTCAGATCCACCTTGTATCGCTTCGGCATCCTTCGGCTCCTGGACAACTTCGTACCCAAAGCCGAAGGATACACGTCAACCCAGTTGTGGTGCCCCACTAGACGGATCGCGCGCCATCACTGATCTACGCGGTCCTGGTATCAGAATGCCCAAGATGATCCCGTTGGACCCGCTCCCGCTCGGGTTGCTGATTCTGGCTGCCGCGGTGCTGGTCGTTCCGCTCTTCAACCGGTTTCGAGTGAGCCCGGTGGTGGGGTACATCGTGGCGGGCGCGGCCATCGGCCCACACGGCATGGGCTGGATCGCGGACGCCGGCGCCGTGGAGGAGCTCGCCCACATCGGGGTGGTTTTCCTGCTCTTCTCCATCGGGTTGGATCTCTCGTTGGGCCGGCTCCGGGAGATGCGCCGGCTCGTGCTGGGACTGGGCGTCGTGCAGATGGCCGCGACCACGCTCCTCGCCCTCGCGGCGCTGAGGTTGATGGGTGTGGGCGGCAGTCCAGCCCTCGTGCTCGCTTCCGGGGTGGCGTTTTCCTCCACCGCCATCGTGCTCCGCCTGTTCGACGAGCGCCGCCTACGGGCGACGGCGCTGGGGCGTGCGGGGCTGGCCGTCCTGCTGTTGCAGGATCTCGCGGTGATTCCGCTCCTGGCGGTGGTTCCACTGCTCGGCGGCGGCGAAGGCCTTGGCCGGGCCATCGCGGTGGCCCTCCTGAAGGCGGCGGTGACCGTCGCCGTCATCCTGGTGATGGGCCGGGTCTTCCTCTCGACCCTCCTGCGTGGAGTGGCGAAGCCGCGCGTCCCCGAACTGTTCACGGCGGTCGTGCTGCTGCTGTCGCTCGGGGTGGGTTTCCTCACCGAGCGGATGGGGCTGTCGATGGCGCTTGGCGCCTTTTTGGCCGGACTTCTGATCGCGGAGACGGAGTTCCGGCACCAGGTGCAGGGGGACATCGCGCCATTCCAGGGCCTGCTGCTCGCGCTCTTCTTCATGAGCGTCGGGATGTCCATCGACTTCGGTGAGCTGACGGCGCGCGCGCCACTCGTCGTAGCGTTGGCGCTCGGCCTCGTCGTGCTGAAGACGGCGGTGCTCGGATTGGCCGCACGCGCCTTCGGCCTGGCCGCGGGCCCCGCCGCACAGCTGGGACTCACCCTTTCGCAGGGAGGCGAGTTCGCGCTGGTCCTCTTCACGCTTGCCAGCAGCGCCGGGGTGCTGGACGCGCGCAGCGAGGCCGTGGGCGTACTGGTCGTGACGATCACCATGGGTCTCACCCCACTCCTCGCCACGGCGGGCGCGGCTGCGGCGCGACACCTGGCTGTGCGCGGCGGCAGGGCGGCCACCGCGGACGCGCCCCCCGCCGAGCTGGAGGGGCACGTGCTGATCGCCGGATTTGGACGTGCCGGCCAGACCGTGGCCCGGCTGCTGGAGGAGCAGGGGGTGGCGTACCTGGCGCTGGACATGGACCCGGAGCGCGTTCGGGAAGCCCACGCCCGGGGGCTGCCGGTCTACTTCGGTGACGCCTCGCGGCCCGAGGTGCTTCGGGCCGTGCGTGCGGCGGCGGCGAGCGCGGCGGCGATCACGCTCGACGACCCGGACGCCGCGACGCGTGCCGTGGCGGCGGTCCGCCGCGAGGCCAGGAAGATCCCGGTGGTGGTCCGGGCCCGCTACACGGGCGAGCTGCAGGCGCTGGGTGCGGCCGGCGCGACGGTGGTGGTGCCAGAGCTGATCGAGGGGAGCCTTCAGCTGGGCGCCTCCGTCCTGGAGAGTCTCGGGGAGACGCGGGAGGGGGTCGACCGGATCGTGGATGCGTTTCGGGACCGGGAGTACACCCGCCTTGGCGGGCTGGCGGGCCGGAGCGGAAGGGGAGCCGCCGGTGGCATCGATGCGAGTCCCGCACCCAGCAGTCTGCCGGGACGCAAAGAACCAGACCGGTCTCCTGGATAGAGCTTCATTGCCGGTAACCCCCCAACAAACCGCGCCGTGGCGGCGATCCCGTACCGGTCGTGGCCGAGGGGGCCCTCCTCGCCGCCCGTGTGGGGCGAACTCCTACCTCCTGTGGGATAGGGGAGGCGCTCGAGTTCGAGAATCACCCCGGACGGATTCGAGACTCACCCTACAGACCGGGAGCGCGTCCGGCGGCATCGTTGGCGAGCGCAAGATCGGCTCAACACATCCCAACGACGGACACACGGACGATGAGCAAGCTTCCCGAGAACGACGCAGTCCTGCAGAGCCCGCGGTCGCGCCGCGACTTCCTCCGGCTTTCGGCGCTGGGTGCGGTCGCCGGGACCGCCGTCGCCGCGTGCACGCCCGCGGAGAACGGCGCTGTGGCCACGGGCGCCGCATCGGCGGATGGCAACCGGAGCGCGGCCAACGCGGCGAAGCCCGGCGCGATGCCCGCCGACAGCGACCACAGCGGCGGCAGCACCGCGCCCCACCCGGCCCAGACCGCCCGCGCCAAGGCGGACGAGATGGACGCCATGCACGAGAAGGGCATCAAGTCCTTCCCGGCCAAGACCGAGGGCAACGGCAACCAGCTGCTCGCCCCCAAGCTCGTCGGCGGCGTGAAGGTCTACGAGCTCACCGCCCGCAAGATAAAGTGGGAGGTGGAGCCCGGCCGCACGGTGGACGCCATGGCCTACAACGGCCAGGTGCCCGGCCCGCAGATCCGCGTGCGCGAGGGCGACCGGGTGCGCGTGATCCTCAAGAACGAGCTCGAGCAGTCCACCGCCATCCACTTCCACGGCCTGGAGATCCCGAACGACCAGGACGGCGTGCCCTTCATCACCCAGCCGCCGGTGAAGCCGGGCGAGACGTACACGTACGAGTTCACGGCGCCCAACCCGGGCTCGCACATGTACCACTCGCACCACAACGCCGCCGAGCAGGTGGGGCAGGGGCTCCTGGGCGCGTTCATCATCGAGCCGCGGCGCAAGCGGGCGATCGAGAACGTGGACGTGGACTACGTGATGATCATCAACGACGGCTATCACGGCTACACGATCAACGGGAAGGGCTTCCCGGCCACGGAGCCCATCGTGGCCAAGCTGGGGCAGAAGGTGCGCGTCCGCTTCATGAACGAGGGGATGATGATCCACCCGATGCACCTGCACGGGATGCACATGACCGTCATCGACAAGGACGGCTGGCCGCAGCCGCAGCCCTGGAAGTGCGACACCATCAACGTGGCGCCGGGCGAGCGGTGGGACGTGATCGTCAACTGCAACAACCCGGGCACCTGGGCCTTCCACTGCCACATCCTCCCGCACGCGGAGAGCCCGCACGGGATGTTCGGGATGGTGACGGCGCTGATCGTTCAAAAATAGGCTCACACAGAGACACAGAGGCACGGAGATGACTTCATCTCCGTGCCTCTGTGTCTCTGTGTGAGCCTACATCCGTTCCGGCGCCTCGATGCCGAGGATCCCCAGCGCCAGCACCAGCTGGTCGCAGACGATGCGCGTGAGGCTGAGCATGGAGGCGCGGCGCGCCTCGTCCGCCTCGGAGAGGATGTGGTGCGCGTGGTAGAAGGCGTTGAAGCTCTGCGCCAGCTCGAAGGCGTGCTCGCACAGGGCGTTGGGGGCGCGCCGCTCGTAGGTGGCGAGCACCGCCCGGCCGAAGTCGAGCAGGCGCAGGCACAGGTCACGCTCCTCGTCGCTCGTGGGCGCCACCAGGTCGCCGCCCGCGAATCCGGCCGCCGCCGCCCTGGCCAGGATGGAGCGCGAGCGCACGATGGAGTAGCAGAGGTACGGGCCCGTCTTCCCCTCGAAGCTGCTGAACTGCGCCAGGTCGAACACGTAGTCCGACTGCCGGTGGTTGCGCAGGTCCGCGAACTTGATGGCCGCCAGCCCGATGCGCGTGGCGATGGTCTCGCGCTCCGCGTCGCTGATGTCCGCCGCCAGCGCGATCTCGCCCAGGCGCTTGCGGGCCTCGTCGATGGTCATCTCCAGCAGCGAGCGGAGCGACATCACCTCGCCCGAGCGCGTCTTGAACGGCTTGCCATCTGGTCCGTTCATGGTGCCGAAGCCCAGGTGCTCCAGCACGGGCCGGCCCTCCTCCACGATCCCCGCCGCCTCGGCGGCGCGGAACACCTGCACGAAGTGGAGCCGCTGCCGCTGGTCCACCACGTACCAGATGGCGTCGGGCGAGTACCTGTCCACGCGGTGCTCGATGGTGGCGACGTCGGTGGTGCCGTACGTGACGCTGCCGTCGCCCTTCACCAGCATCAGCGGCGGCACCGGCTCGGCGTCGTCCTCGCGGCCCACGGGCACCACCAGCGCGCCCTCGGACTTCTCGGCCACGCCGCTGGCGGTGAGCCGCTCGATCATGGCGTCCAGCCGGTCGCGCACGTCGCTCTCACCCTCCCACAGGTCGAACTCCACGCCCATCAGCCCCAGGTCCGAGCGCACGGACTCCACCGACACGTCCACCATGCGCCGCCACAGGGCGCGCAGGCCGGGGTCGCCCGTCTGCAGCGCGGTGGTGGCCTGCTTGGCCTCCTCCAGCGCCTCGGGATCGGCCTTGCAGCGGCCCGCGGCCTCGGGGTAGAGCTTGTTGAGCAGGTCCACCGTGATCCCATCGTCCACCGGGCCATCGGGGCCGCCGGCCGCGAAGTACGGCAGCTCCGGCTGGCGCCTGCGGATCTCGGCGACGAGCATCCCCATGGGGAGCCCCCAGTCGCCCAGGTGCACGTCGCTGATGACGTCGTGCCCCAGGAAGCGGCAGCAGCGCTGCAGGGAGTCGCCGATGATGGAGGAGCGGATGTGCCCCACGTGCATGCGCTTGGCCACGTTGGGCCCGCCGAAGTCCAGCATCAGCCGCATCGGCTCCACGCGCGGGCAGCCGTGCCGCGGGTCGTGGAGGAACGCGCCCGTCTCGCTGGCCAGGAACTCGTCCGCCAGCGAGAAGTTGATGAACCCCGGCCCCGCCACCGACACGCGGTCGAAGGGAAACTCCAGCTTCCCGGCGACGGCGTTGGCGATGGCTACCGGCGCCTGGCGCGCGGCCCTGGCCAGCGTCATCGCCGTGTTGCACTGGAACTGCCCCACGTCCGGCCGCCGCGACCTCTCCGCGACCGCCGGCACCTCACCATATCCCGCAGCGGCGAACGCCTCCGCCAGCTTGTCGTTCAGATAAGTCCAGATCATATCCCCAGTTCCGTTTTGGTCAGCACAGCGCGCGAAAAGTAGCGGAACGGCGGGATTCACGAAACCGACGATGAAGTATTCTCCGTGCCTCCGTGTCTCTGTGTGAGCCTGCTGTCAAGGCAGCTGCCTCGACAGCTCCCGCGCGCCCGCATGCCCCGGGTCCACCCGCCGCAGCGCGCCCAGCGCCTCGCGGGAGCGGTCGAACTGCTGGGTGACCGCGTACATCGTGGCCAGGTTGAAGAGGATCGCGGGGTCGCGCGGGGTGCGGGCGCGCTCCTTTTCGAGCTGCGGGAGCGCTTCGACCGCGGTGAGGGTGAACATCATCCGCTGGTCCTGCGGGGCGAGCTGGGCGGCGCGGCGGAGGCTCTGCAGCGCGCCCGCGTGGTCGCCGCGGCGCAGGCGGAGGAGGCCCAGGAGCTGAGCGGCCTGCGCCGTCTCGCCGCGCTCCATCGCCGCGCGCACCCAGCGGAGCGACTCGTCGTGGCGGCCCAGCACGAAGGCGAGCCGCCCCGCGTCCAGCGCCGGCTCCGCTTCCGCGCGGAACTCCATGGCCAGGGCGCGCGCGGCCCGCAGCGCCCCCTCGCGGTCGCCCGCCTCCTCGTACCCGCGGCGCAGGCGGTCGGTGGCCTCGGGCCACTGCATCGTCTCGCGCACCAGCGCCAGCGCCAGCTCTTCCTCGCGGGTGCGCGGGCGGAGCGTGTCCGCCACGGGCGTCACGCGCACGCCGCGGGGCTGAAACGGCCACCCGGAGCGCAGCCGGTCCGCGCGCAGGACGCCGACGAGCGAGTCCACGGGGGTGAGCGGCACGGTGGCGCGGGCCCGCGCGGCGGGGACGGCGCCGGTCCACGGACCGATCATCCCCCTGCCCCGCAGCGCCTGGTAGAAGGCGTCCGCGATCACGAAGTAGCCCTGCACGTTGGGATGCAGGTGCTCCAGCATCAGCGCGTCGCCCACCACGCCGCCGGGCGAGGCGCGCTCCAGCGCCTCCTTCGACTCCACGACGGTGGCGCCGTGGCGCGCGGCCTCCTGGCGGATGATCAGGTTGACCTCCTCTGGCGCGCGGAAGCGGAGCTGGTCGCGGTCGCGGGCGGCGCGGTAGGCGGAGCGGGCCCGGGCCGTGTCGCCGCGGGACCCGGCGAGGCGAGCCAGGGCGAAGAAGGGGCCGGCCGCCGTGCTGTCCATCCGCGCGGCGTCGTTCAGGGCGCGCTCGGCGGCGGGGGTGTCGCCGCGGCGCATGGCATCGATGCCGGCGCGGTAGGCGCGCTCCCATGCAGCCGCGTCGGTGCCGGGCTGCAGCGCGCTGACGAACGGGGGCTGGTCGCGCTCGTTGCTCGCCACCGTGCCCACCAGCACCGGGATGCCGTGCGACCGGTAGCGCCCCAGGAGCTCGGCCAGGTTGGCGCGGAACTGCGCGAGCCCCGCCCGGTAGCGCGGCGAGCCGTACGGGATGCGCTGCTCGCCGGCCATCAGCTCCATCACCGATCGCGCCGGCCCGCCGGACGGCGCCCGGCTCAGCGCGCTGCCCAGCAGCTGCACCGTGCGCAGGCGGCGGAGCGCGAGGTACGCCTTCACCATCGCCCGCGAGCGCCCGCCCGACTGCGACGAGCCCACGCCGAACACGCCGTAGAACTCGTTGTGCCCGGTGTAGATCATCACCGCGTCGGGCCGCTGCGCGATGATCTCGCGCGACTGGTCGAGGAGCGCGTACGAGTTGATGGCCGTGAGCGCCGTGTTCACCACCTCGATGTCACGGTCCGGGAAGGTGGCCTGCAGCCGCTCCGCCAGCATCCGCGACGGCGCCCCCCCGTGCCGGTACGGGAACCCCGCCGCCGACGACTCCCCCTGGAAGAAGACGCGGAAGCTCCCCGGCGCCTTTTCCGCGCGGAAGAAGTCCCGCTGCGGCTGCGGCACGATGCTCCCCGCCGGGAAGTAGCGCCGCGCCATCTCGGGGTTGGGGAGCAGGTACCCCGGCTGCGGCGAGCTCACGAAGAGCGGGTACGAGTCCCCGTATCCCGCCAGGCGCAGCCCTCCCTCCAGCGCCAGCAGAAAGCATAGAGGGAGCGCCAGCATCACCCCCGTGAACAGCCGCCGCCGCGCGGGCGAGAGCGGTGCGGGGGGCGCGGGCGCCACGTTCTGTGGCTCCGTGCCTCGGTGTGATCTCGCCTTTTTAGTCACTCAGCCCCTCGCGGTAGCTCAGCCGGAGCGCCGGGTCCTGCTCTTCACGGATGAGGAAGCAGTTCTCGGTTACCAGCACGTCGATGTCGGTGCCCATGAAGCAGCGGAAGGCGTCTTCGGGGGTGCAGACGATGGGCTCGCCGCGCACGTTGAACGAGGTGTTCACCAGCACCGGGCACCCCGTGCGCGCGTTCCACTCCGTGAGCAGGGCGTGGTAGCGCGGGTTGGTCTCGCGGTGCACCGTCTGGATGCGCGCCGAGTGGTCCACGTGGGTGACGGCGGGGATCTCGGAGCGCGCGGCGTTCAGCCGGCCGATGCCGAACAGGGCGTCGTCGCCGGGGGCGGCCGGGCGGCGGCGGCACTCGGCGACGTCCGCCACCAGGAGCATGTAGGGGCTGTCCTCGTCCAGATCGAACCACCGCGCCACCTCCTCGCGCAGCACCGATGGCGCAAAGGGGCGGAACGATTCGCGGAACTTGACCTTGAGGTTGAGCCGCTTCTGCATCTCCGGCGAGCGCGGGTCGGCCAGGATCGAGCGGGCACCCAGCGCGCGCGGCCCGAACTCCATCCGCCCCTGGAACCACCCCACCGCCTTCCCCTCCGCCAGCGCCGCGGCGGTGCGCGCCATCAGGCCGGCATCCTCCAGTACGGTGAAGCGCGCGCCCATCGCGCCCAGCCGCCGCTCCACTTCGCGCTGCTCGAACGATGGTCCCAGGAAGCTGCCGCGCATCCCGTCCTGCCCCGCGTCCGGCTCGCGCGGCCCGCGCGCGAAGCCGTGGTACGCCGCCAGCGCCGCGCCCAGCGCTCCCCCCGCGTCGCCGGCCGCGGGCTGGATCCAGATGCGCTCGAAGCGGCCGTCGCGCAGCACCCGCCCGTTCGCCACGCAGTTGAGGGCCACGCCGCCGGCCAGGCACAGGTTCTTTGCCCCGGTCTCGGCCGCGATGGAGCGCGTGAGGCGCAGCACCACCTCCTCGGTGACGGCCTGCACCGACGCGGCAAGGTCCATGTGGCGCTGCGCCAGCGGCTCCTCCGGCCGGCGCGGCGGCCCGCCGAAGAGCTCGTGGAAGCGCGGGCCCGTCATGGTGAGCCCGGTGCAGTAGTCGAAGTAGCGCTGGTCCAGGCGGAACGAGCCGTCCTCCTTGAGGTCCATCAGCCGTTCGAGGATGAGCGGCGCGAAGCGCGGCGTGCCGTACGGCGCCAGCCCCATCACCTTGTACTCGCCCGAGTTCACGCGGAAACCCGTGTAGTAGGTGAAGGCCGAGTAGAGGAGGCCGAGCGAGTCCGGCCAGCGCTGCTCCATCAGCAGGTCGAGCGACGCGCCGCGTCCGACGCCGATGGAGGCCGTCGCCCACTCGCCCACACCGTCGATGGTCAGCACCGCGGCCTCCTCG
>DASVSA010000033.1:0-4956 GCA_036388335.1 Longimicrobium sp. | reverse complement strand
GGGCGGGAGGCGCCGGCTCTCCGAGTCCAGCTTCAACGGGAAACTGGCTCCACCGGTCGGACTGCAGAAGGCTCAGCCGAACGTGCAACGGTGGTATGCCTCCCAGTGGAACAATGGGCTCCAGCCAAGGCAGGATACGGTTTATCCAGTCCAGCAGGCCTTCCCAGATCTTGTGGTAGAACTTGTCAGCCTCGGCGGAGCCCGGGCGGCTGGTCGCCCGGACCCACACGAGCAGTTGGTGCCCCTCCACGACGCCGGCGAGCAGCGACTGTTCCGCGAACTCCACCGCCCCGTACACGGGCTGCATCGCGAGTTCCTTGAAGAACGGGTCGCGGTGAAGCCGACGCACGATCACCGAGTCCCCGCGGTCGTTGAAGCGCGCTGCATGTATGTCGTTTCGGCGATATTCGCGAATGCGGAACGGCAGGACGTGGTCCGTGGGGATGCGAATGTGGACGCGGTGCCTGGGTGGGAAGGTGATCTGCGGGGGAACCAGAGAAAAACCCTGTTGCTCCCAATGCGCGTAGAAGTTCAGCAAGCCATTGGTGAGTGGCAGGTGCAGATTCTCCCGCCCGAGCCGGTCCATCTCCTCGAACAGCTTCCAGATTTTCAGTAGAGAGGTTCCGTCGGCCCAGGCGAAGCTCTCGAGGTCGGGCAAGCTCATCGCGGCGACGTGCCACCCCGCCGGCAACTCGGGAACCTGCAGGGCCCGTCCCCGCCCAAACCCGCCGCTGACAAGGAGAACAATCCCGCCCTTCACCTCTGGTCTGAAGAGCGCGGCTACGCTTCGGACGTGCTCCTGTAACTGGGTCGTTTCTGCCTGTTCGGCGACACGGGTGGACAGAAGCCCGCGCACGCGCACGCTCCTCAAGTTGTCGTGTTGAAGGATCACGTGGCCGACCTTGTCTCGGTCGATCGCGCAGAGTGAGATGGCGCTCCTCGCGGGTGGGGAGATCCCGGCAACGCTCTCCGGCCAGCCTTCCGCGAGCTGATCCGCTGACGCGCTCATGAATCGCAGCAACCGATCGAAGACCAGATCCTCCTGCTGCTTTCCAAGCACATATGCAAATTCGTCCAGATCCCAGTGCTCCGCGACCCAATCCAGTGTGAATCGCCGTACCGCAGGGCTCACGGCTGTCGGGCAGGCGAAAACCACCTCGTTTCCGAACGAAATCAGGGGGAATCGTTCCACCGACGTGTTTCCGTGAGACTCGATCGCCAGCCGTTTCGTCCCCTCGGGCGCAAGGAGGAATGGCTCCAGAAAGTCAGGATCGATCTCGAGGGCTGCCAGATCCTCGCGCGTGAACGTGACGCGAGCGGCGAGTTCGGGGAGGCTCAGACGTTGATCGAGAAAACGTATGCCCGGGATCGAAGAGCCCGGGGCGGTCCACCGCGCGATGCCGATTCGGCCGACCAACGCCTCGCTCAACGCGAGGAGCGCATCGATGGAGTCCAGCAGCCCTCCCGCTGCGTGGCCATTGCCGAGTCTCCGATTACAATCGAGAACCTGCTGAACATAGAAATCGCCTCGCTCCCAGATCCCGTTGAAGAGGCGGTAATTACCTCTCGGACCGACTACGTTGTTCACGAACACGTCTTCCGGTGGATCCTCCAGCCATTTTACCGGTGCATTGCCAAGCTCGCCTTCCAACCAGCGAACGAGTTCTTTGTAGGTCGGTTGCTTGGACCCCTGGCAGTGCAAACAAGCGAGATACAGAAGCATCTCGATCCGGATGGTCTGCGGATGGTACTCCGGGACCGTGAGCAAGCCGGCGATCGCGCTGATGGTCGATCGGGGATCATAGCCGGCTAGTCTTCTGGCGAGCTTCGAATACGAGTGATGCCCGATTTGCCGAATCGCATGCATATCGGGAAATACGGGATTTTTCATCAGGACGTGAGCAGTGCGGGAGGGGGGCGGCGTCTGGAGCGCGATGCACCAGCTTGGTGTGGAGCGAGGGAGGAACGTAGCGCTCAAGCCGCATCTGCATGAGCACGTGGTGGGCCACCCCGAGGGATGGGTCACCGGACGCAACGCGGGAGCGCTCCCGCCGGCCGGTCGCCTGCGTGATGCGGAGGACGCCGTACCCGCCCGTCGCGCTGCGTCGCGCAAAGCAGCCGCGGGCACACCGCCGGCCGGGAGGTCGGCCGGAGGAACGACCCCCGAATCACGAATCCAGGATGCTGGAGGCGCGGGTCGTAGAGGAGCGTGCGGTTGCCGGGCACCCGCCGCGTTGAGCTCTCCGCGGCGATGCCGTACCCGCTTCCCCACCACTGACACTGCGGCGCGGTGCTGCTCGATACTCCCCGTTCGCCTGCTTCGCAGACCCGCGGGAGCGCAGTCCCCCGCGCGCTTGAATCTCGCCTATTACTTCACCTTATCACCATGGAGGCATAAGCTCGGAGATTCAGATGAACGAGCATCCACTCACGCCCGAGCTCCTGGTCCTCATCTCCGAGCGCTTTGGGGCACTCGGCGAGCCCGTGCGCCTGGGCATCATGAACGCGCGGCGGTCGCGTGAGATGACGGTGACCGAGATCATGCAGGGCACCGGCCTGGGGCAGGCGAACGCCTCCAAGCACCTGCAACTCCTGCACTCGGTCGGCTTCGTGGCGCGCCGCAAGGAAGGGCTGCACGTCTTCTACCGGCTCGCGGACGAGGATGTCTTTCAACTATGTGACATCATGTGCGGCCGCCTCGCCCGGGAAGCCGACTCGCGCAACAGGCTCTTCGCAGGACGGTGGGTCGGCAATCTCACACAGAGGCACGGAGACACAGAGAGAAGGTCCGTGCCTCTGTGTCTCTGTGTGAGCCCCAATTTGACCGCTACTCCTCGGCCAAGAGCCCGGTGCGGACCGCGAACTTCACCAGGCCGGGGCGGTGGGCGAGCCCCAGGCGCCTCATCAGCTCGCTCCGGTACGAGTCCACCGTGTAGGGCGAGAGAAAGAGCTTCTTCCCGATCTCGCGGGAGGTGAACCCCTCCGCCGCCATGCGCAGGATCTCGCGGTCCTGCGGCGACAGGCCGGCCAGCGGATCCTGCGCCTCGGAGCTCTCGTCCGGGTGGTAGCCCGCGACGAGCAGATCCACCCCGCCCGGGGGGAGAACCGCCTCATGGCGCGCGGCCGCACGCATGGCGGGCACCAGGTCGTGGTGTGCCTCGCTCTTGCGCACGAAGCCGCTGCCGCCCGCCCGCAGGACGGGGATCAGGATGTCCTCCTGTGCATCCGCGGTCAGCGCGATCACGCGAATGGCGCGGTTCATCTCGTGGATACGGCGCGTCGCGGCGAGCCCGCCCATCCCCGGCATCTCCACGTCCATCAGCACCACGTCGGGGCGCAGCCTCTCGGCGATCTCCACCGCCTCCTCGCCCGTGGACGCCTCGCCGACCACCTCCACCTGGGGGGACGCGTTCCGCAGCACCTGCGCGATCCCGTGCCGCACCAGCGGGTGGTCATCCACCAGCACGACCCGGAGGCGATCCTCCGGCGGCGCCGCCGGCTGCGCCTGGTACAGCTCGGCCTCGCGCGGCACGGGCTCGGGCCCCGGCTCGGACGCCGCCGCGCACGGGAGGGTAAAGGAAAAGGTGCTTCCCTTTCCCAGCTCGCTCTCGGCCCAGAGGCGCCCCCCGTGCGCTTCCACGATCCCCCGCGCGATCGCCAGCCCCAGTCCCGCACCGGCCCGCGAGCTCTTTTCCACCTGCCAGAAGCGGTCGAAGAGGTGGGGGAGGTGCTCGGGCGCGATTCCCGGTCCCGTATCCGCCACCGAGAACACCACCTCGTTCTGCCCGGACGCCGCGCGGAGGGTGATGCGCCCGCCCGCGGGGGTGAACCTGAGCGCGTTCCCGATGAGGTTCGACAGCACCTGGCTGACGCGCCCCCGGTCCGCCATCACGGCGGGGGGCTCCCCAACGGCCTCGGTGACGAAAGTGACCTGGTTGGCGGTGGCGGCGGGGGGGAACATCGCGGCCGACGCGTCGAACAACTCCGCCGGGAAGACAGGCTGGGGGTCGATGCGGAGCTGCCCCGCCTCCAGGCGGCTCACGTCGAGCAGGTCCTGGATCAGGCGGTCGACCTGCTCCACCAGGCCGTGGATGGTGCGCAGGTTCTGGCGCTCGCCTTCAGGGACGGAATCCTCCGCGAGGTGTGCGTACAGGCTGATCGCCCCGAGCGGGTTGCGGAGGTCGTGCGCCACCACGCTCAGCACCTCGTCGCGCGTGCGGACCGCCCGGTGCGCCTTGTCGTAGAGCCGCGCCCGCTCCAGCGCGAGAGCCGACTGCCGCGCGATGGCCTGCACGAGCTCGCGCTCGGAGCTGGAGAAGGGCCTCCACTCCGCATGGCGGAACACCAGCGCGCCGGCCGGACGGGGATGCTCCAGCAGGGGGATCACGGCCGTGGAGCCGCCGAGCAGCGCGCCGGCGGTCTTCGCGAACTCGGGATGCGCGCCGGCGAGCCCGGTCTCCGACTCGAAGTACAGCGGGTTCCCGCTCCGGACCGCCGCGCACACCGGAGCAGGCCCGTCGGCTGGAAAGCGCCGCCATCTCGCCTGGACCTCTTCCGGGAGCCCTTCGGCGCGCAGCGTCTCGAACTCGGTCCCCGCGTCGTTCAGCAGCACCAGGGCGCCGGAGACCGCACCCGTGGCCTGGATGCCGTGGTGGACCACCACGTCGGCCACCTGCTCCGGCGTGAGCGCCTCCGACAGCGCGGCCGTCACCTGCTGGAGGCGCGTCACGAAATCGCGCGACCGCTGCGCCTCGGCGTACAGCCGTACGTTCTGCACGGCGAGCGCCGTGCGCCGGCCGAGCTCCTCGGCCAGGGCTAGTGGGGCACCACAACTGGGTTGACGTGTATCCTTCGGCTTTGGGTACGAAGTTGTCCAGGAGCCGAAGGATGCCGAAGCGATACAAGGTGGATCTGAGCGAGCAGGAGCGCAGCGACCTGCTCGTGCTCACACGCAAG
>DASVSA010000032.1:0-9711 GCA_036388335.1 Longimicrobium sp. | reverse complement strand
CTTGCGTGTGAGCACGAGCAGGTCGCTGCGCTCCTGCTCGCTCAGATCCACCTTGTATCGCTTCGGCATCCTTCGGCTCCTGGACAACTTCGTACCCAAAGCCGAAGGATACACGTCAACCCAGTTGTGGTGCCCCACTAGGCACTTCTTCTGTGTGTCCGCGTGAGGTTGCGGTTGTCGCGACGCGGGCTGTACATTACCGCCCTCCCCGGAGCGCGCCCGCGCGCGCCGGGCGGCGAACCACACCAGGAGGCTCTCGGCATGGCCGACTCCAGCAAGACGGTGCTGCTCGTTGAAGACAACGAGGACAACCGCACGGTCTACCGTACCATTCTCGAGCACTTCGGCTACCGGGTGATCGAGGCACGCAATGGCGAAGACGGCGTCCGCATGGCCCGCGAGGACCATCCGGACCTGATCCTGATGGACATCTCGATCCCGCTCATCGACGGGTGGGAGGCCACCAAGATCCTCAAGGGCGACGCGGCCACGGCCAGCATCCCCATCATCGCGCTCACGGCCCACGCCCTCGCCACCGACCGCGCCAAGGCGCAGGAAGTGGGGTGCGACGGGTACCTGGCCAAGCCCTGCGAGCCCCGCCGGGTGGTGGCCGAGGTGGAGCGCTTCATCGGCGCCGGGCGGGAGGCCAACGCTTGACGGAGGCGCCCATCAAGGCGGACGATCCGGAGCGCACGCGCATCCTGGTGGTGGACGACGTTCCCGACAACGTCGACATCCTGGATGCGCGGCTTTCGTCGCGCGGGTACGAGGTGGTTACGGCCACCAACGGGCAGGAGGCGCTGGACCGGGTGCACGGCGAGGCGCCGCACCTGATCCTGTGCGACGTGATGATGCCCGTCATCGACGGCTTCGAGGTGTCGCGCCGCATCAAGAGCGACACCTCCCTGCCCTTCATCCCCATCATCCTGGTGACCGCCAAGGACACGGCGGAAGACATCGTGGAGGGGCTGGAGGCGGGGGCCGACGACTACATCTCCAAGCCTTACAACTTCAAGGAGCTGGAGGCGCGGGTGCGCGCCATGCTCCGCATCAAGCGGCTGCAGGACGAGCTGGACCAGAAGAACCGCGAGCTGGAGGTGGCCAACAAGCGCCTCCGCAAGCTTTCCATCACCGACGGCCTCACGGGGCTGTTCAACCACCGCCACGTGCACGAGCTGCTGCGCGACGAGTGGGAGCGCTCGCTGCGCAGCGGCGAGCCGGTGGGCGTGGCGATGCTGGACCTGGACCGCTTCAAGAGCATCAACGACACCTACGGCCACCCCACGGGTGACGTAGTGCTGTACGAGACGGCGCGCATCATCAGCGAGACGGCGCGTGAGATCGACATGGTGGGGCGCTACGGCGGCGAGGAGTTCATCGCCATCCTCCCCAACACGGACGAGGACGCCGCTGCCCACTTCGCGGAGCGGGTGCGCGAGGCGGTGGAGGCGCACCTGTACCGCGACGAAGAGAACGAGATCCGCATGACCGTGTCCTGCGGCGTCGCCTCGGCGCCGCTGGAAGGGACCGACTCGCCCGAAGCCCTCCTCAAGATGGCCGACGAGGCCCTCTACTCCGCCAAGACCAGCGGCCGCAACCGCGTGATCCGCTCGTCCGAGGTTCCCGCAGCGGAATGACGCCGCCCGTCCCGCCGGAGGCGGCGGCGCGCGCCGCCGAGCTCCGCGAGCAGATCGAGCACGCCAACCACCTGTACTACGTCCTCGACGCGCCCACCCTTTCGGACCAGGAGTGGGACCGGCTCTTCCACGAGCTGAAGCGGCTGGAGGAGGAGCACCCCACGCTCCGCACCCCGGACTCCCCCACCCAGCGCGTAGGCGCCGAGCCGGCCAGCAAGCTCGAGAAGACCGAGCACCTGGCCCCCATGCTCTCCCTGGACAACGCCTTCTCCCCCGAGGAGCTGCGCGCCTGGGAGCAGCGCAACGCGCGCATGGCCGCCGAGGTGGTGACGGCCGGCTACGACGTGGAGCCCAAGATCGACGGCCTGGCCATCGCCCTCACCTACGAGGGCGGCGTGCTGGTGAAGGGAGCCACCCGCGGCAACGGCACCATCGGCGAGGACGTCACGCGCAACCTGCGCACGATCCGCGAGATCCCGCTGCGCCTGCGCGAGGGCGGCGTGTCCATCCCGGCACTGATGGAGGTGCGGGGCGAGGTGTACATGCCGCTCAGCGGCTTCGCGGACATGAACGCCCGCCGCGCGGCCGAGGGGCACAGCACCTTCGCCAACCCGCGCAACGCCGCCGCCGGCGCCGTCCGCCAGCTGGACCCCGGCGTCACGGCCTCGCGCCCGCTGCGCTTCTTCGCCTACGCCCTGCAGCTGGACCCGCGCTCCAACGACCGCCTGCCCGTGAGCACGCAGACGGAGCTGCTGGCCGCGCTCGGTTCGTGGGGGCTCCCGGTGAACCCGCTCGTCGCCCGCTACGCCGACCTGGACGGCGTCCTCGCCCACGTCGAGAGGTTCGAGACGGAGCGCGGCACGCTGGACTACGAGGTCGACGGGCTCGTGGTCAAGGTCGATCCGCTGCGGCTGCACGAGGAGCTGGGCGTGGTGGGCGGGCGCGATCCGCGCTGGGCGACGGCATACAAGTACGCGCCCAACGAGGCCACCACGCGCCTCAACTCCATCGAGATCAACGTCGGGCGCACCGGCGCGCTGAACCCGTACGCCGTCCTGGAGCCGGTGGAGATCGGTGGCGTCGTGGTGAAGCTGGCCACGCTCCACAACGAGGAAGACATCCGGCGCAAGCAGATCCGCGTCGGCGGCCGGGTGAGGATCAAGCGCGCGGGCGAGGTGATCCCGCAGGTGATCGGGCCGGTGCTGGAGGAGGGCGAGGAGCGGGGGGAGGAGTTCGTGTTCCCCACCGAGTGCCCCGCCTGCCACACCCCGGTGGAGCGCCCCGAAGGCGAAGCGATGGTGTACTGCCCCAACTCCGCCTGCCCGGCGCGGATCTACTGGGGCGTGGTGCACTTCGCCTCGCGCTCCGCGATGGACATCCGCGGGCTGGGCGAGGAGCGCATCCGCGTCTTCCTGGAGCGCGGCCTCCTCACGGACGTCGCGGACATCTACGCGCTGACCGAGGAGCAGCTCCTGGCGCTCGAGGGCTTCAAGGAGAAGTCCGCGCGCAACCTGCTGGACGGGATCGCGGGGTCCAAGGAACGCGGCCTGTCGCGCGCCCTGTTCGGCCTGGGGGTCCGCCACGTGGGCGAGCACGCTGCCGAGCTGCTGGCGCGCCACTTCGGCAGCATCGACGGCATCCTCGCCGCGTCGGTGGACGAGCTTGTGGCAGTGCACGGGATCGGCCGCACCACCGCCGAGGCGCTGCACGGCTGGGCGCAGGTGCCGGGCAACCTGGAGGTCGTGCAGAAGCTGAAGCGCGCCGGGGTGGTGCTGACCGAGGCGCGCGGCGAGGCTCCGACCGGCGAGTTCACAGGCTACACCTTCGTCATCACGGGAACGCTCCCGTCGCTCACGCGCGATGAGGCCACGGAGTTCATCGAGCGCCGCGGCGGACGCGTGACGGGGAGTGTCACGAAGAAGACGAACTACGTGGTGGTGGGCGGGGACGCCGGCTCCAAGGCCGCGAAGGCACGGGAGCTGAACATCCCCCAGATAGGCGAGGCTGACCTCCTCGCGCTCCCCCCGGTGCTGGCCGATGAAGCCGTCGCGAGGGCTGGGGCCGCCGCCGCGAAAGCCGAGGCCGATGCCGCGAAAGCCGCCGCCAAGGCCGAAGCAGCCGCCGCGAAGGCCGCAGCCGCTGAAGCGAAGCGGGCAAAGAAGGCGAAGAAGGCCGAGCCCGCTGTAGGCGAATGAGTTCTTCTCCGTGCCTCTGTGTCTCCGTGTGAGCCCCATCCTTTCGTCCCCCGCCACACCCGACCGCCGATGAACACCACCGCCCGCTTCGTCCACGTCCCCGCCGAGCTGTTCTCGACCGTGCGGAGGGCCCTGGTCCGCGACCGCGAGCCGATGGAAGCCGTCACCCTCCTGCGCGAAGTGGGCTTCGAGCTGGGCGGCGCGGTGGATTCGGGGCTGCGCCAGCACGTGACCGGCGCCACCGGCGTGGATCCGTACGCCCTGGAGCCGGATCGTTTCTGGCGGACGGCGAGCGGCTACTTCGAGGGGCTGGGCTGGGGCCGGCTGGAGCACCAGCGCGTGCACCCGGGCGTGGGCGCGCTGGACCTGGTGGAGTGGATCGAGAACGGGGCCGACGGCGGTCCGCAGGGCTCGCACATCTCCACCGGGATCTTCACCGACCTGCTCGGCCGCATCGCCGGGGGCGCGGTGGTGGTGATGGAGGTGCCGGTGGATGCCGGCCGCACGCGTCTCCTGTTCGGCGCGGGCGAGACGCTGGGCGCGGTGTACCAGTCGCTGAGCACCGGCGCGTCGCTGGACCAGGCCCTCGCGAGCCTCGGCTGAGAAAAGAAGTGCGTGAGTGCGTGGAGTGCTTGAGTGCGTTTACTGCAGTCAGGCGCACTAACGCACTCACGCACTAACGCACTTCCACACCGAGACTATGCCCCGCATCCTTGCCCTAGACTACGGCGAGCGCCGCATCGGCGTCGCGGTGTCGGACCCCACGGGGACGATCGCGACGCCGCTTCCCACGCTGGAAAGGCGCGCCGGCAAGCGCCCGCCCTGGCCCGAGATCCAGCGTATCGTGCAGGAGTACGAGGTGGAGGAGGCCGTGGTGGGGCTGCCGCTGGAGCTGAGCGGCGAGGAGAGCGCGTGGACGGCGGAGGCGCGCGCGTTCGGGGCCGACCTGGCGCGCCGCACGGGTCTTCCCGTGCACTGGATGGACGAGCGGATGACCTCCATCATCGCCGAGCGCAACGTGCGCGGGAGCGGCCTCAAGAAGACGCAGCGCGAGGAGAAGGGGCGCATCGACGCCGCGGCCGCCGCGCTGATCCTCGAGAACTTCCTCAACCTGCGCCGCAACCAGGCCCGGCAGTCCGACACATGACCCGATCCATCGCCCTCGTGGCGCTCGTGGTGCTCACCGCCGCGTGCGGCGGCGGCGGTCCTTCGGGGCCGCCCGTGCGCTTCACCGTGCCGCCCGGCAGCGGCCTCTCCGTGGTGGCCGACACACTGGCCGCGCGCGAGATCGTCAGCTCCGCCTCGCGCTTCAAGATCTACGCGCGCACCAGGCGCGCCGCGGCCCGCATCCAGCCCGGCGTGTACGAGGTGCGGCGCGGCACCGGGTTCTCCGAGATCCTGCGCAAGCTCACCACGGGCGACGTGGTGAAGACGCGCGTGGTGATCCCGGAAGGGTGGACGGTCCAGCAGATCGGCCCGCGCCTCGCCGCCGCCGCCGGCATCCCGGCGGACAGCGCCCTGAAGCTGCTGCAGGGCGAGGACGCGGCGAAGCGCCGCAAGGTCCCCGGCCCCACGCTGGAAGGGTACCTCTACCCGGCCACCTACGTCTTCCCCCTGGGCACCTCCGTGGACCGGATGGTGGACGCGATGGTGAGCCGCTACCGCCGCGCCTGGACCCCGGCGATGCGCGCGCGGGCGCAGGCGCTGGGGTTGGACGAGCGCGAGGTGGTGACGCTGGCCTCCATCGTGGAGCGCGAGGCGAAGGTCTGGAGCGAGCGCCCCACCATCGCGGCCGTCTACCACAACCGGCTGAAGAAGGGGATGCGGCTGGAGGCCGACCCCACCGTGCAGTACGCGCTGGGCGGCAACCGGGCGCGCCTCCTGTACCGCGACATCGACTCGGTGGCGGACAACCCGTACAACACGTACCGCCACGCCGGCCTCCCGCCCGGCCCCATCGCCTCCCCCAGCACGGGCGCTATCCAGGCCACGCTGCAGCCGGCCGCGGGCGACTTCCTGTTCTTCGTGGCGCGCCCCAACGGCACCCACGTCTTCACGCGCACCCTGGCCGAGCACAACGCCGCCAAGCGCGCATCCCAGGCCGAGGCGCGCGCGCGGGCCCGGTGAACCTGTCGCTGATCGTCGTCACGGACCCGGGCGTCCCCGCGGGCCGTACGCTCGTGGATGTGGTGCGCGCGGCCCTGCGCGGCGGCGCGCCCGCCATCCAGCTGCGCGCCAAGGACGCCTCCGCCCGCGACACGGCCTCGCTCGCCCGCGAGCTGCTGATCGAGACGCGCGCGGCCGGCGCCCTCCTCTTCATCAACGACCGCGTGGACGTGGCCCTCGCCACCGGCGCCGACGGCGCGCACCTGGGCGACGAGGACCTCCCGCTGGCGGCCGCGCGCCGCATCGTCCCCCCCGGCTTCCTCCTGGGCATGTCCGCCGACAGCGTGGAGCTCGCCCGCCAGGCCGAGCGCGACGGCGCCGACTACCTGGGCGTCGGCCCGGTGTATGGCACCGCGAGCAAGGCCGACGCCGGCGCCCCCATCGGCACCGCGCGCATCGCCGAAGTCGCCGCCGCCGTCCGCATCCCCATCGTCGGCATCGGCGGCATCCACCCCCACAACTTCGCCCCCGTCCTCCGCGCCGGCGCCGCCGGAGTCGCCGTCATCTCCGCCATCATGCACGCCCCCGACCCCGAAGCCGCCACCCGCGCCCTGCTAAACAGCGAGGCACAGAGGTAAGTTCTCCTCTGTGCCTCTGTGTCTCTGTGTGAGCCCAATCAGTCTCGGATCCGACTCTCCAGGTTGTACTTCGACAGCATGCGGTGGATCGTCTTGCGGTCGATGCCGGCGGTGCGCGCGGCCTGCGAGATGTTGCCGTTGTGCCGCTTCAGCAAATCCTGCAGATACTCCTTCTCGAACACCGTGATCGCGTCGGTCTTGGCATCGTGGAAGGGCTGGTCCGCGTTGAAGATGGACAGCGGCCGCGCACCGCCCGCCGAAGCGCGCTGCGAAAGCTCCTCGGGCATGTCATCCGGGCCGATCTCCTGGCCGGGGAGGCACATGGACACGATCCGCTCTACCACGTTCTGCAGCTCGCGCACGTTCCCCGGGAAGTCGTACTCCGCCAGCTCGCGCAGCGCGTCGGCCGAGAAGCGCAGGTTGTCGCGGTCGTACTCCTGCGCGAACCTCCGCAGGAAGTGCTGAGCCAGCGCCGGGATGTCTTCCTTCCGCTGCCGCAGCGCGGGGAGGCGGATGGGCACCACGTTGAGGCGATAGAGGAGGTCCTGGCGCAGCGCCCCGTCCCTCACCGCCTGCTCGGGGTCGCGGTTGGTTGCCGACACCCAGCGCACGTCGATGGAAATCTCGGACTCGCCGCCCACGCGCCGGATGCGGCGCTCCTGGATCACCCGGAGGAGCTTGGCCTGCAGCTCCATGCTCATCTCCGAGATCTCGTCCATGAAGAACGTACCGCCGCTCGCCACCTCCAGCAGCCCGCGCCGCTGCACGTCGGCCCCCGTGAAGGCGCCCTTCTCGTGCCCGAACAGCTCCGATTCGAGGAGATGATCGGGAAGGGCCGCGCAGTTGATGGCCATAAATGGCCGCGGCGAGCGCCTGCTGTTCGTGTGGATGGCCCGGGCGATCAGCTCCTTGCCCGTGCCGCTCTCGCCGGAGATGAAGACGCTGGCGTCGGTGGGCGCCACGCGGCTCACCACCGAGAACACCTTCTGGATGGCGTCGCTGGTGCCTACGATGTTCTCGAAGCTGTACTGGCGCTTGAGCTGGTCGCGAAGCTGCGCGTTGTCGCGAACCAGGCGCACCTGCTGCGCCGCCCGGCCGATGAGGATTCGCAGCTGGGTGGCCGTAAAGGGCTTAGGGATGTAGTCGTAGGCCCCCGCGCGGATCGCCTCCACGCTCGAGTCGACGGTGGCGAAGCCGGTGATCATCACCACCAGCGTCTCCGGCGCCTGCTTCTTGATCTCCTTGAGCAGCGCCAGCCCGTCCATGTCGGGGAGCATCAGGTCGGTGAGCACCACGTCGGGGTGGTGCCTCCGCACCACGTCCAGCGCGTTGCGGCCGCGCCCCTCGCTGTACACCGCGTATCCCTCGCTGGAGAGGATCTGGCTGCAGCTTTTCACCAGCAGCTCCTCGTCGTCGACGATGAGCACGCTTACGGGGAGAGCGTTGTCGGAGGTGTCGCTCATCGAAGGAGCCAGAGGGAAGTGCGGCGCTATGGTGCGGCGGAGCGATCTGTTTGGGGTGGTAGCAGTATACCAGCGCCAGGGGACGGATGCAACGCCACCCGGCCCCTCCTCATGGACCCGCCGCCGCGTCCCGCGGGGGAGCGCGCGGGTGGCCGGCGGGTGAGGATGTGCACCGATCTGTGTCGGTGCCCTCGCGCAAACGCTTCCGGTGTCGCATTGTTAGCACGACCGCGCGCTGCCGGGACGATTCGCGCAGCCACCTCGGGGCACTCCCCCGCCCCGCCGTGTTCCGAAACTACGCTTCATGGCCGAAGTCCGGACTGACCTCCCCCACGCTCTCCGCCCCGGCCCCACCCGGCCCGCGCCCCAGCCGCCCGAGATCCACGCGCTGGCGGCACCGGAGCTGGAACGCTTCCTCCAGCGCCAGAAGGCCGGCAGCGGCCTGCTGAAGATCGACCTGGAGGCGGAGCTCTGCCAGATCCTGGAGCGTGCGTGCGAGCTCGTGCCCTCGGAGGCGGGCTCCGTGTTCCTGGACGACCCGCTCCGCAAGGTGGACGACCGCGCGGCCAACGACCTGTACGTGGTGGCCTCCTTCGGCGCGCGCACGGACACGCAGCCGGGCACGGTGCTGCCGGCGGGCGAGGGGCTGGCGGGCGAGGTGTACACGAGCGGGCGCCCGCACCTGTCGGATGGCCCGGTGGCGCGCGGGAGCCTGGCGCACAGCGCCGTGGCGGTGCCCATCACCATCGGCAGCACGGTGTGCGGGGTGATGGAGCTGTGCAACCGGCAGGGGGGCGGCCCGTTCACGCCGCACGACCTCGCGATGCTGGAGATCTTCGCCGGGTACACCTCGTCCACGCTGCAGAACGCGCTGGACGCCAAGCGCGCCAACGAGCTGGCGAAGCGCGACGACCTGAGCGGGCTCTACAACGACCGGTGGATGCACGTCTGCATCAGCGACATGATCGCCGAGACGGACGCCGCGGACGGCGAGTGCGTGCTGATCTTCATGGACCTGGACCACTTCAAGAACGTCAACGACCGCTACGGCCACCTGGCCGGGAGCCGCGTGCTGCGCGAGGTGGGCTACCTCCTGCGCCGCGTAGTGGATTGGGAGAACGCCATCCTCTGCCGCTACGGCGGCGACGAGTTCGTCATCGGCCTCCCCGCGACCCCGCTGTCCGAGGGCGCGGCCGTAGCCGAGCGCGTACGCGCCGCCATCGCCGACGCAACGTACCTGGACCGCGAGTACGGCCCCGACCTGCCCCCGCTCTTCCTGCGCGGCGTGATCACCGCCTCGCTGGGCGTCGCCTCGTACCATGCGGGCAAGTGGAGCGGCACTGTCCACGACCGCGAATCGTTCCTCCTGCGCCACGCCGACTCCGCCATGTACGCGGCCAAGGCGCAGGGGAAGAACCGGGTGGCGACGAACTGATCGGGCCTCACACAGAGACACAGAGACACGGAGATAAGTTCTTCTCCGTGCCTCTGTGTCTCTGTGTGAGGCCCAGAAAACAGAAGCCCCCCGACGCTCATCGCTGAGCGTCGGGGGGCTGATACGTAGGCCGGCAGCGCCGTACTCTCCCACCGGGTGGCCCCGGCAGTACCATCCGCGCGAGTGGGGCTTAACTTCCGAGTTCGGGATGGGATCGGGTGATCCCCCACGCCATGG
>DASVSA010000031.1:0-5031 GCA_036388335.1 Longimicrobium sp. | reverse complement strand
ACATATACGTGTAGCAGTTTTTCGGGCGGGTTGCGATGTGACGCAACCCGCCCGTTCGTCGTCATATCCGCGAATCCCCCAAACCCGCCTTATACACATCCGGAGACCCACGATGCATTCGAAGTACATCCTCCCCCTGCTCGCAATGGCCACCCTCGGCGCCTGCGGCGACGGCACCGGCTCCAACGGCCGCGCCGACGTCCGCGTGCTGATGAGCCAGAGCGGCTCCGCCCCGGCCCGCGCGACCCTGCTGGCGGGCAGCGCGTCCATGGACCGGGTGGCGCTCACCGCGCTCGACTCGCTCAACGTGACCATCACCTCCGTGGAAGCGCTCCCCCCGGTCTCGGCCGACACGACGGCCGCGGACAGCGCCAAGGAAGGCGAGGGCGGCTGGGTGACGCTCGCGCTGCCCACGCCGCTCAGCGTGGATCTCCTGCGCCTCCCCAGCGACACCACGGGCGGCTTCCAGCTGGTGCGCGGCACCCTTCTCCCCGGCACCTACAAGCGCATCCGGCTGGTGGTGAGCGGGGGCTCGGTGGTCTTCAAGCAGGCGACCACGGTGGGCAAGTCGACGCTCGCGGCCGGCCAGCGCATCCCGCTGGAAGTGCCGAGCGGTAAGATCAAGACCGCCATCAACTTCACCGTGGGCGCGGACAGCGTGTCGGCGGTGCGGCTGGTGTTCGATCCCAACGCCACGGTGGGCGACGTGACGGTCACGGGCTCGGGCCGGGTCAAGATCAACCCGGTGCTGCGCGGCAAGTAAAAAGCTCTCCCACAGAGACACGGAGGCACGGAGATGAAGTTAATCTCCGTGCCTCCGTGTCTCTGCGGGAGATTAGACCCAGGCTTCCTGCGGCCGGCTCGTCTCCAGCACGGAGGCGTCGAAGAGCGGGAGGCGCACGATGAACGTGGCGCCCAGGCCGGGGGTGGACTCCACCTCCAGGCGCCCGCCGTGGCCCTCCACGATCTCGCGGCAGATGGCGAGGCCCAGGCCCATCCCCTTCCCCTTGGTGGATACAAAGGGCTGGAAGATCTGCTCGAGGTTCTCGGCCGTGATCCCCGGGCCGTTGTCGGTCACGCGCACCTCGGCCGAGCCGCCCGCGGACTCCATGCGGATGGAGAGGCGGCGGTCTTCCTGCTCGTTCATGGCCTCGCGGGCGTTGCGCACCAGGTTCTCGAACACCTGGCGCAGGTAGTACGCGTCTGCGTAGACCGTGGCCTCGCCCAGGGTCCCGCGCTCCACGCGCACGCCCGTCTCCCGCCCCTCGCGCTCCTCCTGCCGCGCCACCTGCGCCACCAGGTCGTGAAGCCTCACCGGCTGCCGGTTGAGGGCGCGCCGGGCGCCGCTGGCGTACACCGACAGCTCGTCCAGCATGCTCACCAGCCGCTGGCTCTCGGAAACGATGGCCTCGCACACCTCGCGGCGGGTGGCGGCGTCGTTGACGATGCGCTCGTCCTGCAGGATGTCGGCGTTGAGCACCACCGTCTGCAGGGGGTTCTTGATCTGGTGGAGGATGCGCGCGGTGGCGGTGCCGATGGCGGCCACCTTCTCCTCTTCCACGCGCCGCCGGTCGCTGCGGCGCAGCAGGGTGACGATGACCGCGGCGGTGAACACCACCACGCTCACCACCACCACCACGCTCACCCCGAACATGATGCGCGTGTCCGGGCACGGCGGCGGTGCGGTCTGGGCCAGCAGGACGAGCATGGGAAACGCTTGTGCGGGAGGATGGGGGCGGCGGGGATCCGCGCGCCGGTGGGGGAGGCTACTCCTCGTCGGGCACGGGCGAGAGGACGAAGGAGATGGTCTGGCCGCGCTCCTCGCCCTCGGGGATCACCGTCTCCACGATGATGCGGCGCACCACGCGGCGCTCGTCCTGCAGGGTGAGCGAGAAGCTGAGCCCCAGCTCCGGCGCCTCCACCTCGGTGAGCACGCGGGGGCCGGGCTCCCCCAGCGGCGGCTGCGGATTGCGGAGGAGGGTCTTGGTGGACTGGCGCCCGTTCTCCAGGTCGCGCGTCACCTTGATCTGGCGGAACCAGTCCGGCTGGTAGCCGATCCGGTAGCGGTGGCCGTGCTGGTCTTCCCCTTCCCCTTCGCGGTTGTGGCGTGCCATCGCGGGGCCTCCGGGGGTTGTCGTGGCGTACGGCGCTCCCGAATCTCCGCCACGTCGCGCACGTTTGTCAAGCAGAAGGCTCATACAGAGACACAGAGGCACGGAGAAGAACTTCTCTCCGTGCCTCTGTGTCTCCGTGTGAGCCCCTACCGGATGGGGATCGGCACGAAGGCGAGGATGAAGAGCGCCACGCACGCCCACCCGGCTGCGCCCTGGGCGCGGGTGAGCGGGAGACGCGGGTCCAGCACGGGCGGGTGGGTGACGCGGCCGCGGCCCACCGCCAGCACGAGCACCGCCCACAGCCACCACCCCGGCCACAGCCATCCCGCCAGCACCAGGAAGACGAAGAAGAGCAGCGCCACCCCCCGCTGCCAGCGCTCCCCCAGCAGCGCGTACAGGATGTGCCCGCCGTCGAGCTGCGCCACGGGGAGGAGGTTCATGGCCGTGAAGAAGAGCCCGACCCAACCCGCCACTGCCACGGGGTGAAGGATGAGCGGCCCCCCGCCGGGCGCGAACAGGGCGCGCAGCACGAGCCAGAGCAGCGAGTCGCCCATGCGCAGCCCGAAGCCTTCCAGCACCACCAGGCTGGGTGCGCCCGGGAAGGCGGGGAGCGGGCCCGCCGCGCGGCTCATCGCCAGGCCCACGGCGGCCACGGGAAGGGCCAGCACGAACCCCGCCAGCGGCCCGGCGGCGCCCACCTCCATCAGCATCCGCCGGTGAAGCATGGGCGAGCGCAGGCGGATGAAAGCGCCAAAGGTCCCGATCAGGCTGATGAGGTGGGGGGCGGGGATGAAGAAGGGCGGCGACACGTCCAGCCCGTGTCTCCGGGCGGCGGCGTAGTGGCCCAGTTCGTGCGCGAGCAGCACGCCCAACATCGGGAGCGCAAAGAGGAGTCCGGACGCGAGAGCGTGGGGGTCGAGGCCGGTGGGCAGGGGGACCGTGACCCCCAGCACCGGCCCTTCGACGAGCCCCAGCGGGTCGCGGCCGGCCAGGGTGGCCCCGGCCAGCGCGGTGCTGAAAAGGGTGCCCAGGAGGAGGAGGGCGTGGAGCCACCACCGCTCGCGGCGAGCGGGGCGGACGCGGCGCTCCAGCACCACCTCCCACCCGTCGCCGGCCCGGGAGGCCCAGTGGGTACCGGGCCACCCGGCGAGCGCGCCGCGCACCGCTGGATCGTCCGGCCGCAGGCCGGGTAAAAGCAAGGCGAACAGGACCTCACGGTCGCCTGCCTGCACCCTGCGGACGGCCGCGAAGAGCTCCGTCAGCGCTGGAAACGGCACACTTGACCGCGAAAATAGTGGGCGTTAGGTTGGGGCCACTGTCCCCCATAGACCATCAGGCAAGCCTCGGGCGCACTCCGCCCCTTTCCTGGCTCCCCATCCATACCTCCCAGAACATCATCCAGCGGCTCGGGCGGGATCGCACCCCCTGACCCGCGGGACTTGCTGACGCATCCGGAGACCCACGTGGACATCACAACCATAAAATCAAAGAGCATCGCCGAGTTGCACGAGATGGCCGAAGGGCTCAACATCTCGAACTATTCGGGGCTCCGCAAGCAGGACCTCATCTATCGGATCGAGCAGAACCTGCTAGACTCCGAGGTCGTGCTGCGCGGAGAGGGCGTGCTGGAGGTGCTGCCCGAGGGGTACGGCTTCCTCCGCTCGCAGGACTGGAACTACCTGTACGGGCCGGACGACATCTACGTGTCGCCCAGCCAGATCAAGCGCTTCGACCTGCGCACCGGCGACACGGTGCTGGGCCAGGTGCGCCCCCCCAAGGAGGGCGAGCGGTACCTGGCGCTCCTCAAGGTGGAGCGCGTCAACGGCGACGAGCCGGACAAGGCCAAGCACCGCATCGCCTTCGACAACCTGCGCCCCCGCTACCCGGACCAGCGCGTGAAGCTGGAGGCCGGCGCCGCCGACCTTTCCATGCGCGTGATGGACCTGATCGCGCCGCTGGGCAAGGGGCAGCGCGGGCTGATCGTGGCGCCCCCCAAGGCGGGCAAGACGATCCTGATGCAGAAGATGGCCAACGCCATCACCGAGAACCACCCCGAGGTCCACCTCATCGTGCTGCTGATCGACGAGCGGCCCGAAGAGGTGACGGACATGCAGGAGAACGTCCGCGCCGAGGTGATCTCGTCCACCTTCGACGAGCCGGCCGACCGGCACACGCAGGTGGCGGAGATGGTGCTGGAGAAGGCCAAGCGCCTGGTGGAGCACGGCCGCGACGTGGTGATCCTGCTGGACTCCATCACCCGCCTGGCCCGCGCCTACAACGTGACGGTGCCGCACTCCGGGAAGATCCTTTCCGGCGGCGTGGACGCCAACGCGCTCCACAAGCCCAAGCGCTTCTTCGGCGCGGCCCGCAACATCGAGGAGGGCGGCTCGCTCACCATCGTGGCCACCGCGCTGGTGGAGACGGGGAGCCGGATGGACGAGGTGATCTTCGAGGAGTTCAAGGGAACCGGCAACATGGAGCTGGTGCTCGACCGCCACATCGCTGACAAGCGCATCTTTCCGGCGATCGACATCAACCGCTCCGGCACGCGCCGCGAAGACCTGCTCCTCAACGAGCTGGAGCTCACGCGCGTCTACCTGCTGCGCAACTTCCTCTCGGACATGGCGCCCGCGGAGTCGATCGACTTCCTGCTCACGCGCATGCGCAAGACCAAGGGGAACAAGGAGTTCCTGGACTCGATGGCGCGCGGCTGAACGGCGGGCTCACACACAGGCACAGAGGCACAGAGATTCCATCTCTGTGCCTCTCTTTCTAACTAGTGGGGCACCACAACTGGGTTGACGTGTATCCTTCGGCTTTGGGTACGAAGTTGTCCAGGAGCCGAAGGATGCCGAAGCGATACAAGGTGGATCTGAGCGAGCAGGAGCGCAGCGACCTGCTCGTGCTCACACGCAAG
>DASVSA010000030.1:0-1775 GCA_036388335.1 Longimicrobium sp. | reverse complement strand
TCACCGACCGCAACCGGCACCTGTTCGAGACCACCCTCCCGAACTTCCGCCTCGTGGTCTGCCCCATCCCGGCGGGACTCTTCGAGGTCTACCGGCGCGTGGCGTGGGAGTATTCCGTGCTGCGCTGGCGGGCGCGGCTGGACGGGCTTGACCTCATGCACTTTCCGGGGAACCTGGTGCCGCCCGCGTTTCCGGTGCCCACGGTGCTGACGGTGCACGACTTCTCGTCGCAGTTCTACCGCGAGATCCTGGACGAGGTACCTACCGCGTGGATCGAGAGGGTCGTCGGGTCCGAGCGGGTGCCATCCTGCCACCGCGCGGACTGGCTGATCTCGATCTCCGATTTCACCCGCCGGGAGATCCTGGCGCGTACGCGTGTGGACCCGCTGCGGGTGCGTACGGTGCTGCTCACGCCTCGCAAGTTCGAGGTTCCATCGCTGGAGGACGCCCGTGAGCGGGTGGGCACGTACGGCGTGGTGTCGCCGTTCGTGCTGTCGGTCGCCACGCTCAGCCCGCACAAGAACCTCCGGCGGCTCGTGGAGGCCTTCGCGCTGGTGAGCTCGGGCCCGCTGAGCGGCCGCACCCTGGTGCTGGTGGGGAAGCCGGGGCGCGGGGGCGAGGCGGGAGCGATCCGCGAAAGGATCGCCGCGCTGGGGCTGCAGGACCGGGTGGTGCTCCCGGGATACGTTCCGGACCACGACCTGCCCGCGTTCTACCGCGCGGCGGAGCTTTACGTCTTTCCGAGCCTCTACGAAGGATTCGGGCTTCCCCTGCTCGAGGCGGCGGCGTGCGGCACTCCCGTGGCGGCGGCGCGCGCGGGGGCGCTCCCCGAGGTGGGGGACGACGCGGCGGTGTACTTCGACCCCTACGACCCGGCGGACATCGCCCTGGCCATGTCGGAGATCGTGACCTCACCCGCGTTGCGCGCGGGGCTGGCGGAGCGCGGGCCGGCGCGGGCCGGGCTCTTCACCGCCCAGCGGACCGCGCTCGACACCATCGAGGTGTACCGGTCCGCGGCGGCACGGCGGGGTCCGCCGGCGCGCCGGGCGGGCTGATGCTGCCTGGCCGCCCGGTTGGATTTATCCCTCCGGCCGTGATAGCTTGCAAAACTCATGTGCAGGGAACAGCGGGGCTCACACAGCGGCGGAGACACCGAGAGAAACGCTCCTCCGTGTCTCCGTGCCTCCGTGTGAGCCCCTCGCGTGGAGGCTCCTTTCGCAACAAGCCCTGAATCTCATGTCCAGCTTTGAGCCCGTCCAGCATGATCCTGACGGCTCCGGGAGTCACATGCTGCAGGGTGCGGGGCGCCCGCCGCGCGAGCAGGGCCCGGCGGACGACGACGCGGTCGACATCCGCGCCGTGCTGGCCGTCCTCTGGCGGCACGCCTGGCTCGTGGCGGCGGTGGCCATCTTCACTTCCGCGATCGCCGCGTACCTGGTTATCGACCCGGTGCCGCGCTATCGCGCCGGCGGCCTCTTCCGCCTGACCGGCACCGGGTCGCCGGTGGCCAGCCGCCCGGACGAGGAGGTGGCGAAAGCCATCTACAACACCGGCACCAACCCGCTGCTCTCGCAGCTGGAGGTGCTGAAGGGCCGGGAAGTGCTGGGAGAAGTGGTGGACCGCGAGGCGCTGCGCCTGCAGGCCGCGCCGGGCGGCCTCAGGGTGAGCGAGCTGAGCGGGGTCGCCGTCGCGGTTCCGCCCGGCGAGTCCCGCATCATCCAGCTGGCCCTGGGAGCGGACGGGGTGGAGGCATCGTCCGGCGGTGCCGTGGCGCG